>JBJEQN010000096.1:0-38329 GCA_051881775.1 Oscillospiraceae bacterium | reverse complement strand
TTGAACTTGTTCCTTATTTGAAAGGATATAGCGATTGTGATCTATACAATATCAAATTAGACGATATGATAATGATCCGACTTGGCATTGACAAAACATCAGACTTTCAAAACAAACAACAAATACCAAATATTAAGGAGTAACAGGCTATGTCACAATGGACGGAACGTCAGCTTGACGCTATAAATGCAAGAGATACGGCGGTGATAGTTTCCGCCGCCGCAGGAAGCGGAAAGACCTCTGTACTGGTGGAACGTCTGCTTAAAATACTGTCAGACCCGGTGAACAAGGTGTCCGCAGACAGGATAGTTGTTGTCACCTTTACAAACGATGCTGCGGCGCAGATGAAGCAGAGGCTTTCCGAGGCGCTGGCAAAGCAGATAGAGCTTGAACCCGACAACTACTGGCTCTGCCGTCAGCAGGCGCTTATCCCCTCTGCGAAAATTTCCACCATCCACTCCTTCTGCTTCGATATGATAAGGGAAAATGTGCAGTCTTTAGGCGTTTCCGCAGGCTTCCGTATTCTTGACGGAACGGAAGAAGAACTCATTGTTTCAAAGGCTGCGGAAAATGTTTTTGAGCGGCTTTACGCCGAGCAGCCCGATATGATGAACGCCCTGTGCGATTTCACAAGCGGAAGTCAGCGCAGCGACCTTAACCTTGAAAGAACGGTGCTGTCCGTATACCGTTTCATAATGTCAATGCCCTTCCCCGAAAGCTGTCTTGACGGCTTTGCGGAGAAATATTCCCGTCCATTTGACGAGAAAAACGACCCTTTGGCAAAGGCTTATGCCAAATTTATTGCAGAAGATCTGCGCCGCATTGCTTCTCTTGCGGACTATGGGGCGGAACTGGTGATAGAAGCAGGTGAAGGCAAGGCATACGGCATAATCTGCGGTGAAAGGGATATGTTCGTTACCCTTGCAGACAAAGCGGAGGACGATTCTCTTGACTGGAACCAGCGCTTCGGCATTGCTTTGCCAAAGTGGGAGACCTGCCGTTACCCCAAGACGGAGGAAGACTCTTACGAGCGGAGCATTGTTGACAAGGTAAAGGACATACGGGACAGCTACAAGAAAAAAGCCGCCGACCTTGCTGCAAAGGCGCTGTTTACCGCTGAAGACATAACCGACGATTACCGCCGCAGCTTTGAGATAACAAGCGGACTTGCGGTAATTGTAAAGGAGCTTATTGCCGAAATTACAAGGATAAAGACGGAAAAGAACGCTCTCGGCTTTTCCGATGCGGAGCAGCTGGCGGTAAAGCTGCTGTGTTACAAGGACAACGATGGCAATATCTGCCGTTCTTCCCTTGCAAAGGAGCTTTCGGAGTATTACAGCCTTGTTATGATAGATGAATTTCAGGACGTTAACAACACACAGAACCTTATTTTCCGTATGCTTTCCAAAAACGGCACGGCTGACAGAAACGGTGACGACCTTTTTGCGGTGGGAGATGTTAAGCAGTCCATTTACCGTTTCCGTCTTGCTAACCCGTCCATTTTTATCGGCGCACTTGAAGGGGCAGAGCCTTACACACCCGATTACAAGGGCAAAAACGCCGCCATACTTCTTAACCGTAACTTCCGAAGCAGCCCCGACGTTGTGGACTTTGTAAATGATGTTTTTGAGACTGTTATGAGCAGAGAAACGGGGGGCATTGACTACACCGAATCGGAGCGGCTTGAAGCAGGTGCTGTCTACCCCGAAGCTGACCGTTCAACGGAGTTTATTTTTGCGGAAGAAGCGGAGGAAATGCCCGTACCTGCAGCGTTATCCGAAACTGACGATGGTGAAGAAGCAGGAGAAGAGACCGCTGCGGAGGTATGCGCAGAAGCAAGAGCCGCCGCTCTTAAAATAAAGTCTATGCTCGGGTCAAGCACAGTTTATGACAAGGGTGTGCTGCGTCCCTGCGAGTGCCGTGATTTCTGTATCCTTCTCCGTGACAGGGCAAGAGGACAGCTTTATGCAGACGAGCTTGCACGGTTCGGAATAAGAGCCTCCTGCGAGGAAACGACGGGGTATCTTAAATCCCGTGAGATCTCGGTGCTTGTTAATCTTCTTGCCGTTATTGACAATCCTATGCAGGACATTCCCCTTGTATCGGTGCTTATGTCGCCAATGTTTATGCTTACGGCGGAGGAAACTGCGGAATTGCGGCTGCTTTCCGCTGATAAAAAGGACAAGATGTACAAATGCGTTCTGACCGCTCTTGATGACCCGTCTCTATGCTCCGCTTACGGCAAGCTGAAACGCTTTAAGGAGATATATGACAGGCTGAGGATATGCGCCGCTTCACAAAGCCTTGAAAAGCTTATCGTTACCATATACGACAGCACGGATTTTCTTTCTTCCGTTCAGGCTTACGCAGACGGCGAGCAGAAAAAAGCCAATCTGCGGCTGCTTCTTGAATATGCAAAAAGCTATGAGCAGAACTCCTCCGGCGGACTTTCCGGCTTTATACGCTATCTCCGTGACGTTTCGGAAAAGGGCAAGGATTTTGTGAGAGCATCTGTTGTTTCACCTGCCGACAACGCCGTTTCCATAAAGACCATACACAAGTCAAAGGGTCTTGAATATCCATTTGTGTTCCTCTGCGGGACCTCCAAGCCCTTTAATCTTTCCGACGTCAACGCCCGTATGCAGCTTAACCTTGACTACGGCATCGGCTTTAAGATACAGGACAGAAAACAGCTTAAGCTGTACAATTCCTTCCCCCAGTACGTTATTAGCCGCATCAACAGGCAGGACACGGTAAGCGAAGAAATGCGCCTGCTTTACGTTGCCCTTACAAGAGCGAAGGAACAGCTTTTCATCACCGTTCCCGACAATGACAAGACCGCAAAGCGCATAGCCTCGGTATGCACGGCTATTGCTGCTTCGGGCGGAGCTGCTGACGCTGCGGCTTCTTCCGCTCTTTCAATGCTGGACTGGCTCCTTGCGGCGCTGCTTACCCACCCTACAGGCTCTAAGATACAAAGCGATTTTGAAGTTCCCGTCCGCAGCAGCAAGGCACGGATAAAAGTATCTTCCTCATCTGCGGAAGAAGAAAAGGAAAGCGCTGAGGAAAAGGTGAAGGTACTGCCGGACGAAGAAAGCGTGAGAGATCTCCTTGACGGCTTCAATTTCAGCTATGACAGCCGCCTGCCCGAGACCCCTGCAAAGCTGACTATCACGGAAATTGCCAAAAGCGAAAGTGATGGAATATTCCTCCGCCGTCCCGAATTTTACGCCGACAAGAACCGCCTTACCGCTGCAGAAAAAGGAACCGCTATGCACACCTTTATGCAATATGCGGATTACGCTCTTGCGGAAACAGACCCCAAAGGACAGGCACAGCTCCTTGCGGAAAAGGGCATTTTAAGCGAGCAGGAAAAGAACTCCCTTGATTACAGTCAGCTGCACACATTTTTCTCCTCGGAGCTTTATACAAGGATGAAAAAATCGGGCGAGATAAAGCGTGAGCAGAAATTTCTTATCGAAATATCCCGTCTCGGGCTTGACGATGAGCTGGTATTGGAGTATAATAATACCAACGGTATGCTTCAGGGAATTGCGGACTGTATGTTCGAGGAGGACGGCTGCATCGTGCTTGCGGACTACAAGACCGACCGTGTAAGCGAACCTGCGGTACTTGCGGACAGATACTGCCGTCAGCTCTGTCTTTACAGCGCTGCTCTGGAAAAAATATTCGGCAAAAGGGTCAAGGAGGCTTACCTCTACTCCTTCTGCCTCGGGCAAGAGATCAGAATAAAGTAACAATTACGGAGGTTGTATATCATGGCTTCAAATCAGAACAAGGCTCCCCACCGCAGCGGAATAAACGGAAATCTTATCGGTGCGATATTTCTCGGTATATGCATACTTATTGCAGGAATAAATATCGGCGGAGGTATAAGAAAGCTTAACAAGACCATGTCGGAAAAGACCTTTGCCGATTCCAATACATACAACGTTCCCGAAAATATGAGCTTCGGTCAGAAAAAATATCTTACCGAGGACGAAGCTGCGGAATACCTTAATCTTTCCAAAGAAGAGATCGTAAACCTCATTACCTCAGGAGAAATAGACGAATATGTCAGAACAAGCAAGGGCTACTCTATATCCACAGACGTTCTTGACAACTGGTTCGATAATGCAGCTTATCAGAACACTCTCGGAACTACGGAAACCTCCGAAAAAGAGGAATAAAGCGCAATGGCAAAATACTGCAGATAAAAATTACGCAGGACGGCTTCCGGATATGCGGCTTTTGCCTTGCATTTTCAATAAAAAATGTGATATAATACAGCAGGGAGGGAAACTCCAATGGCACGAAATGTAATTTCCGCAAAGCTGGATATAATATTCAAAAAGCTTTTTACCGAAAACGAGGATATGCTTCATTCCTTTGTGGCAAGTATGCTTGACATTCCGCAGGAAAACATCTCGGAGATAAAAATAACGAATCCCGAGCTTCCGCCGGAAACTTTGTCGGGAAAGTTCAGCCGTCTTGACCTGAGCCTTAAGGTGGATGACAAGCTTGTCAACGTGGAAATTCAGGTCAAGAACGATGCGGATTACCGTGACAGAACGCTTTTCTACTGGGCAAAGCTGTACTCGTCGGAGCTGAAAAGCGGCGAAGATTACAGTGAGCTTAAACAGACCATAACTATAAATATCATCAATTTCAATATGTTTGCCGGGGAGGATTACCACACGGAAGTTGCTGCAATGATAAAAGGCACAGACGAGGTATTTTCCGATAAATTCGGCATACACTTCTTTGAACTGAAAAAGGTCGGCAAGAAGCCCAATCCCGATAACAGCCGTGAATTGTGGCTGCAGTTTATAAATGCTGACAGTGAGGAGGAATTGGATATGATAAGTCAGACCAATGTTCCCATTATGAAGAAAGCCGTAAATGTTATATACGATATGTCGGAGGATACAAAGATAAGGGAAATCGCCCGTCTGCGTGAAAAAGCTCTTCACGATGAAGCCTCCGCTTTGAAGAATGCTAAAGCCGAGGGCTTGGAAGAAGGTATTGTTAAAGGCAGAGCCGAGGGAATAGCCAGGGGTAGAGCCGAGGGCAGAGCCGAGGGCAAAACCGAAGAACGCAATCTGACAATTCGGAAAATGAAAGCATTAGGCTTTACAGATGAACAGATAAAAGCAATTTATCCCGACTTGGTGTGATTTATGCTTAAAGTAATATACGATATGTCGGAGGATACAAAGATAAGGGAAATCGCCCGTCTGCGTGAGAAGGCTCTCCACGACGAGGCTTCTGCTTTGAAGAATGCTAAAGCTGAGGGCTTGGAAGAAGGCATTGTTAAAGGCAAAGCTGAGGGCAGAGCCGAAGGAGAAGCAAGCGTTATTGCTAAAATGAAGGCATACGGCATGACCGACGAACAGATAAAGGCAATTATTTCGGGATCTTAATTATGCAGAAAACCGTAAATGTTATATACGATATGTCGGAGGATACAAAGATAAGGGAGATCGCCCGTCTGCGTGAGAAGGCTCTCCACGACGAGGCTTCTGCTTTGAAGAATGCTAAAGCTGAGGGCTTGGAAGAAGGCATTGTTAAAGGCAGAGCGGAAGGCAAAACCGAAGAACGCAATCTGACAATTCGGAAAATGAAAGCATTAGGCTTTACAGATGAACAGATAAAAGCAATTTATCCCGACTTGGTGTGATTTATGCTTAAAATAGTGAACGGACCCGCACAAAAACAATGTACAGGTCCGTTTTTTGTTATCATATACGGTTACATAAGCACCTTGCCGTTTTTGATAAGGTCAAGTATCTCGGCTTCCTCCGGCATGGCAGGGATAGCTCCCGGCTTGGTGGAGCTTAACGCTCCGCAGGCGTTGGCGTAAAGAGCAAATCCCGTAAGATCGCTCATTTCAAGCTCTTCAAGGCTCTTGCCCGACTTAACTATCTGTGACAGGAACGCACCGAAGAAGCTGTCTCCTGCGCCGAGAGTATCGACCGTTTCGGTCTTGAAGGCGTGTACCGATTCAATGCCCTGTCTGGTGGCGATAACACAGCCCTTTGCTCCCTGTGTGATGCAGATTATCTTTATTCCCTGTCCAAGCAGCTTGGCTATGGCAGGTATCATATTTCCGCAGTCGGTAAGCACCTGAAGCTCCTCCTCGGAAACTTTTACAATATCAACAAGCTTCAGAACGCTCTGCATTGCCTGCATAGCCTCTGCTCTTGAATTCCAGAGTTTCTCCCTCCAGTTGGGGTCGTAGGAAATTATCTTGCCCTGCTGCTTGGCGTACTCCACAGAAAGTGTCGCCGCAGACTTTGAGGGTTCGTGGGTAAGCATAAGCGAGCCGAAATGCAGTATTTTACAGCCGTCGATAAGTTTTTTCCTTACCTCGCTGTAAGCCATATTTGCGTCAGCCGCATTATTGCGGTAAAAAACATATTCTCTTTCGCCGTCTTCGTTCTTGTCTATAAAAGCAAGGGTGGTGGAATACTTGCTGTCCAGAACAAGACCGTCGGTATTGACTTTATTTTCGGCAAGGACGTCTTTAAGGTATTTTCCGAACATATCCCTGCCAACTTTTCCGATAAACCCCGAGGTCGTACCCAGCTTTGCCGCCATTACCGCAACATTTGCCGGTGCGCCTCCGGCGTTCTGTCTGTAAACTATTTCCCCCTTATCGGTTGTTTCTTTTGTAAAATCTACCAGCATTTCGCCGATAGCCATAATATCAGACATATACTGATCCCCCTGTCAATTTAATGATCTATTGTATATATTATAGCACTGTTTTCCACATTTGCAATAGTTTTTTTCTGAATATAACAAAGTTTTGTCAAAAAATTATCAATTGCACTTAGAATTTTATGCAAAAATCTCTTTCATAATTACATTACACTCAAAAATATAAGACCCGAAAGGAAAAATTCCGTCCGGGTCATTATTTTTTTAAAATCCGAGCACGCTTGAAGCGATAAGGAAATATACAAGCAGCGAAAGTGCGTCCACGATAGTCGTTATGAACGGGCTTGCCATTACCGCAGGGTCAAAGCCTATTTTCTTCGCCAGCATAGGAAGCGTACAGCCCACCAGCTTTGCCACAACTATCACAAAAAACATAGTAGCCGAAACTATTGACGCAATTTCAATGCTCTTGCGGTCTATGACCATTACCTTTGCAAAAACCAGCACTGCGATAGTCACAGCGCACAGCATACCTACCCGAAGTTCTTTCCACATTACCTTGAAAATATCTCTGAAACTTATCTCGTTAAGGGAAAGTCCGCGGATAATTGTTACCGAAGCCTGACCGCCCGAATTTCCGCCGGTATCCATAAGCATAGGTATAAACGCCGTCAGCGCAGGCACTACCGCCAGAGCGCTTTCAAAGTGCGTAAGTATCATTCCCGTAAAGGTCGCAGATATCATAAGCAGCATGAGCCACGGTATTCTTTGCTTATAAATGCTGAAAATTCCCGTTTTCATATAGGGCTTTTCGGAAGGCAGCATAGCCGCCATTTTTTCGATATCCTCCGTGTCCTCGTCACGGATGACGTCCATAGCGTCGTCGAAGGTCAGGATTCCCACGATACGGTTCTCGCCGTCCACAACGGGTATTGCCGCAAGGTCGTACTTGGAAAGCATCTGAGCGGCGGTCTCCTGGTCGTCGTGGGTCTGAACACTGATAACGTTGGTCTCCATTATATCTTCGATACGGGTCTCATAATCGGAAACAAGCATATCCAAAACGGTAACAACGCCCACCAGCTTGCGGCTTTCCGTAACGTAGCAGGTGTAGACCGTTTCCTTGACAACGCCGATATGCCTTATCTGGTCGAAGGCTTCCTTAACGGTTGAATCCTTCTGCAGATACACAAACTCCGTAGTCATAACGGAGCCTGCGCTGTCCTTGGGGTAATTGAGCAGCTCGTTTATCTGCTTTCTTGTGTCGGAATCGGTGTTTTTAAGTATTCTTGAAACAACGTTTGCCGGCATTTCTTCGATAATGTCAACGGTATCGTCGAGGTACAGCTCATCGATAACGTCCCTCAGCTCCTTATCGGAGAATGCGTTGATAAGCACCATCTGCATACGGCTGTCCATGTAGGAGAAAACCTCTGCGGCAAGCTCCTTCGGGAGAATTCTGTAAAGCAGAGTAAGCTCCCTTTCACCGAACTCGTCGAAGTCGTCCATTTCCTCTACAAGCACCGCAATATCCGCAGGATTCATCTCCTGCAGCTCGTTTTTGAGCTGAGCGAATTTTTTGTCTTTGATAAGGCTTACAGCCAGTTCCTTGTCCATCGGACACCCCTCCTTATTTTAATAAATACGGAGGTATAAAACACTAAAGGGCTTACGGAACGAATACGGAAAGCTCCGCTGTTCCGAAGCCGAAACTTCGGGGTTTTATACCGTTACTTCCCGCGTCCATTCTTTTCACTCCTTTTGATTCATATAATAACCGCTCCTTGTGATTAGCTTTCACGGAGCATTATAAATTATACACTTTTTTTCCCGTTCTGTCAATTTATTTTTTTCTCTGCGAAGCAATTAACACAATTTTAACCTGTTTGCACAAAAATTCAGCCCGAGAAAGCCGAAATTTCCCGGGCTGCTTTATAATTTATATGAGTGTGAAGTTTTTTAATGCAAAATTTGGAATGTGGAGAGTGGAATGTGGAATTATGGTATCGCCTGCAGCGATGTATTTTTAAATTTGTGAGTAAAGCGAATACCTTAATTATTCATTCTTCATTATTCATTTAGCGAAGCGCCCATAATTCCGAATTAAATATAGTTCCATTTTGATACACAATCATCTGTCAGCTGCGGCTTTATTTATTTTGCGCAGGTATAATGCGTAGCCTCCGGCAACAAGTATGATAAACGCCGTTGCTCCGTAGTTCCAAAATTGCTCTGTCTGCTCCGATATATTATGATTTGAGAATTTCGATGTAATATCTATAACGCTGTGTGTGACAATGCAGGGAAGCAGACTTCCACTTTTATAAAAGCACATAACAAACGCAAAGCCTACCGCTATTGCATATGCCATCTGAAGAACAGTATCAACGCTGCCGTGACCTGTAAGCAGGTTTACAATATGACCTGCTCCGAATGTTACTGCAGATATGATTATCGCTTGCTTAACACTGTCTTTTTCGATAGCTTTATACAAAAGTCCCCTGAAAATAATTTCCTCCACATAACCGACAAGCGCCATAGTAACAACAGCAATTATCTGATGCTGCAGGTCGTAATGCAAAGCAACACCAAACCACAGATTCACGGTACAAAGCAGGATAAACGGAATATAATACAGATACTTCTTACCTTCCGAGCAGCGAACCAACCCGTATTTTTCTGTCAGCTTGTTTTTTACAATAAATACAGTCAATATGACCGCAATTATCAGCACTCCCAGCATTGAATACAGACTTTCATCTCCGAAATTGTTTCTGAGATTTCCCATTGCAACAACATAAATGATTATCCATGCCGCCGCAAACCATATCTCGCTTTTTTCATAAAATTTTTTCATTGCAGTTTTCCCCTCATTAAAAATATCCTGTTGACATAAATATTATATCATCCCATTTTATTGCCTGTCAACGCAGCTGACCTCCGTATTTTTGCAGGTTACCTGCGTTTTATGGCACTACTTTAGCAATCTCGAGGGTTGTTTGTTAGCAATCTAATCAATAGAGTGCTAATTTTCATCTATTTTTCACAAACAGCTCATAAAACGCTCATATCGCAGCTTTATTATATAGCTGTTGAAAGAGAAAAGAGGATGATACCGATGGAACGGTAATAATGTTCAACAGAAACAACAGAAAAAACAACAAAACTTTAATTCGGCATACGCCGACCCAAGGAGGAATTTATATGTATGGACTTACACCCTTTGAAAGAAACAGCTACAACCTTTTTAACGCATTCCACGACTTTGAAAAGGACTTCTTCAATAATCACTTCCCTGCCGAGTCCTGCAAAACAGATATAAAGGAAGAAGACGGCAGATACGTTGTTGAAGCCGAGCTTCCCGGCTTTGAAAAGGACGACATCAACATTGACATCAACGGAAACACACTTACCATTTCCGCCGAAAACAGCGTTACCAACGAGGAAAAGTCCGATGAGGGCAAATACATCCGCCGTGAACGTTCCTACGGCGCTTACAGCAGGTCATTTGATATTTCCAACATTGACGCAGAACACATTGATGCGGAATACAAGAACGGTGTGCTTATCCTGAATCTGCCCAAAAAGGACAAGGTCGTTCCTGCCACACGCAGACTTGAAATAAAGTAATGCCCTGCAAGCGCTGATAAGATCTTGCTTTTATCCTCCCATTTCCATAATCAAAAAGAACTGCCGCAGATCTCTTTATGGGGTCTGCGGCAGTTCTTTTATGTAGGATATTTAAATCAGAGCTTTACGATAACGCCTGTCTGTCCGGGAGCGGAAGAAACTGCGTTAGCTTCGTCTGTATCGATGTGCATAGCCTTTGCATAATTTGCGGAAACTCTGCAAACTACATCGCCGAGGATAGCGGATCTGTCCTTTGTGTCGATCTTTACATATACAACGTCCTTATCCTTTACGCCAAGCTCTTCTGCGTCGGCAGGAGTAAGGTGGATATGTCTTTTTGCGATGATAACGCCCTCGCTGAGTTCAACCTCTCCGCAGGGTCCTACAAGCTTGCATGCGCCGGAGCCTGCAACGTCGCCGCTTTCTCTTACGGGAGCGGTGATACCTGCTGTACGAGCGTCGGTAGCGGAAAGCTCCACCTGGTCTGCACTTCTTACGGGTCCGAGGATAGAGCACTTAAGAGAGTTCTTGGGTCCTACCACCTCTACCTTTTCCTCGCAGGCGAACTGACCCGGCTGGGAAAGATCCTTTTTCTTGGTGAGCTGGTGTCCCTTGCCGAAAAGCACCTCAAGGGTCTGTTCGGTAACGTGGACATGGCGTGCGGAAGTTTCAACAATAAATTCCTGTGACATAGCAAATGCCTCCGATTAACTTAGATTTTTGGAGAATTTTCTCCCTAACGTTTTAAGTATATCACTTTTAACGGCAATGTCAAGGCAATTTCCAAAGGATTTTTATGATTTTTACTCTGACTTGTTGACTTTTTAAAGATTTTGTATTATTATTATAACATATGATTATGTATAAGCGAACCTTAAAACGACTATATATCAAGGACGTGACAATATGAAAAAGATCATTTCGGCAATTCTTTCGGCAGTAATGTGCGCTGCGCTTATGACAGGCTGCGGAGATAAGGACAGCGCTTCCGGAGAAAATACATACAGCGGTATACTTACAAGGATAAAACTGGGAATGCCCAGCAGCAAGATAATCTCCATGCAGCCCGATGGCGTTGACCTTTATTATGAGGACGACACCACTATATGGAGCGTTAACAACGATACCGACCTTAAAGCCGAGGTAACGGCTCTTGTTCCCGAAAATGACGCTTATTTCTACGCCGATGATTCCATAATCACATATCTGTTCAAGACAAAAAAGGGCGAGGACGACATTTTCCTTAACGGCTACTCCGAAGAAGTCCACTGCCTTATCGACAGGACTGCCGCAGAGGAATATTTCAACAAAAAGACCGAGGAGCTTATAAAAAAGCACTGCACCAACGAGGGCTGTTCCGCAGGCGGAGCAATGACAGGCACCGAGGATGTTGACATGGAGCTTGTCTACAAGCAGACAGTTTCCGCAAGCAGCTACTACCTCACCTTCTCCATGACCCTTACCTATGACACGGTGAACGGCGTTTCCGGCTATTATGCTACGATGTTCAAGATAGAGCTTGACGAAAAGGAAGTCAAGGAAGAAGTTACCATAGACACTCCCGAAGCGGAATAACGTTCCGTAAAAAGCTCGTAACTTATGGCGGCGCATGGTCTGTGCCGCTTTATTTTTGGGGGTTCTCTAAAAACCGAGACTAAGCAATACTTCGTATTGCTCGCAAATTTTCGTTATTGACTTTGTCCGACTTCAAGGCAACAAACCGCCGTAATACTTGATGTATTACAAGGTTTGTTAACGCAGAAGACGGGCAAAGTCATAGAAAATTTGCCAAGAAGGAGGTTTTTAGAGGTTCCCATATGAAAGGATAGATGAATTATGACAAATATGCCTGCTGTAAAACTCGGAATTGCGGCTGTGAGCCGTGACTGCTTCCCAAAATCCCTTTCAGCTTCAAGAAGAAGCGCCGTTGTAAAGTCCTGCAAGGAAAAAAACATTGATATTTACGAATGTCCCGTTACCGTTGAAAACGAAAAGGATATGCTTGAAGCTGTATGCGACCTGAAAAATGCAGGAGTTAACGCTCTTGTTGTATATCTTGGCAATTTCGGTCCCGAGACCGCAGAAACTCTCCTTGCAAAGAAATTCGGTATGCCCGTTATGTTCGCCGCAGCCGCAGAGGAGTTCGGCGACAACCTTATTGACGGCAGAGGCGACGCTTTCTGCGGAATGCTCAACGCAAGCTACAACCTTGGTCTGCGAAATGTCAAGGCTTACATACCCGAATACCCCGTTGGAACGCCCGACGAGGTGGCAGACATGATAAGCGGCTTTATCCCCGTTGCAAGAACGGTACTGGGACTGGGCAGCCTGAAAATAATCACATTCGGCCCCCGTCCACAGGATTTTCTTGCCTGCAACGCACCTATCGCAAGGCTTTACGACCTTGGAGTTGAGATAGAGGAAAACTCCGAGCTTGACCTTTTCGCTGCTTTCAACGCTCACGCAGGCGACGGAAGAATTGGCGGCGTTGTAAAGGAAATGGAAGCGGAGCTTGGCTCGGGAAACAAGATGCCCGGCATACTTCCCAAGCTGGCGCAGTTTGAAATAACCCTTCTTGACTGGGCGGAAGAACACAAGGGTTCAAGAGAATATGTTGCTTTTGCAAACAAGTGCTGGCCTGCGTTCCAGACACAGTTCGGCTTTGTACCCTGCTATGTAAACAGCCGTCTTACGGCAAAGGGTATACCCTGCGCCTGTGAGGTCGATATTTACGGCGCTTTGAGCGAATTTATCGGTCAGTGCGTTTCAGGCGATGTTGTAACGCTTCTTGACATCAACAACACCGTTCCTGCAGACCTTTACGTTAACGAAATAAAGGGCAGGTTCGACTACTCCCTTACAGACACATTTATGGGCTTCCACTGCGGAAACACAGCCGCAGAAAAGCTGTCCTCAAAGGAAATGAAGTACCAGCTTATCATGCACAGAGGACTTGAACCCGACAAGGAACCGGATATTACAAGAGGTACTCTTGAAGGCGACATTGCACCTTCGGACATTACCTTCTTCCGTCTCCAGAGCAATGCGGACGCAGAGCTGAAGGCATATGTTGCGGAAGGCGAGGTCCTTCCCGTTCCCACACGTTCCTTCGGCGGCATCGGCGTTTTTGCAATAAAGGAAATGGGTCGCTTCTACCGTCACATTCTTATAGAGGGACGTTTCCCACACCACGGTGCGGTGACCTTCTCACACAACGGAAAGGCGCTTTTCGATGTGTTCCGTTATTTGGGAGTGCAGAACATCGGCTTCAATCAGCCTAAGGGTATGCTTTATAAAACGGAAAATCCGTTTGCTTAACAAATTTGGGGCGCTGCACATTATTAATCAGGCGGCTGATAGCCGCCCCTACAAAATCACCTCGTTAAAACACAAGGTTTTATGTAGGGGCGGATATTATCCGCCCGTAATTTATGAATTTAAACAACGTGCATCAGACCCTTTTGGAACTCAAAGAGGGAGAAACAATGAACACCGTAAAAATAGAGTCCATAAACCGCAAAGAGGCTCTGAGGTATCTTGCCTTTAAGGGAGATGAACCCGACGAAAATTTGCAGCGGCTTATGGATGAATGTGAAAAAAAGCTGACGGCTGCGGCAAAGGGAAGGTACACCTACCGCATTTTTGACATTGCCGAAAACAGCGGCGAAAAGGTGGTCTTAAGCGGCTGTACCCTTGAAATGACGGGCAGGGACATCTGTGCGCACCTTGCAGGCTGCGAAAAGGCGGCGCTGCTCTGCGCTACCGTAGGGGCGGACGTTGACACTCTTATCCGCAGGGAGCAGGTGGAGGACATGGCTTCCGCCGTTATAACCGACGCTATGGCAGGCTGTGCAATCGAGCAGGTATGCGACAAAGCAGAGGAAGCAATAAGGGAAAGCTGCCCCCAAATGTTTATGACATGGCGCTTTTCCGCAGGCTACGGCGACCTGCCCATAGAGCTGCAGCGGCAGTTTCTTGATGTCACCAACGCAGGACGCACCATCGGAGTTTTTGCCAACGAAAACAATATTCTTACTCCGAAAAAATCTGTTACCGCAGTAATAGGGCTTTCCGCTTCTCCCGTTGAGAAAAAGCGGTCGGGCTGCACCGTCTGCAAAATAAGGGAAAACTGCGCTTACAGAAAGAAAGGGATCAGATGCTATGAATAAAAAGGAACGCTTTTACAAGCTTCTTAACGATAACGAATTTGTTTTTCTTGACGGCGGCATGGGTACAATGCTGCAGAAAAGCGGTCTTAAAACAGGTGAAGTGCCGGAGCTTATGAACCTTGAACGCCCGGAGATAATCGCCGGAGTGCATAAGGCTTACGCCGAGGCAGGCTCCATGATAGTTTACGCAAACACCTTCGGCGCAAACTCCTACAAAATGGCTGAAACGGGAAAGACCGTCAATGAGCTTATTTCCGCAGCGGTAAGCATTGCAAAAAACGCTGTTGGAGACAAGGCGCTTGTTGCGCTTGACGTTGGCCCAATCGGTCAGCTTCTTGAACCTGCAGGAACCCTTAAATTTGAAGAAGCCTACGACTATTTCAAGGAAGAAGTCCTTGCAGGCTGTGATGCGGACGTTATCGTTATAGAAACAATGACCGACCTTTACGAAATGAAAGCGGCTCTTCTTGCGGCAAAGGAAAATTCCGACCTGC
The DNA here is from genome assembly GCA_051881775.1 of Oscillospiraceae bacterium. Lineage (GTDB taxonomy): Bacteria > Bacillota > Clostridia > Oscillospirales > Ruminococcaceae > UMGS363. The sequence goes on along the minus strand of JBJEQN010000096.1, from coordinate 23,373 downwards.
CCGTTATATGCACAATGACCTTTGAGCAGAATCTCCGCACCTTTACGGGCTGCTCCGTAAGCGCAATGGCTCTTACGCTGGAGGGTCTTGGTGCAGACGCAATAGGCGTTAACTGCTCTCTCGGCCCCCGTGAGTTTGCACCGGTTATCGAGGAGCTTTCCAAGTGGACAAGCCTTCCTATCGTTGCAAAGCCGAACGCAGGTCTGCCCGACCCCGTTACAAATGAATATGACGTTACCCCCGAAGAATTTGCGGAAAGCGCAGCAGGTCTTGTTAAGTACGGAATAAAGCTGACAGGCGGCTGCTGCGGTACAAACCCCGATTATATAAGAGCGCTTGTATCAAAGCTCGGCGGAATGAAGTACGAGAAGAACGTTCCCCGGAAGGCAGCGGCGGTATGTTCTGCGGAAAATACCGTTGTTATCGACCAGCCGAGAATAATCGGTGAAAGAATAAATCCTACGGGCAAAAAGCTGTTCAAGGAGGCGCTGAGAAAGGGCGATATTGACTACATTCTCGGACAGGCTATCGAACAGGCGCAGGCAGGTGCGGAAATACTTGACGTTAACGTTGGTCTGCCCGAAATTGACGAAAAGGCAATGATGGTGCGGACGGTAAAGGCGCTGCAGAGCGTTACGGGGCTTCCCCTGCAGATAGATTCCACCGTTCCCGAGGTGCTTGAAGCGGCGCTGAGGGTGTATAACGGCAAGCCTATCGTCAATTCCGTAAACGGCGAAGAAGGCTCCCTTGAAAAAATACTGCCTATAGTGAAAAAATACGGCGCTGCGGTAGTGGGACTTACCCTTGATGAAGGCGGCATCCCCAAGACCGTTGAAAAGCGCTTTGAGATTGCAGAAAAGATAATGAACAGAGCCCTTGCGGAGGGCATAAGAAAAGAAGATATTTTCATCGACTGCCTTACTCTGACCGCTTCGGCGGAGCAGGAAAACGTTATGAAGACCGTTGAAGCTGTCCGCAGGGTGAAAACCGAGCTTGGACTTAAAACCGTGCTTGGCGTTTCAAACATTTCCTTCGGTCTGCCAAACAGGGAGCTTATAAACTGCAACTTCCTGCAGATGTGCCTTTCAAACGGACTTGACCTGCCGATAATGAACCCCAACGTTGCTTCAATGACGGGTGCAGTAAGAGCATACCGCCTGCTGACGGGTGCGGACGTTAACTCGGTAGAGTTCATAAAAATATACGGCGCAGAAAAAACGCCGCCGTCACCTATCCCAAAGGCGACCCAGAACGGAAACGGCGGTCTTGAACACGCTGTTGCAAACGGTCTTAAAGCGGAAAGCGCAAAGCTGACCGAGGAGCTTCTTGAAACAACGGACGCTATGGATATAGTTGACAATATCCTTATACCTGCCCTTGACAAAACGGGTGAGGATTTTGAAAAGGGTCGGATCTTCCTGCCACAGCTCATTATGTCCGCAGGTGCGGCGCAGGCGGCTTTCGATGTGATACGCACACATATGACAAAGAACGATTCTGCGCCCGTTGTAAAGGGAAAAGTGGTACTGGCAACCGTAAAGGGCGACGTTCACGACATCGGAAAGAACATTGTCAAGGTGCTGCTTGAAAATTACGGCTATGAGGTAATTGACCTTGGCAAGGACGTTGAATGTCAGGCTGTTGTTGACGCTGCAATTGAACACAAGGTGAAGCTGGTTGGACTTTCGGCGCTTATGACCACCACACTCGGTTCAATGGAAAAGACGGTAAAGCTGCTGCACGAAAACAACGTTGACTGCAAGATAGTTGTAGGCGGCGCAGTTCTTACCCCCGAATATGCCAAGAGCATCGGTGCGAATTTCTATGCAAGAGATGCAAAGGAAACCGTTGATATTGCAAAGAAAATTTACGGGTAAAACACAAAGTAAAGTATCCGACTGCGAAGCGTAACGGGATTCCAAAGGGACGAGTCCCTTTGGCGAGGGTCAAGGGGCGAGGAGCCCCTTGTCGCTCTCCGCAGAGAGCGAAATCCCCTAAAGTCGGGCATAACGCCAAGCCGTGTTAAAAGCGGCAAAGTAAAAAAACAAAGGCGCAATTCACATCAAAAATCGGAACCAAGTAATGTCTTGTATAACATAAAACTTGTGGAACCGACTATGTGAATTGCGCCTATTTCTAACCCGTACAAACAAAGTCCCCCTCGCAGGAAAATATACTGAGCGAAGCGAAGTGTATTTTCCTGCGACACGACAAACTATGTAATAGTTGCCCCAACAAATCCTGTTAAACCGCACCAAAAGTGCTCGCCAACGGGCGCACACTGTGTGCGCCCCTACAGAAAAACTGCGAAACAATGCTGATTCTGTGCGTCAAGCTACCGCTAAAGTTTGCCGTGTCGGATAAAATGCACGTCGCTCCGCTCCGCACATTTTATCCGAGGGTAGTTTATCTTGATACGATAGAATAGGCGCAATTCACATTTGTCGGTTTTACCTGCAATGTTTTTGACAAAACATTGCAAGGTTCCGATTTTTGATGTGAATTGCGCCTTTGGTTTGTTACTTTGTTTGTTTTTGCTGTTACTTGGCTATGTGCTTAACTTTTTAGGGGATTTCGCTCTCTGCGGAGAGCGATTTAAGGGCTCCTCGCCCTTAAAAATCCTCGCCAAAGGGACGAGTCCCTTTGGAATCCCGTTATGCTTCGCAGTTCCGCACAGTCACTTTATCTCCGTAACGGTATAATCCTTATCCTCAACGGCTTTTTTCAGCACGCTGTCGGGTGTATCGGCAGAAAGTGTTACTACCGCCGTACCCTTTTCGTGGCTCACCTCTGCGGAATCTACCGTTTCGATCGCTTCAAGCGCCTTTTTTACAGCCGCTTCACAGTGTCCGCACATCATACCTTCGATCTTCAATGTTTTTGTCATTGTTTTTTCCTCCTTTTTATGCTTTGCTTTAATTTTTCTGTCCTTACCGGCATTGTATATGTCGATGAGGTTCAGCCTTAAGGCATTTGTTACAACGCAGAAGCTGGAAAGGCTCATTGCCGCCGCTCCGAACATGGGATTCAGCTGCCAGCCGAACACGGGTATCCAAACTCCTGCCGCAAGGGGTATTCCCACGGCGTTGTAGAAAAACGCCCAGAACAGGTTTTGATGAATGTTCCTCAGGGTGGCTCTGCTCAGGCGTATCGCCGCAGGAACATCACTGAGACGGCTTTTCATAAGCACAACATCGGCTGCGTCAATGGCTGCGTCGGTACCTGCTCCTATAGCAATGCCAACATCCGCTCTTGTAAGCGCAGGAGCGTCGTTTATTCCGTCCCCGACCATAGCAACTCCGCCCTGCTTTTTAAGCTTCTTTACAGCTTCCTCCTTGCCGCCCGGAAGAACGCCTGCTATTATCTCGTCAACTCCTGCCTGCGCTCCCACGGTCTTGGCGGTGCGCTCGTTATCCCCCGTTAGCATAACAACTTTTATGCCCATATTCTGCAGTTCCTTTACCGCATTCGGGCTGTCCTCCTTTATAACGTCCGCCGCCGCAAGGATACCGGCAAATCTGCCGTTCTGCATAAAGAAAAGGGGTGTTTTGCCCTCTCCCGAAAGGCGCTCATACTCCTTTGCAGCCTTTTTATCAAGGTCTGTTATACTGCCGATAAATTTATAGCTGCCGCCTGCCGCTTCTTTGCCGCTGATAACAGCTTTCAGACCGTTTCCTGCAAGTATCTCAAAGTTTTCGGCTTCGTCATATCCCGAATTTCTTTCTTCCACAAGAGCAACAACGGCCTTTGCAAGTGGGTGTTCGCTTTTCTTTTCAAGAGAATAGGCAAGACGGAGCAGTTCTTCCTCGCTCACGCCCTCCGCAGGAACAATATCCGTTATCTGCGGCTCGCCTTTGGTTATAGTTCCCGTTTTATCAAGAGCAACAATGCTCACCTTGCCTGCGGATTCAAGAGAAGCGGCGGTCTTGAACAGAATACCGTTCTTTGCGCCCATTCCGCTGCCCACCATTATTGCCACAGGGGTTGCAAGTCCAAGTGCGCAGGGGCAGCTTATAACAAGGACGGAAATACCTCTTGCAAGGGCGAATCCCACCGTCTGCCCTGCAAGGAGCCACACGGCTATCGTCACGGCTGCGATGATAATTACCGCAGGAACGAATATGCCCGACACCTTGTCCGCCGCTTTTGCAACGGGTGCTTTGGTGGCAGCGGCGTCGCTGACCATTTGTATTATCTTTGAAAGAGCGGTGTCCTCCCCTACTCTTACGGCTTCGCATTTAAGGAAGCCCGACTGGTTTATTGTAGCCGCAGAAACGCTGTCTCCCGGCTCCTTGTCAACGGGAATACTCTCTCCCGTAAGAGCGGCTTCGTTAACTGCGCTCCTGCCCTCGGCAACGACACCGTCAACGGGTATGCTTTCTCCGGGGCGCACAACAAAAATATCCCCCTTGTTCACCTGCTCGGCAGGAATAGTTATCTCCTCGCCGCTGCGGATAACGTTTGCGGTCTCGGGAGCAAGGCGCATAAGGCTTTTCAGAGCGTCTGCAGTTCTGCCCTTTGACCTTGCTTCAAGCATTTTTCCAACGGTTATAAGGGTAAGTATCATACCTGCCGATTCGAAATAAAACTCGTGCATATACCCCATTACCGCCTCGCTGTCGCCCCTTAGCTGTGCATCTGTCATTGCAAAAAGGGCGTAAACGCTGTAACCGAAAGCGGCGGCGGCTCCCAGAGCGACAAGGGTATCCATATTTGGTGCTTTATGCCACAAAGCCTTGAAGCCGCTTATAAAGAACTTGCGGTTTATCTCCATTATTGCAAGGGTAAGAAAAAGCTGAACAAGTCCCATTGCTATGTGGTTGTCCGCCATAAAACCGGGCAGCGGCCAGCCCCACATCATATGCCCCATTGAAAAATACATCAGCACCGCAAGGAACGCCACCGAAGCTATTACCCTCTTTTTAAGCAGCGGAGTTTCCTTGTCTTTGAGCTGTTCTTCATAGGCGGTGTTTTTTGCGGCAGCTGCGCCCTTTTCCGAAGCGCCGTAGCCTGCCGCTTCAACTGCGGCGATGACCTCTGCGGCGGAAGCGCTGCCCTCAACTCCCATTGAATTTGTAAGCAGGCTTACGGAGCAGGACGTTACCCCGTTTACCTTTGATACCGCCTTTTCAACACGGGCGCTGCAGGCTGCACAGCTCATTCCCGTTACATTGTATTGCTTCATCTGAAAACCACCTTTTTGGTAAGTTTGAGGTGTGGAGAGTGAAGAGTGGAGTTTTTGTACCGGATCGCAGCAACAAATTTTAAATTTCCACATTTCCGCAGCTTCACTCTCCACTCTTCACTCTTCACACTTATTTCATAAGTTTTTGCAGCGTTGCAACAAGTTCTTCTATAACTTGGTCGTTTCCGTTTCTTATATCTTCGGCAACGCAGGTTCGGATATGGCTTGAAAGCAGTTCACGGTTAAATGCGTTAAGAGCCGCCGTGACTGCTGCCGACTGGATAAGTATATCGGGACAGTAGGCGTTTTTCTCCACCATGCCCTTTATCCCCCGTATCTGACCTTCTATGCGGTTAAGCCTGTTGATTAGTTTTTTATACTCCTCTTCGGAGCGCTCCTTTGTTTTATGGCAGAATTCACATTTTCCTTCACAGTTCATATTCTCCCCTCCCTTGTAGATATTATATACCCCCTCGGGGTATTTGTCAAGAGGGCAAACAAAATTTTTTCTGATTTATAAAAACCTGCATATCGTATAGTATCATCTGCTTTTTCCGGGGAAATATTCAGAAACCTGTGCGTTGACTAAATGTCTGCAAAGTGGTATAATACAACAAAACGATAAAAACGGAAGGAGCGCTTCAGATGAACTGCGATGAAAACAACGATTGGGGAAAATCAGCCGCAGGCGTAGTTGTCCGTGACGGAAAGATCCTCCTTGCAAGGCATACATACGGCCCGGGAAAGGGTCTGCTCATTATTCCGGGAGGGTATCTTAAAAAGGGCGAAACTCCCGAAGAAGCGGTGCGGCGTGAAATTGCGGAGGAAACGGGCATAATCGCCGAGCCTGCTGCGCTTATCGGTATGCGCTTCAACCAAAGGGATTGGTATGCGGTGTGACCTGCGGAATATATAAGCGGAGAAGCACACTCGGACGGTGACGAGAACAGCGAGGTGCTGTGGCTTGACATTGACGAAGCCCTTGAACGTGACGACGTTCCCGACCTTACCAAAAAGATAATCGAAAGCGTGAAAAACGGCGCAGATTACCGCAGCATACCTTACCAAAGCCGTGAAAATGCAGGCGAATACAGCTTTTACGGCAAAACAGCCGAAAGGAACGGATAAAAGTGACAAAGGAACAGCTTATTGAATATGCGCTGACCTTTTCGGGAGCGGCGGCTGACCGTCCCTTTGAGGGAGATACCGAAACGGTGGTGCTGCGGCACTCGGACACGGGAAAATGGTTTGGGATAATAATGAAACTGAACGGCAGGGATATTGTTAACCTGAAATGCGAGCCTGCCAACGCCGATTTTCTACGCAGCGTTTACAAGGGCGTTATCCCGGCGTATCATATGAACAAGGTACATTGGAACACGGTATATCTTGATTCCGACGTTCCCGACGAGGAGCTTGAAAGCATGGTGAACGGCAGCTTTTTACTTACGGGGTTCTCTAAAAACCGGAACACGAGCAAATCCTCGTAATGAGTTTCGTCAGCTGCAAGGCATCAAACCGCAGTGATACTGGATGTATTGCAAGGTAAGTAAACGCTTCATTTATTCAATCTAATCAGCGTTTACTTTGATAACGCAGCAGATGGCGAAACTCATAGAGGATTTGCCGTGAGGGAGGTTTTTAGAGGTTCCCTTATGTCAAAAAAGAAAAGAAAGGGCAGAAGCGTATGAACAAGGAAGACAGGGTATTTAAGATACCCGAATATGAATATTTTGAAATGGGCGGCAAGTACAGCGGCTCAAAAAGAGGAATGAACCTTGACGATTTCAACTTCCGCATAACGCCGAAGGAGGAAATAACCGTTCAGATATGGTATGACGCAAAATGCTTCGATCTTTCGGAAACGGTGGCGGAAAAGGTTTTTGAGCAAAGCCGTGACGGTTATCACGAAATGCTTGACTGGATAGAAGAGCAGTACAAGGAATGGCTGAAAGACCACGCCGTAAGAAGCAGCGAGCTTGGCTATTTCTCCAAGCCCCCCGAGTACCCCGACTGGCTCCTTGAAGAATGGGCAAGGCAGGCGGAGGAAAAGGCAAAGAGGGAAAGCGCAAAGCCTCAGACGGATAAAAATGCTTGATTTCTCCGGGCTTTTTTCATAAATTTTAAGGATAAAAGTTCACGCAATGCTGTTATATATAGTATTTGCGTGAACTTTTTATTTACATATGATTTATTTCTGCATTTTTTATTGCATTTTCCTGCATTTTATGGTATAATAGATATTATTTTAGTGAAAAGGGGATCATTATGGACGCATTTATCGAAGCAATCGCCTCCATAAACGGCAAGATCAACGGCGTTGTATGGGGCATACCTATGCTTGTTCTTCTCATTTCAACAGGCATTTACATGACCGTAAGAACAGGCTTCTTCCAGGTATCAAAGATCAAATTCTGGTCGAACGAAACCTTCCTTGCAATTTTCAAAAAGAAATCCGTCACAAAGACCAAGGAAAAGAAAGCTATCTCACAGTTCCAGGCGCTTTCCACCGCTCTCGCCGCAACTATCGGCACAGGTAACATTGCAGGCGTTGCCACCGCAGTCTGCATAGGCGGTCCCGGCGCAGTTTTCTGGATGTGGCTCTCCGCATTTTTCGGAATGATGACAAACTTCTCCGAAAACGTACTGGGCATTTACTTCCGTAAGAAAAACGACCACGGCGAATGGTCGGGCGGCGCAATGTACTACATTGAAGAGGGACTTAAGGAACGCAAGGGCTTTAAGCATATTGCAAAGCCGCTGGCTGTTCTCTTTGCTGTTTTCTGCGTTATGGCTTCTTTCGGTATCGGAAATATGGCGCAGGTCAACTCCATTTCAAGTGCAATGAAATCCAATTTTAACATTCCCAACCTTATTACGGGAATCGTTCTTGCAGTTATCGCCGCTCTCGTTATAATCGGCGGTATCAAGAGAATTGCAAGCGTTGCCGAAAAGATCGTACCCTTTATGGCACTTTTCTACATTGTCGGCTGCCTTATAATCTTCATTGCCAACTACAAGCAGATACCCTACGTTTTCTCCAGCATCTTCTCCAACGCATTCTCCTTCTCCGCAATAGCAGGCGGCGTGGGCGGATACATCATCAAGCGTGCTATCACAATGGGCTTCAAGAGAGGCGTATTCTCAAACGAAGCAGGTCTCGGCTCCTCTGTAATGGTACACTCCGCTTCCGACGTAAAGGAACCTGTTATCCAGGGTATGTGGGGTATCTTCGAGGTGTTCTTTGATACTATTATCGTCTGCACACTCACCGCTTTCGTTATCCTTTCAAGTCCTGCAAACTCCATGACCTTTGAGGACGCACTTAACAACATTTCCACCGAGGGACAGTATTTCGAGATACACAAGTCCGCCGACGGAGGAATAGTTAACCTTATCGACGACAACATCAACGCAAAGTTTGAAATAGCTTCCGCAGACGCAGAGGAAGGCACCTACACCGAATATGCCGCAAAGACGGTTTACGGACAGGATCTTACTATCCGCTTCAAGAACGCCGAGTGCGCAACGGGCGAAAGCGATTTTACATACTCCAACGTTATGGAAATAAAGGGCGTTCAGGGCAAGAACAGCGACGGCACACTTATGACCGATGAAAGCGGCAACCCCGTTATCACCTCGGTAGAAATAAACGAAGTTAACGGCGTTCCCCTTGTTACCTATGCGTTCAGCCAGCGTCTTGGCTCGATCTCCGGAAAGATACTTGCAATTGCTATCCTGCTTTTCGCATTCTCAACGGTACTGGGCTGGTCCTTCTACGGAACAAAAGCGCTGGAATACCTTTTAGGAACAAAAGCTACCGTTGTTTACAAAGTCATTTTCGTGCTGTTCATTATCGTAGGCTGCACAATGAATCTGAGCCTTGCATGGGATATTTCCGACACCTTCAACGGACTTATGGCTATACCTAACCTTATCGGCGTACTTGCTCTTTCGGGAACCGTTATTGCTATAACAAAGAACTATGTAAGCAGACGCATCAAGAAGGACAAGCCCGACATTCAGCCTATGATCTCCGCTTACCCCGAGATACAGGCTGAACAGGAAGCAAAAATGAAGGAAGATTACGCTTCCGAAAACTCCTGACAACAATAAATAATGAAATTATTGTGAAAACCCTTGCAAATATCTGAAATAATGGTATAATAATTCTTATTGACTAACAAATCAGGAGGAATTAAAAATGTTTACAGCCGTACAGCTTGCAGCAGCATCAGCAAATACAGCAGGAACTGCAGCAACTCAGCAGGATACCATGGGCAGCATAATCTATATGCTCTGCTCCTTCGGCGTTCTTATCCTTGTTTTCTATTTCTTTATGATACGTCCCCAGAAGAAGAAGGAAAAGGAAGCAAAGGAAATGAAGGAAGCGCTCCAGATAGGCGATGAGATCGTTACTATCGGCGGCATCACAGGCATTGTTGTAAGGATCAACAGAAACTCCCAGAATTCCGAGGATGATTCCATCGTTATCGAAACAGGCGGCGACCGCAACAAGGTCAGAGTTATGATGTGGGCAATTTCCAAGAATCTGACTATGCACGACGCTGTTGAAGAAGCTCCCAAGGCAGCGGCAAAGCCTAAAAAGGAAAAGGCTGAAAAATCCGAAAATAAGGACTAATGCTGTTTTAAACGGCATAAAAACCTCCGCTTTAGCATATTTTTATAAGAAACAGCTGAACGACACGAGATCAGCATTTCTTCAATATGCAAGGCGGAGGGATTTTTTATGCGTAAAAGTGCGGAACAGAAGGCTGCCGCCGAGCTTGCGGCGCAGATAATAACGGGTACGCTGTCCTGTATAGGTGCAATAGCGCTGGCGCTGACGGTTTTCGGGGCAATTGCGGCGAAAATCGACCTTTCGGACGGAGTTATGTCGGTAATGTCGGGTCTGGCGCTGTCGGCAGGCTGTTTTGCCGCTTCATATACCGTTGCAAAAAGGCGGCGGAGAAACGGACTTATCACGGGATTTGTCTGCGGCGGAGCGGTTTTTGCGGCGGTACTTTTAGGCGGCATAATATTTGTCAGGAGCTTCTCGGCAGGAGGATTTGTTTCAAAACTGCTCATAATTTTGTCATGCTCGGGCATTGGGGGTATAATAGGCGTTAATTCACACAAAAGATTTCGTTAAAATGACTATTGAAATTTGCTGAATACTGTGGTATAATAAAGAAAATATTTATTTTCGGAGGTTTTTTCTATGAAGCACATTAAAACCATCAATCAGGCTAACCTTAAGAAAACTGCTGAAAAGGGCGGCTGCGGCAAGTGTCAGGCTTCCTGCCAGTCTGCTTGTAAGACATCCTGCACAGTTGCAAACCAGAAGTGCGAAAAGTAAGCTGAACAAGGTCTGTCAATATGCGGAGAGCTTTAGGGCTTTCTCCGCTTATGCAGGTCTTTGGCGGCATTGTTGTTTTTATATCCCGGTTTTTGCCATAAGGCAAACAGCTTGGGATTTTTATTTTACTGAAAACTGAAAGGGCAATGGTCTTTTATGATACACAAATACAAACTTAACGGATATAACATAGTTCTCGATGTGAACAGCGGCGGAGTGCATCTTGTGGACGAGCTTACTTATGATATGCTTGACAACGTTCTTCCCCCTTTTGAGGACAAGTGCCCCGAAAAGGTGGTTGAAAAGCTGTCACGTTTTTACGCTCCCGAGGAAATCGAATCCTGCTATCAGGAGGTCGTTGAGCTTTACAAGAGCGAGGTGCTTTTCTCCGAGGACGGTTACGAAAAATATGCTCAATATTCCGTTCCTGCACCCATAAAGGCTATGTGCCTGCTGGTCGAACAGGACTGCAACCTGCGCTGCGAATACTGCTTCGCTTCAACGGGAGATTACGGCACCGGCTGCCGTATGCATATGGACTTTGAAACGGGCAAAAAGGCGCTGGACTTCCTTATTGAAAACTCCAAGGACAGAGTAAACCTTGAGGTGGACTTCTTCGGCGGCGAACCGCTTATGAATTTTGACATCGTTAAGCAGCTGGTTGAGTACGGACGTTCAAGAGAAAAAGAGTGCAACAAGAATTTCCGTTTTACCATAACAACCAACGGTATGCTTCTTGACGATGATAAGATAGACTTTATCAACAAGGAAATGCACAACGTTGTACTTTCCGTTGACGGACGAAAAGAGGTCAACGACAGAGTGCGCAAGCGTGTGGACGGAACAGGCTGCTATGACCGCATTATGCCTAAGTTCAAGGAGCTTGTTGAAAAGCGAAACCACGAAAATTACTATGTAAGAGGAACCTTTACAAAGTATAACCTTGACTTTGCCAACGACGTTTACAGCCTTTATGACAACGGCTTCGACCAGATATCCGTTGAACCTGTGGTAAGCGCACCCGAAATGAGCTATTCCATTACACAGAAGGAGCTGCCGAGAATATTCTCCGAGTATGAACGTCTTGCGCAGATGCTTCTTATCAACGATAAACAGGGCAAGCACTTCAATTTCTTCCATTTTATGCTTGACCTTGACCAGGGACCCTGCGCAATAAAGCGTCTGAGAGGCTGCAGCAGCGGAAACGAGTATGTTGCGGTAACACCTGAGGGAGATATTTATCCCTGCCACCAGTTTGTGGGCGTGGAAGGCTGCAAAATGGGCAATATCCACGAGGGTACTTTCAACAATGAAATGAAGAAGGAGTTTGCCGGAGCGCATATCTATTCCAAGGAAGACTGCAAGAAATGCTGGGCAAGATTCTATTGCAGCGGCGGATGCAACGCAAATAACTTCATTTATAACGGGGATATACATTCACCCCATAAGATCTCCTGTGAGATAGAAAAGAAACGCCTTGAATGTGCTATCATGATGAAAGCAGCCAAGGCAGCCGAGGAAAACGGCATAGAGTTTTAAGCAAATATGCTGACCCGACAGCGAAGCGATAACGGGATTCCAAAGGGACGAGTCCCTTTGGCGAGGGTCAAGGGGCGAGGAGCCCCTTGTCGCTCTCCGCAGAGAGCGAAATCCCCTAAAGTCGGGCATAACGCCAAGCCGTGTTAAAAGCGGCAAAGTAAAAAAACAAAGGCGCAATTCACATCAAAAATCGGAACCAAGTAATGTCTTGTATAACATAAAACTTGTTGAACCGACTATGTGAATTGCGCCTATTTCTATCTCATATAAACAAAGTACCCCTCGCAGTAAAATGTAAGGAGCGAAGCGACGAACATTTTTCTGCGACACGGCAAACTATAGCGTCGTTGCACCAACAACACCTGTTAATCTGACAAATGCGCTGACCCACAGGCGCACACTGTGCGCCCCTACAGAGAGATTGCGAAAAAATGCTGATTTTGTACGAAAAACTATCGGCAAAATATGCTGTGTCGCAACAAATACACGTCGTTTCACTCCGTATATTTGTTGCGAGGGTAATTTATCTTGATATGTAAGAATAGGCGCAATTCACATAGTCGGTTCAACAAGTTTTATGTCATACGACACTTTACTCGGTTCCGCATTTTGATGTGAATTGCGCCTTTGGATTTTTTACTTTGCTTGTTTTACTTTTACAAGCGTTATGCCCGACTTTTGGGGAGTTTCGCTCTCTGCGGAGAGCGACAAGGGGCTCCTCGCCCCTTGACCCTCGCCAAAGGGACTCGTCCCTTTGGAATCCCGTTACGCTTCGCGGTGGGGGCACGCAGTTTGTGGTCAATCTACCAATTCGGGGTCAAAGCTTTCTTTCCAGGGCAGTCCCCATTTATTAAGCTCTTCCATAAAGGGATCCGGGTCGAATTCTTCTATATTATAAACTCCCGGCTTCTGCCATTTTCCCGTCATTACCATTTCCGCTCCTATCATTGCAGGAACGCCTGTGGTATAGGATATAGCCTGGGAGCCTACCTCTGCATAACATTCCTCATGCACACAGACGTTATAAACGTAATACTTAACAGGCTTTCCGTCCTTCACGCCCTGCATTATACAGCCGATATTGGTCTTGCCCTTTGTTCTGGGACCAAGCGAAGCAGGGTCGGGCAGCACGGCTTTAAGGAACTGCAGCGGTACTATTTCAATACCGTTATAGTTTATCGGTTCGATAGAGGTCATACCCACGTTTTCAAGGCATTTAAGGTGGGTAAGATAGCTCTGTCCGAAGGTCATAAAGAAGCGTATCCTCTTGATGCCCTTGATATTGAGTGCAAGGGATTCCAGCTCTTCGTGGTGAAGCAGGTACATATCCTTTTCGCCTACTTCGGGGAAGTTATAGACACGCTTTATTTCCATAGGCTCGGTCTCTACCCACTTGCCGTTCTCGATATAGGAACCCTTGGCGGAAACCTCTCTGATATTTATTTCGGGGTTGAAGTTCGTTGCGAAGGGATAGCCGTGGTCGCCGGCGTTGCAGTCGAGGATATCTATATAATGTATCTCGTCAAAGTAGTGCTTCATTGCATATGCGCAGAAAACTCCCGTTACGCCGGGGTCGAAGCCGCTGCCGAGAAGTGCGGTTATTCCTGCTTTTTCAAACTTTTCACGGTATGCCCACTGCCACTTATACTCAAACTTTGCCGTGTCCTCGGGTTCATAGTTTGCGGTGTCGATGTAATGCACCTTACATTCAAGGCAGGCGTCCATTATCTTCAAGTCCTGATAAGGGAGCGCAAGGTTAAGGCATACGTCCGGCTTATAGGCTTTCATAAGAGCCACAAGCTCCTCTGTGTTGTCCGCATTTACCTGTGCGGTGGAAATCTTCGTTTTGCCGCCGTACATTTTATCCAGCTTTTCCTTTAAAGCGTCGCACTTTGACTTGGTTCTTGAAGCTATCATAATGTCCTCAAAAACCTCGGAATTCTGACAGCACTTGTGAATTGCAACGGAAGCAACGCCGCCGCAGCCGATAATGAGAGCTTTGCCCATTTTTTCTAACTTCCTTTCATTCAGCCGCCGTAAACACCCACAGCGGATGACTAACAGATTCAGCCGGATATAACTACGGTCTGTATGGATAATTATATCACGGTGCAGACTTTTTTTCAAGTACATATACCGCTTTTTAACTTTAATTTGATAAATGGCTGTATATATTCCATTTATTTGCAGAAAATAAACACCGCTGTAACTTTTTCACATAACATAATTACGCTTCGGTTACAAATAATGAAGTTTCAGTTAATTATAACGAATTTTTATTGATTTATTTGTACTTTATGCTATAATTCATACTAAGTTTATATCGTTCTATAGACAAAGACGGAAGATAGAACACAGCCAATCAAGGAAAGCGACCGCAGCAATGCTTGGTGCCTTGCAAGGGAGCTTGATGCCGAGTGGCTGGGTTATAGCTTTCGGATTTGTCTATAGGTTGATATGAACTTAGTATCAACAACAGGCGAGCGCATTGACCGCCTGTTCGCAAAAACACTATAAATAAAGGATGGTATCATTTTATGAAAGTTTCAAAAATTATTGCTTTTACAGCCGCTCTCAGCCTTACCGCAATGCTTATGACCGCCTGCGGAAATAATAACGCTGACACAGCGGAGACAACTACTGCTGCTGTGACCACTACCTTAAAGGAATCGCTCCCCATCGATCTTACCGAAACCGAAACGGAAGAAACCACAGAAGAAACTGCGGAAAATGAGTATGTCGCAGACAACGAAGAGCCTTCCGCAAGCGATATGCTGCAGTTCTCCGAAACGGAAAATCCCCTCCGTCCCGTTATTGAAGCGGTTGTTTCTCAGGGCGAGTGGCCTTTCCTTTCCGAAGTTACCGACGAAATGATCATCAGCGATTATTTTACTCTTGATAAAAACAACGAAAACTACGAGCAGTCTATCTTTATGCAGTGTCCCATGAGCGCAAACCTTACCGAAGTTATCGTTATAAAGGCTGCCGACCCCGAGGCTGCCAAGGCTGACCTTGAAGTAAGACAGAAAAAGGCTCAGGACACAGACGCATTCTACCCTGCCGACATTGAACGTGCAAACTCCTCTATCGTTGGCACAGAGGGCAGCTACGCTTACTTCCTTATGTGCAGCAATTCCTCCGAGGTTGAGACCGTACTTGTTGAAGCGCTTAAAGCCCTTTAAAAAATTTTATTGATCCTGCGGCAATTTCTGTAACCAAATTTCCGCTCCGTCATAATATGAACTATGAAACGCCGACAGAAAGCGGCAGGGCGCCGAAAGCCACGGCTTAAAGCACCGAATCCGCAGCGGCTTTCAAATACATTATATATTATAAAGGAGCTTTTACTATGTGTGGATTTAACTTTGGTAACGGCAATAACTGCTGCTGGATCATCATCCTTCTTATCATCCTCTTCGTATGCTGCAATCACGACCACGATTGTGACAACGGACACGACTGCTCTTGCAGCTGCAACTGCACACCTATGTGCTAATTGGAACCCGTAAAGCCGTTATTATGGCGGCGTAAAAACCGCCCGACTGCTTTCTTCAAGCGGTCGGGCGGCGTTTTTATTATGTGTTATTCTGCGTATTTCATCATTGCAATAACGATGTCGGGGTATTTCCAGCTTACGGTGCTGCGGTCAAACAAGCCGAAGCACTCGCCCGAGCCGTAAAAGCAGTTGTTATCCCACCAGCAGCAGGTTATGCCTCTTGCTCTTGCGTTAGCTACATAATAAGCTGCAAAATCAACTCTCGCCTGGAGGTTCTCCTTCTTGTTGCGGGCGCCGAATTCGCCTATAACAACGGGTATGCCCTTGCTTGTGAACTTGTCGTAAAGCCTGTCCATAAAGCCGGTTATGGGAGAGGTGCTGCCTGCGTTGTCAACGCTCCACTCGCTTGTTCCCGTAAGGTCTTGAAGTGCGAAGTCGTAGGGCGTATAAGCGTGTACGGAAACTATGAGCTTATTGTCGGCACTGTCGTCGGGCAGCTTGTACTGGTCGATAAGTGCGCCGTCTGCGGAAGCGGCATAGCCGGGTATCATAAGGTATCTTTCGGCATTTTTTCCGCCCGAGGCTCTTACGGTGTCAACAAAGACCTGACAAAGCTTGTTTATAGCTTCAACGGAATCGAGGCTTGTCGCATTATTTGCGTTAACGTTCCATTCAAGTCCCGTGCCTTTAAGACGGGGTTCGTTAAGTCCCTCGAAAATCAGCTTTTCATCATAATCTGCAAAGCGTTCCGCAAGCTGCTTCCAGATAGCGGCAACGTACTTCTCCGAGCCTTCAAGATTTTCGGAATTAGGGTAGAAAAAGCCCTTTTCATTGTCGTGATGAATGTTGAGAATGCAGTACATACCGTTGTCAATTGCATAATCCACCACTTCCTGAACACGGTCAAGGAAGGGCTTGTTTATGTTGAAGTCGCTGTCAACGTGGTTATGCCACGAAACGGGCAGACGGAGGGTATTAAAGCCTGCCGCCTTCATGCTGTCTATCATTGCCTTAGAGGTCTTGACGCCTACCCATGCGGATTCAAGGGCAAGGTCGTCCTTAAGGCTTCCGCTGTCGTCAACTGCGTCAAAGGTGTTGCCCAGATTCCAGCCTATTTTCATATCCTTTGTAAAGCTGAGAGCCTCATTTTCGGGCAGGTCGAAAGCATCAACGGAAAGCTCCGGCACAATAGCCTTTCCTCCTTCAAGAACTGCAGCAGCGGCAGTCTGTTCCGTTACAGCGGCAGTTGTAGTTTCGGAAGTGTCGGCGGTGTCCTTCTCCGTTCCTCCGCAGCCTGCAAGCATTGCGGCGGAAAGCAGAACAGCCGTTAAAACCGATAGCCTTTTTCGGGTCTTATACATAATATTTATCTATCCTTTCCATATTTTGCGGCAAAGCGCATTTTATAATAGTATAGCATATCCAAAATCTTTTTTCAATTATCAAATGTTATAATAAACACAGGCTTTTTTTGATTATAAAGATAAAATAACATATTATGGCATTTTTCAAAAATTTATCCGAAGTAAATCAAAAAATTTATCCGAAGTAAATCGTTGCTATTGACAAATATCATAATAAATGTTATAATTAAACGATAATTTGTGTCGGAGTATAATTTTATCCGGCAAAAACAGGAGGTAAAAACGTGAGAAAGGTCAAAAAACCTGTCTTTTTCATAGTTCTGGCGCTGATACTCTTATTCGCAGCCTCGGTATTTATAGGATTCAGCACCTACTATGGAGATATGACAACTGTTTATATCAAGGGTGCGGAAAATATCCGCTTCGGTATCGACATCAAGGGCGGCGTAGACGTTACTTTTACTCCCCCCGAAGGCGTTGAGGCTACCGACGCAAATATGGACGCCGCAAAGGAAGTTATCGTCCAGCGTATGGTAAACCTGGGCATCACCGATTACGAATGCTACATCGACTACGACAACAGCCGTATAATCGTGCGCTTCCCCTGGAAAGAGGGCGAAGCAGAATTCGACCCCGAAGCTGCCGTTAAGGAGCTTGGCGAGACCGCAGAGCTGACCTTCAGAGAGGGTCATGAGGTGGACGAGCTGGGCGCTCCCTCGGGTATCACCGCAGAAAATATCATTCTCGTAGGCTCCGACGTTCAGGAGGCTTACGCCGCTTATAGCCAGGACAGCAGCGGAGCTTATACATGGGGCGTCAGCCTTGAGCTTACAGCATCCGGCGCAGAAAAATTTGCCGAAGCTACAACAAGACTTTATCAGGAAAACGGCGTTATCTCCATTTGGATGGACGAGACCTGCATTTCCTACCCCTCGGTAAATGCTGCTATCACAGACGGAAGAGCCGAGATCACAGGCAGCTTTGACGCAGAAAGCGCAAAATCCCTTGCCGACAAGATCAACTCCGGCGCACTCCCCTTTAAGCTGGTAACCGCAAGCTTCTCCACTATCTCCCCCAGCCTCGGTGCAGGCGCTCTTGAAGCTATGATAATCGCAGGAATCATCGCATTTGCACTTATTGCAATATTTATGATCGCTGCATACAGACTTCCCGGCGCAGTTGCAGTTATCGCACTTGTGGGACAGGTAGCAGGTACACTTGCTTTCGTTTCGGGCTATTTCGGCTTTATGAACGGCTCTATACTTACCATTCCGGGTATCGCAGGTATTATCCTTGCAGTCGGCATGGGCGTTGACGCAAACATCATCACCGCAGAAAGAATCAGAGAAGAGCTTGAAAAGGGCAAGACCCTTGACGGCGCTATAGAAACAGGCTTCAAGACAGCCTTTTCCGCTATTCTCGACGGCAACGTAACAATGGTACTGGTTGCTATCATACTTATGGGCGCATTCGGAACTCCGGACAGCATATTTGCAAAGGCTCTTCACTTTGCGTTCTTTATGTTCGGTCCTTCCACCGCAGGTACTATTTACTCCTTCGGTTTCACCCTTCTTTCGGGCGTTATCCTCAACCTGTTCTTCGGAGTGTTCTGTTCAAGGATCATGCTTGCTTCACTTTCAAAGTTCAAGGCGCTGAGAGATCCCCGTCTTTACGGAGGTGTTAAAAATGCATAAGAAATTCAACATTGACTTTATAGGTCACAGAAAGATATACTTTATCATTTCCGCAGTTATGGTTGCGGTATCTATCCTTGCCACCTTTGTTCTCGGCGCAGACCTTGACATCCAGTTCAAGGGCGGTACTATCATCACATACGTTTACGACGGTGAAATAGACGGAAACGCTTTCGCCGCAGACGCAAAGGAAATTCTCGGCGGCACAGGCGTTAACTACACCACCGGCGTTGACTTCTCCACAGGCAAAAATAACATCCAGCTTTCCCTTATTTCCACCGACGGACTTTCTTCGGACAAGCAGTTTGAGCTTACAAACACTCTTTCCGAGAAATATGCGGCAAATAATTTGGAGCTTATCGAATCCTCCGATGTTTCGCCGTCCTCAGGTAAGGAATTCTTCCTTAAATGTATCGTAGCCGTAATTCTTTCGTCTATCGTGCTTATCCTTTATATTGCAGTACGTTTCAGAAAGATAGGCGGCTGGCTCGCCGGAATCTGCGCTATTATTGCTCTGCTCCACGACTGTACCATTGTTTACGGTACCTTTATCGTATGCGGAATGTCTATCAACGCAAACTTTATGGCGGTGCTTCTGACTATCCTTGGCTATTCCATCAACGACACCATCGTTGTTTACGACCGTGTCCGTGAGAACACCAAGCTTTACGGCAAGTCCAAGAACAGAAACGAGATCGTAAACCTTAGCATCAATCAGTGTCTTACACGTTCGCTGAACACATCTATAACAACAGTTGCGGCTATGCTTACCGTAACTATCGTTTCGGCAGTATGCGGCGTAACGTCTATCATTTCCTTCTCGCTGCCCGTAATGATCGGTATGATCGCCGGAACCTACTCTTCCGTATGCTTTACAACTCCCCTCTGGGCGTTCTTTGAAGACAAAAAGAGCGGAAAGCAAAAAGGCGGAAAGCCTGTTTCCAATAAGGCATAAAAAACAGCAGGGTATCGGACATTTTTGCCGGTACCCTGTTTTTTTTCGGGAGGTATGTTATGCGTTCAGGAGTTTCAACAGCCTGTCTTTATCCACTTGAAGCGGAAAAAGCATTCCGAAGCCTTGCAGAAAGTGGAGTGACGCTGACGGAAATATTCGTCAACTCAGACTGCGAGCTGCACGACCCCTATCTGAGCGAATTTCTTGCGATACAGAAGGAATACGGCGTAACGGTTTGTTCGGTGCATCCTTACACCTGCGGAATAGAGCCTATGATGCTTTTCACGAAATATGAACGCCGTCTGGAGGATATGCTGAAATATTACGGACGCTTTTTTGAGTTTATGAACAAGCTGGGAGCGGAATTTTTCGTTCTCCACGGAAACAAGCCGCAGAATCCCTGCTCCGACGAGTTCTATTTTGAGCGCTTTGCCGCAGTTCAGAAACGGGCAAAATGCTATGGGGTAACTGTGGTGCAGGAAAACGTGTCACGCTGCACAAGCCGTTCCCTTGACTTTCTAAAAAAAATGGCGGCAGCCCTGGGTGATGAAGCGAAATTTGTACTTGACACAAAGCAGGCGCACCGCTCGGGTGAGGATCCTGCGGAAATTGCGGAGGCGCTGGGAAATCACATTGCCCACGTTCACTTTTCCGATTACGGGGCAAAGGGAGATTGTCTGAAATTCGGCGAGGGAGAGTATGACAACCTTAAACTGTTCAATGCGCTGAAGAAAAGCGGATACAACGGCAGCGTTATAATCGAGCTTTACAATAACGGGTATGATTCGCCTGCCGACCTGTGTGAAAACTGCCGCAAGCTGGGCGGATTCCTTGAAAAGCACGGGTTTGCTTGATAAATAATAAAACCGCTTGACATTAATGATAAACGGGTGTATAATAACATTAAAGGGTACACCGATAGACGGTCGCTCCCAAATTGTTTAGTTAAGAATAACCGCCTAAGTTGGTAGCTGAGGGCGGTTATTTCTTTTTATTGCTGTTTTGAACTATTTGTACAATAGCGCAAATAAGTAATCCTAAGGTTAGTACCTCAATCACACTCATAGCAATACCCCCTTTCGGGGAGCAAGATTGACCGCCTACCGTTTTAAGGTGTACCCGTATTTATAGTTTAACATTTTTTATGACATTTGTCAACAAAAAACGCTGCAACGATTCAGATGAACGTGTTTGCCCAATAAAAAATAAAAACGCTTGACATATGTGACAAACGGGTGTATAATAACATTAAAGGGTACACCGATAGACGGTCGCTCCCATAAGATGGTTAAAGAATAACCGCCTTGGTTGGTAGCTTGGGGCGGTTATTTCTTTTTATTGCTGTTTTGAACTATTTGTACAATAGCGCAAATAAGTAATCCTAAGGTTAGTACCTCAATCACACTCATAGCAATACCCCCTTTCGGGGAGCAAGATTGACCGCCTACCGTTTTAAGGTGTACCCGTATTTATAGTTTAACATTTTTTATGACATTTGTCAACAAAAAGGTCGTTACACGATTCAAAACCGTTGTAACGACCTTTTATTTAGATGATTTGTATGAAGTTCAATACTAAATTACTGTTTTATTACTTTTCAGCGATAACATCAACGCCGGGGAGAACCTTGCCCTCGAGGTATTCAAGAGAAGCGCCGCCGCCGGTGGAGATGTGAGACATCTTATCGGAGAAGCCGAGCTGTATAACTGCAGCTGCAGAGTCGCCGCCGCCGATGATAGTTGTTGCGTCTGTATCTGCAAGAGCCTGAGCTACTGCGATAGTACCTGCTGCAAGAGTAGGATTCTCGAATACGCCCATAGGTCCGTTCCAAACAACTGTCTTTGCGGACTTAACAGCGTCTGCAAAGAGAGCTCTTGTCTTTTCACCGATGTCAAGACCTTCCTTATCAGCAGGGATCTTGTCGGAATCAACAGTCTGAACTTCGATAGGAGCGTCGATAGGATCGGGGAAACCTGCTGCAACTACTGTATCGATAGGAAGAAGGAGCTTCTTGCCGTTCTTTTCAGCCTTTGCCATCATTTCCTTGCAGTAGTCGATCTTCTCGTTGTCAACGAGGGAAAGACCTACTTCGTAGCCCTTAGCCTTAAGGAATGTATAAGCCATACCGCCGCCGATGATAAGTGTGTCGCACTTTTCGAGGAGGTTGGAAATAACGTTGAGCTTGTCTGCAACCTTAGCGCCGCCGAGGATAGCAACGAAGGGACGAACAGGGTTCTCAACTGCGTTGCCCAGATACTGGATCTCCTTCTGCATAAGGTAGCCAACTGCGGTCTCCTTAACGAACTTTGTAACGCCTGCTGTGGAAGCGTGAGCTCTGTGTGCGGAGCCGAAAGCGTCCATAACGAATACCTGACCGTCAACGAGATCTGCAAGCTCCTTGGAGAGGTTCTCACCGTTCTTGGTCTCGTCTGCGCCTCTGAAACGTGTATTTTCGAGAACAACGATCTCGCCGTCAGCCATTTCTGCAACAGCTTTCTTAGCGTTGTCGCCTACAACTGCATCATCGGGAGCGAATGTAACCTTTGTGCCGGGGAGAAGTTCAGCAAGTCTGTCTGCTGCGGGCTTAAGGGAGAATTTAGCCTCGGGACCGTTCTTGGGCTTGCCGAGATGAGAACAGAGAACAACCTTGCCTCCGTCGGAAACGAGCTTCTTGATAGTGGGAAGAGCGGCTGTGATTCTGTTATCGTTGGTGATAACGCCGTCTTTGAGAGGAACGTTGAAGTCAACTCTTACGAGGACTTTTTTTCCTTTAACGTTAATGTCGTCAACAGTAACCTTGTTTAAACCTGCCATTGGTATGACATCCTTTCATAAAAAATTGGATCGGGGCAATGCCCTATCATATACTATTTTATACTATTTCGCAGACTTTAGCAAGGGGTTTTGAAAAATTTTTCAGCGTTATGCACGATATTTTACATTTGAGTTCTTTTGCTTTCAACGAGCGCCGCCAGCTTCTTGAAAATTTCGGCAAAATAAAACCTTACCTCATAGTTTTCCGGACTTTGTATAAGCTTGATCTCCTCCTCGGTAAGGGCGCCGTCTGCCAAAGCCGCTTCAAGCACCTCGTCCGTATTTGTCACGGCAGGCAGGCACAACGCAGGAAACATCACGCACCACCAGTTATGTCCCTCGCCCTCGCCGATAATTATGCGCAGAGCGTTATACTCCCCTGCAGGAAGGGTCGCAGTACCGTAGGCACGCTCGTCAAAATAAACCTTGTCCACTTCACATTTTACGCTGTAATCATAGCCGTTTTCGGCAATTACTTTTTCTGCGGTTTCGGTAAACTGTTCAATGTTCTGCTCTGCAAGGGCGGCTGCTTCCTCCGCAGTAAGGCTTCCGCCGAAAATTCCGCTGCTTTCTTCAAGAACGGCGTCCCTGACTTTAAGTTTAAGTGCCTGATCCTCGTCGGAATCGGAATTTGCAAGGATATGAAGGCGGAAAACGTCCTTTGTTACCTGTTCCCTGCTTTCCGCAAAGGCGCAAACACCCTGTGCGAACACCGCCGCCAGCATCCCTATAAGTGCGGCAGCCTCGGCAATTTTTTTTCTGAGCGTAAATTTCATGTATAATCTCCTCCCGATGGGAAATAATAGTATTTTCGCTGTAATTATTGACCCTTTTAAAAAAAAATATACATTTAAAGAAAAAAATTGCAGAAAGCGGTTTAATAAAAAATAAAAAAATGCTTGACAAACGCAAATTAACGTGATATAATAATTAAGTCGACTGTGAGGATGATGCTTGCAGCCGTATT
>JBJEQN010000095.1:0-38498 GCA_051881775.1 Oscillospiraceae bacterium | reverse complement strand
TACGGAGCATAAAAAAGTCAATAAAAATTGTTAAAACGGTTGTAATTTAAAAGAAAGTGTGTTATACTAAAACATATTGATAAGCAAAATGAGCTTCCGCTTTTATGGAAGGAACATCAAAAAGGAGTTGTTATAAAATGAAAGGCTTTGGAGTATCACTGATAGCCCTCGCTTCCGCTGCCATCGGCGCTGCAGCTGCTGTTTATGCAATGAAAAAGCATGAGGAGCTTGAACAGTACGATTACGATTTTGACGATGACGACGAGATGTATTTCGAGGACGACTGCGATGAATGCGGCTGCAGCTGTGACTGTGCCGATGACACCGAGACCCCCGAAGAGCTTGACAAGCTGGACAGCGAAGAAGCTGAGGCTGAGAGCGAAGAGGATAAGTCCGACTTCTAATAACCAAAACGGCGTATAATTGCCGCAGAGAGCTTTTTGGTTCTCTGCGGCTTTTTCTTTTTCAAAACAAAACCGCCCGTACCATACATAAGTGTGATACGGGCGGACAAAAACAGATAGGGGGAAATTATCTGTTTTCGCTGATGTAAGTGCTTGCACGGTTCTGGATAATTTCAGCGACCTCGTCTACGCTCTTCTGACCGCTGAAATATGCGCCGGCTTCTTCATTGATGATGTTCATAAGGCTCTGGTCGTAGTTTGCAACGGTGGTAACGGACTTGATGTAGTTCATTATTCTTTCGTTGTCCTCGTCGGTGTTTACGCCGATGTTTATCTGAGTGTCGCCTATCCAGTAGGAGTTGTCGTACTCTACCTTTTTATCGCCGTCCATGTAATAGGGCTTTTCCTTTGCCTTTTCCATAAGTGCGGGGTAAGCGGAGGTCTTGAGGGGGAAGGAACCTGTGATGGTGTTCTGGTATTCATCGGTAAGGAAGTATCTTACGAATTCCCATGCGCCGTCGGGGTTCTTTGCCTTTGAGGTTATAGCTATATTTGCCGTGTAGACGTTAATGCTGGCGCCGTTGCCGTTGTCGCAGGGGAAGCCGACAAAGGTAATGGGTTCGCCGAACTGACCCTGTTCGATCTCTCTTATATTCTGGAAGGAGTAGAGGTAAGCTGAGTTGAGAAGGGTTTTGTTATCTCTGTAAGTAGATTCTCTTTCTATCCAGTAGCTGTCATCTGCGTAAAGTTCGTCATAGTTTATTTCTTCGGGATAAGCGTTTGCAGCTTCAAGAAGTCCCTTGAATCCGTCGCCGTTGAAATAACATTCTCCCGTTTCACGGTTCACATAGGAATTAAGGCAGTAGCCCAAAGCGTTTGAAAGGAATCCGTCCTTAGTCATGTCGCTGAACATTTCCTTGTCGGGGTTTGCCTGTGCAAGAGCAAGGTAATCTGCCATTGTCCAGCCTTCCTTTGTTCCCACAACGGAGCTTTTTCCGACTACGGTGTTGATAGTGAAGGAAGGTGCTATCTGATAGAGCTTGCCGTTTACCGAGAATGCGTCAAGAACGTTGGGGAGATAATCCTCACGGTTAATGGTCTCGTCCTTGTCGATGTATGTGTAAAGGTCTGCAAGGATACCCTTTGAAATATAGCTGTCTACGGACATTGAGTTATTGAGCAGGATAATGTCGGGGATATTGCCCGAAATAAGGTCGTTGTTGAACTTTGTAAGACCTGCGTCATAGCTGCCTGTGCCGTCGTCATAATCGTAGTAGGTGGTGACCTCTATCTGGTATTTGTCGCTGTTCTTGTTGAATTCAACGACACGCTGCTTTGTATTATAGTCAAGGTAGTAAGCATAAACTGTGATAAGTTCCTTGTCGGGAACCTCGGAGGGGTCTACCTTGGAAAGAATGGTAAGTATCATATCGCTGTCGCTCCAGGAGTAGCCGCTGCCCTCGGTATCGTATTTGTAGGAAGTGCAGAGGATACGTCCGTCGGAAAGAACTGTGGCATTGTCCATTGTGGTGGTGTCGAAGCCGGATTTCAGCCAGTCGATAACGGTAGTGATCTCGCCTGTTTCAATGTCAACGCCGCTGAGAGTGTTATCGGTGGAAACGTAAAGGTCGTAATTTCCGCCGCCGTCGTAGAACTGGTAGTATCTGTTGCTGAGGGGATATTCGTCGGTGTAGCCCTTGGCGTTCAGGTCAATGACCTTTGCGGCATTGGTGCTGGTGTAATTGTCATCAGTATAGGAGTAGGTGTTGACGATAGCAACAACTCTGCCGTCTGTGGTCTTGCGGACAGCGTTGATGTAGGAGCCTGAGTTGCCCTGCTGTTCGTCGCCCTTTATAGCGAAGCTGAGCTTGCCGTCATTGCCTACAACGTAAATGCTGTTGTTGCCTGTCAGGAAGATATTGCCGCTGTTGTCGATGGTCATATCGTTGATATAGAAGTCCTGGTTATCCTCCGGTTTAATGGAGGACAGGTCAACGGTTGCGGTAATGTTTCCGTTCTGGTCGTAGGTCTCGGTGTAGAATCTGTTGGTGCTTTCGTAGGTCTCTTCATTCCATGAATATTCATTGAGAAGAAGAGTTACGCTGCCGTCCTCCGAAACGCACATACGATAGACGCTCTTGGAAGAAGTGCCAGTACCGTCGTCCTTGGCAATGGAAACGGTGTTCAGCTTGTTTCCTGCGGAATCGAGGATGCTGAGCATAGTTTCGCTTGAATAAATGGGGTTGTCGGGGTCGGTCTCGTCAACATTTGACTTTGTGCCTATGATGTATATCTTATCTCCTGCCGAATCCATGGACTGGATATAATCGAAGGCTTCCGGCATAGGTATCTCGGTAGTCGTATAGACGTTTTCCTTTGATGCCATTGGTATCTCTGCTTTGCCGCAGGCAGTAAGTGATACCGCCAGAGCAGCCGCAAGCGCCGTGCAGACGCATCGCTTAAAAATGTTCTTTTTCATAAAATGTCCGCCTTTCATTATTTGTCAGCCGATAATTTTCTGTCGGCTATTCTGACCTTTAGCTTTTCTGCGGAAGACTTTATTTTTTCCGCAGCTTTATGTGCTATCGCCTTTCTCTTATGTATAAGAAGAAAAACGAAATACATAACCGTTAACAGGGGAACAATAAGCATTGCACTTGCCCATACAAGCACCGTAGCTGCGTTGTCCTCGTTTATCCTTGCGGCGTTTTCCCAGAAGGGGTAGGCTATCTCCGTGTCTATAACAGAGCGCTTTCCGCCGTCAAAGGCAATGCCGAAAAGATTTTTAAGCGAATATCTGTCGGAGTTTTCGGTCAGCTTATAGCTGTTTTTGCCGGCAGTTATCACGCCTTCCATAATTGACTTTGCAAGTCCCGAAACGGGGTCGGGTATCACCGCTTCATAGCAGGTCACAGGCACCGTTTCTCCGCCGTTAAGATTTTTCAGCCCCTCATATGAAATATACATATGCGGTTTTTCGCCGTAAACATACCGGCTCGCCTTGTCGCTGTCCGCTTCAACGACTCCTGCAACATAAAACCGTCTGCCGTTTATGATAACGGTCATTCCGGCAATGTCGTTTGAGCCGAAAAGCTGCCATGCAAGGCTTTCGTCAAGAAGCACTCTGTCCTGCATAAGGTCGTCGTCCGAGTAATAATAGCCGGAAAGCAGCTTCAGGGGATGTATCATAAAGTAATCTCCCCCCGTTGCAATAACGTCTGCGTCCGCCCGTATAGTGTAATCCTCTCTCGGAGAAGTTACCGTAAGGCTTGTAAGAGCGGAATATCCGTCATACCATACCCTTGCGCCCGGTTCTTCCGCAGAAACAGAGTTTTCCGTAAGTTTTTTTTCAATGTTCACACGCATTGTGTAAACTGTGTCGATATTTATTCCCGAAGCCTGCGAGTAGAACACCGAAAGCTGGGAATATCTTTCGCCGCTGTCTGCGCTCCAGCGTTCTGCGGCAAGCTGTGAGGGCAATCGTGACTTTATTCCGCACAGTACCGCCGCAAGCACGGCAAATGCAATAAGAAACACGCAGTTTACCGCCCCCAGGACCGCTAAGCGCCGCTTTTTTTCAGCGTTCATGCCCCTTTCTCCTTTCGGTCACTGTGAATCTACAAGCCGTACCTGATCGCCGGGGTTTATGGGCTTGGTTGAGGTTGAAATAATAAAGTCGCTCTGCATAAGCTCGCCTGTGACAGCCGATTTCGTATCGTCCGAGGCAACAACGGTAACGTTGACACGCTTTGCCGTGTATCTGTTGCCAAGAGGGCTGCTCTTTGAAACTACCGCAAGCACGAATTTGCCGTTGCTGTCCTCTCTTATAGCGCTGTTCGGAACGATAAGCTCATACTGCTGCCCCTTTCCGCCCATTACGAGCTGGAGGGACTGTCCGGGAGAAACATCCCCCGTTACGCTGAATACAAGCTGCTTGTTCTGAGTAGGATTTGCTGTGTCAGCCTTGATTGCGGAAAGAACTGCGCTTGCGTCACCGTACCAGAAATACTGTATCTCTGCGGCATCGCCGACTTTTACCTTCTTCGCCTGGTCTGTTGTAACGGTAATGCTTGCGGTGTAGCCCTTTTCGGTCATCTGAATTGTCGCAATGGTGCTGCCTGCATCAACAGTCTCGCCTGCAACGGGGGAAATGCTTTCGATAACGCCTGCCACCTGAGCGGTTATTTCTCCGCCGGAAGCGTCCTTTTCAAGCTCCTCCACCTTTTTCTCCAGCTTTTCTATCTTGGACTGCATAACTTCAATGTCAATGCTTGTTTTTCCCGATTCTTCAAGGTCAGCCTTCTGTGTCTGGGAAAGGGTTATCTTCTTTTCTTCAAGCTGGCGCTCCTTTTCCTTGATAGCCTTTTGAGCATCATCAACGGAAACGGAGGCTTTTTCCTTTGCTGCCGCTTCTTCCTCCTGAGCGTCCTTGAGCCTGTCGTTTGCGTCGTCAAGTTTTTCGTTTTCCGCATCTATCTTGTCGTTTATTTCGGATTTCTGCTTCTTTATTTCCTTGCTTATGGTCAGCTTAAGGTCGTCAAGGGATTTTTTGGAGGAGTTGTAGTTCTTTTCGGCGTTGCCCTGCGTTACAAGAGCGTAGGAAAGCTTGCTTTTTAACGAGCTGTTGGTGTTCTTTTTCTCAACAAGGTCACGGTATTCCGCATTAAGGTTGCTGAGAGTGTATTTTGCGTCGTTAAGCTGTGTAAGGATAGCGTCTGCGTCCTCGCTGTCATCGGCAAGAGCAAGGCTGTATTTTGCTTCAAGCTGTGTCACGAGCTGCTGCTGCTTGTTGATCTCGTTCCTTTTTGTTTCAAGCTCAAGGTCGCTTACGGAAGTTCCGATCTCGTCCTGCAGCTGCTTTACGTTTTCGTCTGCATCGGTCTTTATCTTTTCATATTTGTCAATATCTTCCTTTGCATTTTCCACCTTCTTGAAATACTTGTCGTCAAGAGAGGAAAAATCATCGGAAGCCAGCGCCGTAAGCTGTTCGTCAAGGTCAGCCTTGTCGTTTTCAAGGGATTTTACAGTTTTGTTTATTGCCGCTATTTCGTCCTCAACAGACTTTACTTTGGACTTTGCTTTTTCGTAATTTTCCTGATAAACGGAAATGTTGGCAAGGGCAGCCTTGTCTGCGGCAATATCCTCTTCAAGATTCTTTATGCTCAGTTCGTCAAGGGAGTAGTCCTTTCCCGTGTCAAGGAGAGCCTTGCGGTATTCCACCTGTGCAGTTTCAAGCTCGCTTTTTGCCGCTTCAAGCTGCGCTCCGTCACCCTCTTCAAGGGTAATGAGTACCTGTCCCTTTTCAACGGTGTCGCCCTGCTTTACCTCCACCGAGCGCACAACTCTTGTGTCGCTTATTTTTACGGTGTAGCTTTCCGCAGCTTCAACTGTGGCAGTACCTCTTATCTGCTCGGAAAGGGAGCCGCTTGATACATACTGAGCCGCTACCTCCGGCAGGGAATAGTTCATAATAGTGTTGGAAAAGAAGGTAAGAACAAGCATTATCGCAAGAAAGATAATGGCAGCGTTCTTGACCCATTCCCGTCTTTTGTGTTCCATAAAATCTCCTCCTTAGCCCTTGATTCCGCCTGAATAGGATATTCCCTCAACAAGGTAATCCTCGCCGTAAAGGAACATCAGCAGAGTGGGTATCATATATATCGTAGCCACCGCAAACGCAAGTCCTATCTCTCCCGAATTAATCTTTGAAAGAAATACCGACAGCGGATAAAGGTTTGTGTCCGAAAGCAGTATAAGCGGCTGCTCCACCATATTCCAGTAATCAATGAAAACCAGTATAACAACGGAAAACATTACGCTTTTGCAAAGGGGCAGGGCAATGTATCGGAATATCTGCATTTCTCCTGCACCGTCCAGCTTTGCCGCTTCAATAAGGGATACGGGTATTCGCCGCATTATCTTCGTCAGCAGGAATACCGAGAAGGGCGTGAATACCGCCGGCAGGATTATCGCCCACCTTGTGTTGAGTATGCCGAGAAAGTCGGAAACAAGATAGTTCGGCACAAGCGTTACCTGATAAGGCATAAGCATAACGATTATGTAAACGAAGAAAATTATTTCCTTCAGCCGTCCTTTGAGCCGTGCAAAGCCGTAAGCGGCAAAGGCGGCGACCATAAGCTGAAATATTACGATAGGCACAACAAGTATTACCGAGTTCCAGAATTTCAGCAGATAATCTGGACTTTTGAAAAGCACGGTGTAATACTGGGAAAAGGACACCATATCGGGGATAAATTTAAGGTTGACCTTTTCGGAAATGTAGGTCTTGCCGCCTGTTTCGGTTGTGGCGAAGACCGAGCCGTAGTTTGCGGATATTTCCGAGCTGCTCATAAAGGAATTGGCAATGGTAAGAACGGTTGGCAGCATAAATGCGATGGCTGCAATTGCCGCAAATACCGTCATAATTACCGTCAGCAGCTTTTTTTGGCTTCTTTTAAGATTTATTTTCTTCCGTTTTGGAGAAGCCGCCTTAACGGGAAGTGTTTTTGTGTCTGCCATTATTCAGCGTCCTCCCCGAATTTATTTTCGGCAACGAAAAGCACGGCAAGTATGGCAATTATAACAAGCGCCATGATTATAGCCGCCGCCGACAGCTTCTGATAGTCCAGCGTACGGAATGTGTTGTTCATAAAATGTTGGAGCATATAAATTGAGTCGTAAGGATAATCTCCCGTCAGCAGATATACTTCTCTGAACACCTTAAAGGAGTTTATAAGGGAGAGTATTGCAACGAAAAGTATGGTAGGGGAAAGGTGGCGCAGCTTTATATGTACGAACTTGTACCACGCTCCCGCACCTTCAAGTGTAGCAACTTCAAGCTGGTCTTTTGAGATGTTGTTCAGCGCCGAAAGGAACAGTATCATATTGTAGCCAAGATTTTTCCATAGGAAAAGCACAACGATTACTATCATTGCCTTGTCGGATTTGAGCCAGTCCACCCGTCCGCCGCCGAATTTTGTTATTATCTCGTTGAGAGTGCCGTTGTAATGGAAAATTACCTGCCAGATAAGCACTACCGAAGCAACGGGCACCATCATAGGGCAGAGGAAGCTTGCCCTGAACTGGCTGACAAAGGGTATCTTGCTGTCGAGAAGCATTGCAAGCCCCATTCCGAGTATCACCGCAAGGGGAACGGACACCAGCGAGAATTTCAGCGTGTTGAGCGCCGCTTTTCTGAATGCGGAGTTTTTCATAACGGAAACAAAGTTGTCAAGAAAAACAAAATCCTTGCTTATGGGATTGTCCACCATGGAATAATATATGATAACAATAAAAGGAACTATGAAGAATATCATAACGCCTATCAGACTGGGCGTAAGGCAGGCCATAGGGAAAGCCTTATCCCTCCAGGGGGTCTTCTGCGGTTTTTCCTTGGGCGCACGTTCTTTTTTTACTTTAGGGCGTATCTTTCCGGCCGCCGACATTTACTGTCACTCCTTACCGTTGAAATTTTAACCATTACATATTATAGCATTGAAATTATCGTTTTTCTACACTATACGAAAACTGTAATCATTTTTTAAACATTTCGCACAAATAGAAATATTTGTAACCGTTTTGAAACCAAAAATCCTGTGCTTAAATATTGCAGTTTATATCCTTGTGCTATATAATATTATCAGCGTTCCCTTAGCGGATCACAAATTGTTATATTATCACAAAAAGGCGGTGCATAAATGAAACATAAATTTTTCGGTATAATAATTTGCACAGCAGCGGCATTGATATTGTCTTCCTGCGGAAAGAGTGAAAATAAAATAAGCGAAGACGGCAGGAAGATACTTGTTCTTGCACGTTCCGAAGAAAACAACTACTCACGGGAAACCATAGATAAATTAATAGGCGATTTTAACGGCTCCAACGGGGAATATTATATACAGGAGCAGGTGTATCAGTCCTGCGACAACCTCTTTACTGATATAGCCGCCGGAAAACAGCCTGACCTGCTTTATATCGGAGATTGGGTGGACATTTCCGCTTTATATAATCAGGAAATGCTCTGCGACTTGTATACGCTTATCGACAGCGACAGTGATATTTCCCGTGATATATATGTTGAGTCTGTGCTGAAGGCAATGGAAACAAACGGAAGTCTGTACCGTATGCCTTATGATTTTACCGTTGAATCTGCTTTGGCAAAGGAAGAACTGTGGGGTGCAGACAAGGACACCTCAGTTGAGAATATAATAAAAAAGGCGGAGGCGCTGGGCTGCGATATACCCTTTGATTTTACCGCAGATTCATACAGCTTTCTTTCCTACATAACCTCAGAGTATGTTGACCTTTCAAACGGTTCCTGCTGCTTTGATGATGGACGTTTTGAGGAATTCATTACATTTATGAAGCAATACTATAATGTTATAAAAAACTGCTCAGATGAGGAATTGTACGAAAAATTCAAGAGAAACGAACTGCTTGTTATGAGCAGCGGCTTTGCAGGCTTTGACCAGATAGACTATATAGAACATGACGTTTCGGACAGGGTAAAATATATCGGCTTTCCCTCAAATTCCGAAAATTATCATATTGCCGTACCGCAAATATCCTTTTCAATATTTTCAGCCTCGGAAGATCGGCTCGGAGCGTTTGAATTTATAAAATATTGTACGTCCTATGAAGCATATACCGAAAAAGTTGACGGCTTTGATGTTATCTCTTCCAAAATTTGTTTTCCTGTCAATAAAGAAGCGTTGGAATTTTGTTATAACAGGTCAATTGAACTTAATTGGTATGACCTTGATGAAGACCTGAAAAGAGAGCATAACGATGAAATAATGGCTCAGATCAATTCTGTAAACGGTGCAGGAACCCAGGAGGGCGCAGTTATCGGCAAGGTCATATCCGAGGAGCTTTCCTCATATTTTGACGGCAACAAAAGCGCCGGAGAGGTTTGCAGCCTTATCCAGAACCGTCTTTCCATCTATTTTGAAGAACAGCGGAGATAGAGTGCTGCGAAAAATCCGAACTTATATTTATTACTGTACAGGCGGATAAAAAAAGCACCGGAAAACACCGGTGCAAAGATCATTTAAAAAGTAATTTCATATAATCACGCTTGCCGTAAATCACTCTGTCAACAAAGACCGAGCCGGCTGATATGCGGTAAAATGCGGAAGAGAATTTTATAGATGATTTCATACTGTTTTCTCCCTGAAATGTCTGCGGACATCCGAAGAATCTATCCAGCCCTGCTCTTCACCGGAACGTTTGCCTTTTTCCAGTTCAAGCAGCAGCCTTTTCGCATTTGCACCGCAGACATAGCCTCCGTCAGCACCGCTTTTCCTAATAACACGGTGACAGGGAACTATTATCAGCAGGGGATTCAAGGCGTTTGCCTGACCCACAGCACGGACTGCGGCAGGCTTGCCTATAGCTGCGGCAATGTCGGCGTAGCTTCTTGTTTCGCCGTAAGGGATATTGCAAAGCTCCTTCCATACCGCCTGACGGAATGCCGTTCCCTCGCAGCTTACTGGAAGGTCGAATACCCTTCTTCTGCCGCAGAAATATTCATTCAGTTGCCTGTACGCTTCGTAAAGCAGGTCGGAGCGGCAAACGTGCTTTGCATTATCTGCGCCGACACAAAGGGAAATTCCCGAAATGCAGCTGCCTTTTTCACTTATTTCAAGCATACCTATGGGACTTTCAAATATATAGCTGCCGTCCATTTTATTTCCTCCGCCTGTTCATCTGTTCAAGCATTCTGTTTATATCGTCTGCGTCCTTTTTGGCGACGATATAATTCATAAGCATAGTCAGAGCGTACACAACGGCTACAGAAACAAGCATCATTATTATTCCGCCAAGGTCGAAGTCCATCCAGCCGAACCATACCCCCAAGCCTATCATTATTCCGCATAAAAGCACATAGTGAAGGGTTATGATAATAAGAAACTGCTTCTGTGTCTTTATCTCCCTGTAATAAAACACCGCAGTGACCAGCGCAGTCGCAAAGCCGGAAAGCAATATCTGGAACAGCGTATCACCGGGGATTTCGGTGCCGCCCGACAAAAAGAAATTAACGGCGCAGACTATAAGTATACATGTGGTTATTGTAGAAAAAAAGCCCACAAAGCTCTTTAAAAATTTCATGGCTGCACCTCCTATATACCAAGCTTTTTCTTCAGGTCAGGCACATACTGACGGGAGATAACGACCTTTTCATCGTTGGCAAGCACCGCTTCAAGCCTGCCGTTGAACATCGGCACGATTTTGTTTATCCTCGATACATTAACTATCATCGCCTTTGATATGCGCACAAAATCGCTGTGGTCGTAGGCCTCTTCAAGCTCGTACAGCTTCTGCTTTACCTCGTATACGCTTTTCTCGCAGTAAGCATACACCTTGTTGTCCACCGATTCAAAGTAGAAAATGTCGCAGGGCTCCAGCTTAACAACGCCGCCGTCACCGTCAAATGCCGTCAGGCGGCTCCGTCCGGCTTTCAGCGCATATATAAGCTCCATAATTCCGCTGTCCATGGAGCTGCAGCGGATAACTATCTCCTCTTCGGCTCCCTCGGGCAGGTTTTCAATAATAATTTTCATTTTTCCCCCGTCATCAAGGAAAACGCATTGGTAAGCGTATCCTTATCTGTCTGTTTTCTTCATGTATTTTGTAACAAGCGCTCCGGCAAGCAGGAACAGCGCTCCGCATATGAGCAGTACGGCTGCGCAGGCTCCGTCACTTACCTCTGTACCGAAAAATTCAAGGTCTGTTCCCATATCAATACGGTATTCAGCCACAGTTTCCTGCGGTATTCCCTCAAAAAGCGCAGCTTCTGCGTCCGCTGTCATAACGCTGCGGAACATTTTTGTGCCGTAGATAACGGGCAGGCACTTTATTGCGGAAGCAATGCCCTCGGAATAGTTGCCTATGGGAAGATATATGCCTCCCACAAAGCCTACAAGAGTGCCTACTACCGTGCCAAGACCGCTCCAAGCGCCTTCGGTTTTCGCAAGCATTGCAATAAGGTACATAAGCGCCGCATAGGTAAAGGAGTTTGCCGCTATCATTCCCAGCAGCTTGAAATGCGCCGCAAGGGTGAAAGGCTCTCCGCCTTTTATTATACAATAAATTTCTGCAATTGCCAAGGTAAAAACGCAAATTATTACGGAACATATCCACGCTGCAATAACATAACCCGAAGCAATGGTGAAACGGCTTACGGGAGCGGTGTAAATGGAGTTGAGTCTGCCCTCGGAACGGTCCTTTATCATAGCAGAATAAACCGCAAGAGTGACCGTTACCGCATTAATGCCCACAATGCCTGCAGCTATCCATTGAAGCAGGAGAACTGTGGCGTTTGTTTCGTCCGCCGCAGCATCTCTGCCGGGTATTTCTGCAAATGCTGAGGTCAGATCCTCAATGTACATATCACCAAGGAAAAACAGCATAAGCGCAATTACAATTACCATTGACAGCAGGGAGAAAAATACCGCCCCCTTGTCACGAAGATATATCCGCATATTTCTTTTTACAAGTTCATAAAGCTGCATCGCCGTTATCTCCTTCCAATGATTTTCCGCAGGCGTTAAGGAACACATCGTCCATGTTGCCCTGTATAACTTCAAAGCCCGTGATAAGCTCTTTAAGCGCATATACAGGTTCAAGCGCCTTTAAAGTGCTTTGTACGGAAAAGCTTGCCCCGTATTCCTCCGACTGCGCCGTTACGCCGCCCTTTGCAAGAGCAGACAGCAGTTCGGTACGTTTTTCATCGCCGCAGTACAGCTTTACCGTGTCGGCAGCGTATTTTTCTTTAAGCTCAAAAGGCGTGCCGTCCGCACAGATACGTCCTTTTTCGATAATAATAATGCGGTTTGCGCCTGCCGCTTCTTCCATGTAATGAGTGGTAAGGAATACCGTCATTCCCGTGCTGCGGCGCAGCTCTTCAACAGCGCTCCATACCTCTTTTCGTGTGGATGGGTCAAGTCCCGTGGTAGGCTCGTCAAGGAAAAGCAGCTCGGGAGTGTGCATAAGCGCCGCAGCGATCTCACACCGCCGCTTCTGACCGCCGGACAGCTTGGAATAACGTGCCTTGAGAATGTCCGAAAGTGACAGAATGTCGCAAAGCTCGTCAATACGCCGCTTGGCTTCGGCGTTTGTGGCACCGTGAAGAATACCTCTGCAAATGAGATTTTCCTTTACGGACAAAATTCCGTCAAGACAGTTCTGCTGATATACGATACCGATTTTCCGGCGAATGTCCTCATCATTTTTCCCGAGAACGCCGCCGCATACCTCCGCATAGCCGCCGTCGGGCTTAAGCAGAGTGGAAAGCATATTTATAGTGGTGGATTTTCCTGCGCCGTTCACACCGAGAAAGCCGAGGAGCTCGCCCTTCTGTGCTTCAAATGAGATACCGTCCACCGCCGTGAAATCGCCGTAGCGTTTAGTCAGTTTTTCGGCCTTTATAACAGCCATATTATCCTCTCCTTCCGTTTCTGTTTTCATTTTAACAGATGGGAAAGAAGTAAGCAACGGTTTTTTGGTAAGCTGCATTTAAGAAAGGGTAAAATGCATAAAAGGGGAGCGCAAAACGCAGACCGTCGTCCGGCCGCAAAGCATAACGGGATTCCAAAGGGACGAGTCCCTTTGGCGAGGATTTTTAAGGGCGAGGAGCCCTTAAATCGCTCTCCGCAGAGAGCGAAACACCCCTAAAGCAGGGCATAACGCATTGTAAAAGTAAAACAAGCAAAGTAAAAAATCCAAAGGCGCAATTCACATTAAAAAGAGGGACCAAGTAAAGTGTCCTATGACACAAAACTTGCGGAACCAATCAATGTGAATTGCGCCTATTTCTATCCCATACAAACAAAGTACCCCTCGCAGAAAAATGTAAGGAGCGAAGCGACGAACATTTTTCTGCGACACGGCAAACTATGTAAAGGTTGCCCCGACAAAGCCTGTTGAACCGCACCAAAAGCGCCGACCTACGGGTCTGTTGCACGTTAATTAATAATTTATAAAATTACGGGCGGATAATATCCGCCCCTACATAAAACTGTGTATTTTAGCGCATTTATCTTGTAGGGGCGGCTATTAGCCGCCCGTTTTTGTTATAAATTTATTAACGTGCAACAGCCCCCTACAGAAAGATTATGTGAATAACAAAATTGAAAAAAACTGTTTATTATGTGCGGAAAGATCGGGACGGGAATAAATTGCAGTTGATCATAACAAATACGCAAAAACGAATAATACGGTGATATATCAATCTGTTTTTACTGCACCAAAGAATGACTGTAAATAAAAAATTCCTCCTGACTTGGACGGTAACCTTTTTCACGGTGTTCAAACCGCTTGTCAAATTCCTCGGCGGCGGAAATGTCAATGTTGTAAACGGGACTTTCGCAGTAGAACTGCTTTCTTCCGTCCAAAGCGCCCGGTTTCAGCTCCTTTACAAGCATTGCCGTGGGGAAAACATCTCCTTCAAGGCAGATATTGTACTTTTTACTGCTTTTGAAGCCGCTTGAAACATAGTTGCCCGGATTGCCGAATATAACGACAGCTTCATAGCCCATTTCCAAGGCTGTTGCAAAGGAACGTTCCATAAGCGCCTTGCCTGCACCCTTTCTCTGAAACTCGGGAAGAATGCCCAAGGGTCCGAAGGTCAGTACGTCTTTTTCATTGCCCGATTCGTCTTTAAGCACGGAACGGGCATACATAATGCTGCCGATTATCTTTCCGTCAAGCTCTGCCACAAGGTCAAGCTCGGGGATAAAGTCCTTGTGTTCCCTCATAACGTGCGCAAGATAATGTTCGCTGCAGCCCGGCATATATACGTCCCAGAACGCATTGCGCAGCATAGCTTCCACCTCAGCGTTATCGCTTGCCTTTTCGTTTCTTATAATAAGTTTTTCCATTAAAAGCACCTCCTTTGATTGTGTTTTATATCTCCCACCGGCTTATTATACCAATCAAAACTCCCCAAGTCAACAAAGCCGTAATAAAAATCGCCTATACCGTTGAAAAATAAGGGAATATGTTATATAATAATATTATAGCCGTGCATTATCGGCTTTCATTGAAAAAATGATAAAAAGAGGTTTTGAAATGTCTATTGAAAAAGCAAAGGAATATCTGGCTTCAAAGGGCTTTGATACAAGCCGTGTCATTGAATTTGATTCATCCTCCGCAACAGTTGAGCTGGCTGCGGAAGCACTGGGCTGCGAGCCGGGAATGATAGCGAAATCCGTTACCTTTTCCGTAAAAGACGAGCCTGTGCTTATCGTTGCGGCAGGTGATACGAAGATAAACAATTCGGCTTTCAAGGCGTATTTCGGGGTAAAAGCAACAATGCTTACATATGACGAGGTGGCAGAGAAAATAGGTCATATGGTAGGCGGCGTGTGTCCCTTCGGCGTGAGCGAGGGAGTGAAGGTCTACCTTGACGATTCGCTGAAAAGGTATGAGTATGTGTATCCTGCCTGCGGAAGCGGAAACAGCTGCGTTAAGCTGTCAATAGCAGAGCTTGAGGAACTTTCGGGGTATATCGAATGGATAAACGTCTGCAAACCAAAGCAGTAAAAAACGGGAGTACGGATGGCTCATACATCCTGCTCCCGTTATTTTTGTTTATTTTTCTTCCGGGTGGTTTTTTCTGTACCCAAGATAGCTTTCAAGAATTATCACCGCCGCAACTGCGTCTACGACATTCTTGCGCTTCTTTCCTCTTACGTTAGTCTCGTTAAGATAATTGTGCGCCGAGACCGTTGTACAGCGCTCGTCCCACATTTTATGCGGTATTCCCGATAATTCCGTTACAAGCTCTGCAAATTTTTCGCACTTCTCCGCACGTTCGCCAACGGTGCCGTTCATATTTTTCGGGTAGCCTACCACAATAAGCTCCGCTTTTTCGCTTTTGGCATACTCAGCAACCTTTTCTGCGCATTTTTCAAAGCTGTATTCGTGTACCACCGTCAGCGGAGAAGCAAGAAATTCGCTTTTATCGCACACAGCAAGTCCCGTTCTGCTGTCTCCGAAGTCAACGGACATTATTTTCAAGTTATATCACTTCTTTTCATCATATTTGCTCCAGCGTGAGAACGCAAGAGTGGAAAGCTCGTGGGGAAGATGTGAGCTGTCGTTTTTGTATATGATAGTGGGGGTAAGGTCGTCATCATACTCGATAAGGGAAACAGCGGTGTTGTCCGACCAGCCGACCTCCGAAAGTCCGTCGGGGGAGCCGAACTCCGCAAAGCTGAGATAATTCCGCAGAGCGCAGCCGTGGGAAACTATAACAACGGTCTTGCCCCTGTTTTTGTCCGCAATATCCGTAACGGCGGCTTTCATTCGTTCGTAAACCTCCGTCATGGTCTCGCCGTCCTCTATTTCAAAGGCTTTCATGTTGTTTTTCCAGGTGTCGTGTTCCTTGGGGTATTTTTCGGCGATCTCCGTCCACTTTCTGCCCTCCCACACACCGCCGTTTATCTCAATAAGGCGCTCGTCCTTTATTATGGGCAGCTTAAGCCTGCTGTTCACAGCTTCTGCGGTTTTCATTGTGCGGATAAGGGGGCTTGAATAGATAACGTCATAATCAACCGTTTTAAAGCGCTCCGCAAGTTTTTCAAGCTGCTTTGCGCCCTTTTCGGAAATATCGCAGTCGATCCTGCCCTGAAAAAACTCCCGGACATTGCCCATAGCCTCTGCATGACGGACAAAATATATTCTTGTCATTTGTATAACCTCTGCTTTTTTAAAGTGGAATTTTTAATTAAAAGTGGAATTAGGAAAGTTGAAAGTGGAATTGAAAAAGTTTGAAGAGTGGAGAGTGAAGAGTGGAGTTATTTTAATGTGAAGGGTTGGAAATGAAAATATAGTGTCGGTAATGAAGATAATTGTAAAAATCCGCCGCAGGCGCACCTTAATTCCGAATTCCGCATTAAAAAAGCAAACTTCACTCTTAACTCTTCACACTCCAAACTTCCCGAATTACCAAGGTTTAACTGCTCCAACAATATCGGAAATGCTGTTAAGGTGGTTATCTTCCACATACTTTTCAAGTCCCTCGATTATCTTAACGGGAGCAAGAGGGTCGGAGAAGATAGCTGCGCCGACCTGTACCGTTGAAGCGCCTGCCATCATCATTTCAACTGCGTCCTCCCATGTGGAGATGCCGCCCATGCCGCATACGGGTATCTTGACCGCATTTGCTACCTGCCATACCATTCTTACGGCAACGGGGAACACCGCAGGACCCGAAAGTCCGCCTACGTTGTTGTGAAGAATAGGACGTCTTGTTTTTATGTCTATCCTCATTCCGAGAAGCGTGTTTATAAGTGAAACTGCGTCCGCACCCTCGGCTTCAACTGCCTTGGCGATCTCGGCAATGTTTGTAACGTTGGGGGAAAGCTTTATCATAATAGGCTTTTTGGTAGCCGCTCTTACAATCTTTGTAATGGAAGCCGCACCCTCGCAGCTTACGCCGAATGCCGCTCCGCCTGCCTTGACGTTGGGGCAGGAAATGTTTACTTCCATCATATCAACATCGGTGCTGTCCAGCTTTTCCGCAACCTCACGGTAACCCTCGGCGGTTGAGCCTGCCATATTTGCGATAATGACCGTGTCCTTTGTTTTAAGGTAGGGCAGCTCGTGGGCAATAAAGTGGTCAATTCCGGGATTCTGCAGACCAACGCTGTTGAGCATACCCGAGGGAGTTTCCGCAATTCTCGGGGGAAGATTACCCGTGCGGAGCTTTTCCGTGGTACCCTTTACGGAAATTCCGCCCAGCCTTGACAGAGGGTAGAACTCTTCGTATTCCTTGCCGTAGCCGAAGGTTCCCGAAGCAGGGATAACGGGGTTTTTGAAGTCCACACCTGCAAAATTTACAGCCAGCTTATTCATCGAAAATTACCTCCTCTGCGTTAAATACGGGGCCGTCCTTGCAAACGTGAGCGTAATACTCTTCTCCGTCTCTGATAGTGCGGCAGGCGCAGACAAGACAAGCGCCGATTCCGCAGCCCATTCTTTCTTCAAGTGATACCTGACACTTTATCCCGTTTGCCTTTGCAATTTCAACTATCCTGCGGAGCATTACGCTCGGACCGCAGGCATAGATAACGTCAGGCTTTTCTGCGGCAACAGCTTCTTTTAATGCGTCGGTAACGAAGCCCTTTCTTCCTGCGGAGCCGTCGTCGGTGCAAAGTATAGCTTCTGCGCCCGTGTCGGCAAAGTCCTTTTGGAGAATAACCGCAGCAGCGTTTCTGAAACCGCTTATGACTCTTGCATTGCCGCCGAAATGCTCTGCTACAGCAAGCATAGGGGGATTGCCTATTCCGCCGCCTACGATAACTGCTTTTTTGCCAAGGTCAAGGTCAAAGCCCCGTCCGCCGAGAGGAGCAACAATGTCTATCATTCCGCCTTCGGGTATCTGTGAAAGCTCCTTTGTGCCGTTTCCACGCACCTCAAAAATAATGCGGAGAGTGCCTTTTTCCTTGTTGATGCTGCATATGGAAATAGGTCTGCGGAGCATAAAGCCCTCCGCC
This sequence comes from Oscillospiraceae bacterium, assembly GCA_051881775.1. Classification (GTDB taxonomy): domain Bacteria; phylum Bacillota; class Clostridia; order Oscillospirales; family Ruminococcaceae; genus UMGS363. The sequence goes on along the minus strand of JBJEQN010000095.1, from coordinate 20,593 downwards.
TTTATGTTAACGAACTGTCCCGGCTGCGCAATTGCCGCAACCTCGGGGCAGAGAATTGTCATATCGTAAATTTCCTTAGCTATTGCCGTTTTTGAAATAACGGGATAGCTGCCTTGTGTGTATTTCATTTTTAACGCTCCTTTACTTATCACGGTAATGTGAACCGCACTGAACGATTTTTATTACATCTCCGTCAATTCTGTAAACAATGCGGTTGCAATCATCAATTCGTCTGCTCCAGTATGCAGATAAGTCACCCGAGAGACGTTCCGGTTTTCCTATGCCGTCATATTTGTTTCGTTCAATGTCTTTAATAAGGTTATTGATTCGTTTTAAGGTTTTCCTGTCTTCCGTTTGCCAGTAAATATAATCTTCCCATGCGTCTTCTGTCCATGCCTTAATCATCGTATGTTACCTCATGAACAGTACCGCCTGTTTTTTCCATTTCGGCAATTGATTTTTTCAGCCTTTCCATATTTTCCTTGCTGTAAAACGGGTCGTCCTGTCCCGATCTTATTTCAAAGGGAATTCTCTGCTCTCTTAAAACAGTTTTAACGAACATATTAATTGCAACGGATACGTTCATACCTGTTTTGTTGCAGAACGCTTCAAAATTTTTCTTGTCGTCGCTGTCTATTCTTACGCTTAAATTTGTTTGCGGCATAATATCGCCTCCTTGTAATATATAATATCATATATATGTTACGTTGTCAATACAATATAATACATCAAAATACAATATTCGGAAACCCGTCAACCAAGATCCCTGCCTTGTACAGAACCGCAAAGCTTACCGCTGCACCTATCGTCAGAACTACCGCCATAAATATCATAAAATGGGTGTAATCCTTGAAGCGCTTGCTTATAAAAAGGTAAAGCGCCCAGCCGATAAAGGTACCGAGGGTGTTAAGAATAAGGTCGTCAATGTCGGAAAAACCCATTGCAAAGGCGTACTGCATCACCTCGATAAAAAGGCTCAGTATCAGCCCGTAAGCCACCGATTCACGGTCAAATCCCGAAATAAGCGGCAGCATCAACCCAAAGGGCAGAAAAAGCAGCACATTCCCTGCAAAATTCTCAACAAGCCGCACAGGGGACATATTCTGTATCATTGTGTATGCATTTTTGAACGGGATAAGGCTTACCTGCCGCTCTTTAAGGAAAAACGCCGAGCCAAGGTCGGAAAGGGGCGCATACTTGAACAGGGTAAATCTGAAAAGGGCAAGCAGGTACACAACAAACAGTACGGTTAAAACTCCCCTTAACAGCTTTACTTTTCTAATTTCCTCCATTGCACACCTCAATGCCTTTTTATGCCCTTGGGACATTCCTGCTCTCTGTAAAAATCGTCGCTGTCGGGAAGGGCAAGACCTTCCGTTGCAAGTTCGTCCATAGCGTTTTCTTCAAGGTTTATTTTAAGTGCTTCGGCGCTCATAGCCTTGTTTTTGGCAAACCATTCTTCCGTTTCTGTCTTATCTGCGGCGGCGTTGCCCATTTGTCCGGGAAGTTCGGGAACGGGCTCTGCAACATTTTCAACGGGTCTGTCCATTTCGGAGAAATATTCCGCAGGCTTGTTCTCCTTCAGCCACTTTTCACGCATTTTTACATAGTGTGAACGCCTGAAATAGTGTATCGCAAGGTTAAATGAGGGGAAACCCTCCTGCGTCACAAGATAATCAAGCTCCTTGTACCCTCTTAACGTGAAATCGTTGAGCCAGAAGCCTGCAATGCCGTAAATTATGAACGGGAATATGAACCACCACGCCATATCGTCAAACACGCCAAGTCCTGCAGCAATGCCTACTGCGGCAAAAAGCGGATAAACAACGCTCAATATTCTTCCGCAGGGTCTTACATGGAATGTATTTGCGAAAAACGACAGGAAAAATACAATTGCGGACAGGGGCAGAACGATGAGCCAGCCTGTGGTGTGGTAAGGTATAACGCTGTGTTCGCTGTTGAATATCGTTTCCGTAACTTTTGAAAGTGCGGCGGAGGCAAGAGTGGTAGTAAGACGGTAGGTAAATCCCAGCAATGAGATATAGGTCAGCGCTGCGCCGGAGATAAGACCGAAAAGCTGAGAGTTTCTGAACCATTTGAGAGCCGCTCTCATACGCTCACCGTTCATTTCCATGTTCTGGTCTCTTAAAAAGGTTGAATCAAGCTTCCATTCATTGTTTTCCATTTTTATGTCACCCCTTGTTTATCAGAATGTGGAATTTGGAACGTGGAATTAGTATTATAGTGTCGGCTGCGCCGATTGATTTATAAAAGGTGACTGCTGCAATAAATTTATTGCTCTTTGCAGCAGCCACCTCCGTTTAAATATTAAAACAATTCCACTTTCAACTTTGAAATCAGATCTTTGTGATGTCCACCATTTCAATATCGTCAATATTTTTGCCCATTGCAAGAATATCTGCGACTGCATTTGCCGTGTCTATGGCAGTAAGACAGCAGATAGAACGCTCAACGGTCTTGCGGCGTATCTTTACGCTGTCAAGAGCGGGAAGTCTGCCCTTTGCTGAGGTGGAGATAACATAGTCTATCTTGCCCTCGTCAAGCAATGTCATAACGTTGGGCGCTTCTTCCGAAACTCTGCGGACAACGTTTGCGGCTATCATATTCTTGTTGAGAACGGAAGCCGTGCCGCTTGTTGCATAAATGGTGAAGCCGAGGCGCTCAAATTTCTCCGCAACATAAAGAATTTCCTGCTTGTCGGTGTCACGGACGGTAATAAGCACACCGCCGCCGCTCTTTTTCTTAAGGTCGTAGCCTGCGCCAACAAGTCCCTTGTAAAGTGCGTCCTCAAAGTTGTGTGCGATGCCAAGACATTCGCCTGTGGACTTCATTTCGGGTCCGAGAGCCGTGTCAACGTCGTGGAGCTTTGCAAAGCTGAATACAGGCACCTTTACTGCGATAAACTCGGCCTCTCTGTAAAGTCCGCTTTCGTAGCCCTGTTCCTTAAGGCTGTGACCCAGCATTATCTTTGTTGCAACGTCAACCATAGGCACGCCCGTTACCTTTGAAATGTAAGGAACGGTTCTTGAAGAACGGGGATTGACCTCGATAACGTAAACCTCATTGTTGTAAACAACATACTGGATATTTACAAGACCAACGACCTTAAGTTCAAGAGCAAGGCGCTTGGTGTATTCGATAATTGTTTCACGGATTTTCTTTGTAAGAGTCATTGCAGGGTAAACGGAAATTGAGTCGCCCGAGTGGATTCCTGCACGTTCGATATGCTCCATAATACCGGGGATAACGAAGTCTGTACCGTCGCAGATAGCGTCAACTTCAACTTCCTTGCCCATCATGTACTTGTCGATAAGCACGGGGTTTTCAAGTCCGCCTCTGCTGATTATCTCCATATATTCAAGAATATCCTGGTCGGAATGTGCGATTATCATATTCTGTCCGCCGAGAACGTAGGAAGGACGCATAAGAACGGGATAGCCAAGGTCCTCCGCTGCCTTTACCGCTTCTTCCGCAGTCATAACGGTGTGACCTGCAGGACGGGGGATTCCGCACTTGTTGAGCAGCTCGTCAAAGCGCTCTCTGTCCTCTGCTGCGTCAATGCTGTCTGCGGAGGTTCCCAGGATATTTACGCCCATTTCGTCAAGGTGCTTTGTCAGTTTGATAGCGGTCTGACCGCCGAACTGTACAACAACGCCGTAGGGCTTTTCTGTTTCGATAATTGAAGCAACGTCCTCCTTGGTGAGAGGGTCGAAGTAAAGTCTGTCGCCTGTGTCAAAGTCGGTGGAAACGGTCTCGGGGTTGTTGTTGCAGATAACAGCCTCGTAGCCCATTTCTTTAAGCGCCCATACGCAGTGAACGGAACAGTAGTCGAACTCGATGCCCTGACCTATTCTGATAGGACCTGAGCCGAAAACAATGACCTTTTTCTTGCCCGTGTTGGTTCTTTCAAGGAACTGGAGCGCTTCGTTCTCCTTGTCAAAGGTGGAGTAGAAGTAAGGTGTTTCAGCCTTGAACTCGCCTGCGCAGGTATCGACCATTTTGTAAACAGCGCTTGTGTGCTTGGGGCATTTCTGACCGCTTATGCGCTCGATAGTGCTGTCAAGATAGCCGTAACGCTTTGCAATGTCGTATTTTTCTTCCGTAAGCTGGCCGTCTGCAAGGTATTCTTCAAGGTCTGCAAGGTTTTTCAGCTTTGAAATGAACCAGTTGTCAATTCTTGTTATCTCGTGAATGTCCTCAATGGAAATTCCTCTCTTTAAAGCCTCAAAAACAACGAAGGAACGCTCGTCGTCCACGTTGTAAAGGCGGTTTCTTATCTCCTCGTCGGAAAGACCTTTCAGCTTTTTCAGGTTCATAGTGTCCAAGCCAAGCTCAATTGAGCGCACAGCCTTCATCATAGCCTGTTCAAAGGTCGTTCCGATAGCCATTACTTCGCCCGTTGCCATCATCTGTGTGCCGAGAGTTCTCTTTGCGTAAACGAACTTGTCGAACGCCCACTTCGGGAACTTTACAACAACGTAGTCAAGAGCAGGTTCAAAGCAGGCATAGGTCTTGCCCGTAACGGCGTTTATTATCTCGTCAAGAGTATAGCCCACAGCTATCTTTGCAGCTACCTTTGCGATAGGGTAGCCCGTAGCCTTTGAAGCAAGAGCGGAGGAACGTGAAACTCTGGGGTTTACCTCGATAACTGCATATTCAAAGGAGGTGGGGTGGAGCGCAAACTGACAGTTGCAGCCGCCTTCTACCTTAAGCTCGGAAATAATGTTCAGCGCAGCGGTACGGAGCATCTGATATTCCTTGTCGGTAAGAGTAACCGCAGGAGCGATAACGATACTGTCGCCTGTGTGAACGCCTACGGGGTCGAAGTTTTCCATTGAGCAGACGGTTATAACATTGCCCTTTCTGTCTCTGATAACTTCAAACTCAATTTCCTTCCAGCCGCTTATGCACTTTTCAACAAGTATCTGTGTAATAGGAGAAAGGCGCAGACCGTTTGTTGCAATGTCACGCAGTTCTTCTTCATTGTTTGCGATACCGCCGCCTGTGCCGCCGAGAGTGAAGGCAGGACGGACGATAACAGGGTAGCCTATCTCATTGTTTGCAAAGTCAACAGCGTCCTGCAGATTCTCAACGACTTTGGAAGGGATACAAGGTTCGCCTATTTTTTCCATAGTGTCCTTGAAAGCCTGTCTGTCCTCTGCCTTGTGGATAGTTTCGGGGTCTGCGCCCAGCAGCTTTACATTATGTGAAGCAAGGAAGCCTTCCTCCGCAAGCTGCATTGAAAGGGTAAGACCCGTCTGTCCGCCGAGAGTGGAAAGAATGCTGTCAGGCTTTTCAATTTCGATGATTTTCTTTACAACGTCAAGAGTAAGGGGTTCGATATACACCTTGTCCGCCATAGCCTTGTCGGTCATAATGGTAGCAGGATTGGAGTTGATAAGAACTACCTCCAGACCCTCCTGTTTAAGCGCACGGCACGCCTGAGTGCCTGCATAGTCAAATTCGGCAGCCTGTCCGATAACGATAGGACCCGAACCGATAACGAGAACTTTTTTTATATCGTTGCGAAGCGGCATCTTACTCGCCCTCCTTGTTCTTCTTTATTAAATCTATGAATTCGTCGAAAAGGTAGGCGGTGTCCTGAGGACCGCCGCAGGCCTCGGGGTGGAACTGAACGGTGAAGCAGGGGAAATTCTTGTAGCGAACGCCCTCGCAGGTGCCGTCGTTTGCGTTTTTGTGGGAAACTTCGCCCACCTCGGCAGGAACGCTGTCGTTGATGACCGCATAGCCGTGGTTCTGGGAGGTAACGAAGGTCATATCGTGAGCAATGTCGATAACAGGCTGGTTTGCGCCTCTGTGACCGTATTTCAGCTTTTCCGTTTTAGCGCCTTGTGCAAGGGCGGTAAGCTGGTGTCCGAGACAAATTCCGAAGGTAGGTATCTTATATTCGGAAAGTTTTTTCAGTTCTGCAATGACTTCCGTGTTTTCGGAAGGGTCTCCGGGACCGTTGGAAAGCATTATGCCGTCGGGGTTCATAGCCTTGACCTCTTCGGCAGTTGTGGAAGCAGGAACTACGGTCACGTTGCAGCCTCTTTTAAGAAGCTCTCTGCGGATATTGTACTTGTAGCCGAAATCGTAAAGAACAACGTTGTAAAGAGGGTTTTCAGCCTTGAATTCTTCCTTTTCTTTAACGGTAACGGACTTTACTGCGTTAACTATCTTGAACTCGTTTATCTTCTTTAAGAACTCGTCCTTTTTCTCATAGACGTTTTCCGTTGTGATAACGCCGTTCATAACGCCGTGTTCTCTGATTATTCTTGTAAGGCATCTTGTGTCAACGGAATGTATGCCGATAATGCCGTGCTTTTTAAGGAACTCGTCAACGTTTCCCTCGCTGCGGAAGTTGGAGGGGGAGTTGCACCACTCTCTTACAACGTAGCCGCTTACTACGGAGCCTTTTGATTCATAGTCGCTGTCGTTCACGCCGTAGTTTCCGATAAGGGGAAAGGTCTGTGTAACGATCTGACCGTAATAGCTGGGGTCGGAGAGAGTTTCCTCATAGCCTGTCATACCCGTTGCAAAGACGATCTCTCCGAAAGAGGTACCCTTTGCGCCGAAAGAGTAACCCTCGAAAATTTTTCCGTCGGCAAGCATAATGTAGGCTTTATCTCCCAAATTGAATAAAGACATTGCTTTTCCTCCCAAAATTAAATGTAATTTATGCAGACTTTTTCAGGTTCAGATAATTTGTTCAAACGGAAATCTAAAAAAGTTTGTTTTGCATAACAGGCGGCTGATAGCCGCCCCTACGATTGGCTATATTTAATGGTTCTTGTAGGGGCGGATATTATCCGCCCGGAATATTCATTATTTCTTTAACGCAGGAACAAAGGACGTTATATCCTCCTTCATTCGCAGACATTCTCTTCTTGCAGCCTTTGCGAAATCCTGCTCGCCGCAGCCTTCCTTCTGATAAGCGCACATAATTGCTCTTGAAGAATTTACTATTGCGCCCAGACCATTTTCGTCAAAAGCCTTTGCAACGCCCTCTGCGCCGCCGCCCTGTGCGCCGTAGCCGGGAACAAGGAAGAAGGTGTGGGGCAGCTTTGCTCTCATTTCCGCAAGCTGTTCGGGGTATGTAGCGCCCACAACTGCGCCTACTGCGGAGTAGCCGTACTTGCCTATGGTTTCTTCGCCCCATTTTTCGCACATTTCACCCATTGCGTTGTAAATTGTGCCGCCCTCTGCAAGAAGCTTGTCCTGAAGCTCGCCGGAGGACTTGTTTGAGGTCTTGACAAGAACAAAGATACCCTTGTCATTTTCTGCGCATACCTTTGTAAGGGGAGCAATGCCGTCCGTTCCAAGATAGCCGTTTACGGTAAGAGCGTCTGCGCCGAAGCCTTCAAACTGCTTGCCTGCAACCTCTGCGCTGCCCAGATAAGCGTTTGTGTAGGCTTCCATAGTTGCGCCGATGTCGTTTCTCTTGCCGTCAACAATGACAAACATACCTTTGCTTTTTGCGTATTCGATTGTTTTGTAAAGAGTTTTTACTCCGTGGTAGCCGTACATTTCGTAATATGCCGCCTGAGGCTTTATTGCAGGAACAATGTCGCATATTTCGTCAATGATAGCCTTGTTGAATTTAAGGATAGCGTGAGCAGCGCCCTTTAAGTCTGCGCCCTTTTCCTCAAAGGACTTTTTCTTGATAAATTCGGGAACGTAATCCAGCTTGGGGTCAAGACCTGCTACTGTGGGGTTTCCTGTTTCGATTATCTTTGCGATAAGTCTGTCAAAAGACATTTGCAGCACTCCTTTTATATTGATTTTTTCGGTTTTTATCTTTCAAAACGGATAATTCCGTCCGTTACGGTCATAAGATTTCTGCCCTTGAAGCGTTCACCCTTGAAAACGGTGTTGTGTGACTTGGAATGAAGCTCATTGGGGACAACCGTCCATTCTTCATCGGGGTCAACAAGTATGAGATCAGCCTTTGCGCCTTCTTTAAGCATAGGAACGTCCAGACCAAGCAGCTTTCTCGGCTCTGCGGACATCATTTCAACTATCCTGCCAAGGGTCAGCTTTCCACTGTGATAAAAATGGGTAAGCATAGCCGCAAGCGATGTTTCAAGACCAACAACTCCGTTGGGAGCCTTGTAAAAATCCGCCTTTTCCTCCGCTGCGTGGGGAGCGTGGTCGGTAACGATGCAGTCAATTGTGCCGTCAAGAACAGCCTCTTCAACGGCTTTGCGGTCGTCCTCGGTGCGGAGAGGGGGATTCATTCTGTAGTCTGCGTCCAAGCTGCGCAGCTTTTCATCGGTGTACATAAAGTAGTGAGGGCAGGTCTCGCAGGTGACTTTAACGCCTCTTGCCTTTGCCTCTCTTATAAAGTCGAGGCTGCCCCTTGTGGAAACGTGGCAGATGTGTATTCTTGCGTCTGCGGACATTGCAAGGGCGATTTCTCTTGCGGTGATGCTGTCCTCGGAGGCTCTGTCCATGCCCTTTACGCCCAGCTCTGCGGAAACGGCGCCGTTATTCATTATTCCGCCGTTTATAATGTTAAGGTCCTCGCAGTGTGAAGCGATAAGCAGACCGTTTTTATTTGTTTCAAGCATAGCCTGTCTCAGCAGTTCGGCGTTTTCAACAGGTCTGCCGTCGTCGGAGATAATGCGCACTCCGATAGAAGCGTGGTCGTAAAGTTCCTTTCCCTGCATACCCTTTGTAACGCAGCCTGCAGGGTAGACCTCAACTCCCGTGCCTTCCGCTTTTTTTGTGATATAATCAACGGTTTCCTTGCTGTCAATGGGAGGCTTTGTGTTTGGCATACAAACCACACCCGTAACACCACCTGCCAGCGCCGCAGCGCAGCCTGTGAGTATGTCCTCCTTGTGAGTAAGTCCGGGGTCGCGGAAATGAACGTGCATATCAAAAAGAGGGGGCATTACCGTCAGCTTTCCCTTGCCGTCTATAACTCTGTCCGCAGCTTCGGAAACGCTGCCTGTCGCTGCAATTTTTCCGTCCTTTACAAGCAGGTCGCCCGTGGCGTCTGTTTCCGTATCAACTATACGGACGTTTTTAAGCAGAATACTGTTCAAGGCTTGTCCTCCTATTCCAAAATAACAACTTTATCGGCATTATTTTCTCCGCCCATTATGACCTTCACCGATTCATCTCTTGAAGTGGGAACGTTTTTGCCCACATAATCGGGTCTGATAGGCAGCTCTCTGTGTCCTCTGTCCACAAGCACCGCAAGCTGTATGCACTGGGGTCTGCCCCTTTTCATAAGTGCGTCAATAGCGGCTCTTGCACTTCTTCCCGTAAAAATAACGTCGTCAACGATTATGACCTTTTTCCCTGTCACATCAAAGTCGATGCAGGTCTTGTCGCAGTCGGGGCTGTGCCGTTCATCATCTCTGTAAGCCGTTATGTCAAGAGCGCCGCAGGGAACGGCTGTGTTTTCCAGTTCGTTTATTTTTGCGCATATCCTTGAAGCAATGTTCAGACCGCCTGACATTATTGCGATTATGCAGAGATTGTCCGAGCCCTTGTTCCGTTCAAGAATTTCGTATGTTATTCTTGCAATTGCTCTGCCGACGGCGTTTTCGTCCATAATGACCGCCTTTTCGGTCCCGGGTCTGTTTATATTATCCATCAGAAAAGTACCTCATTATACAAAAATACCTGTCCGCAAAAGCAGGCAGGTATAGATAAACTTGATATTACGGCGCACGAAAAGAAGCTGCGTCTGTGCAGCAGCGCACCGAAGAAAGCTTATGACCGACTGCCTTGCCAATCTCACGGGATTGCCTTAAAGGTGTCTTACTGAATAGCATTATATCATAATCCTCTCCAAAAGTCAACAGCATAAAAACGGTTTTACACTTTATATATAGCTTGTACCGAAAAAGAGCAAACATTCGTCAATTTGCCCATACCAACGATTTCTCCTATTTTCTTGTGCTTTTTGCATAGGGTTCGGGAATGTCGGTAAGACCTGCTATGTAGTCCACGCTGGTGCCGTAAAACTCGGCAAATTTAACCGCCGCTTCAAGGGGCAGATTAAGCTGTCCGTTTTCGTATCTGGAGTACATGGACTGGTTAACAAAAATTATCTTGCCTGCCTGCTCCTGAGTTATCTTTTTTTCGGAGCGCAGTTCTTTAAGTCTCAGATTCATATTTTTTCTGTTCCTTTTTATGAAGATCGTAGAAATACTTGATTATATCCTTACGGGTGATTATTCCGGCAAAGCAGCCGCGGTCGTCGGTAATGGGCAGAAAGTTCTGATCCATGACCTTCAGAAGAAGCTCGTCCACGGGAGCGGTGACCTTAAGCGGCGGATTCCAGTCCTCTCGCATTATGTCGGAGATAACGTAATCCTCCTGAGCGTCGGTGGAGTAAAGGTGGTATTCCGTAAGCGCCCTGAGAAAATCGCCTTCGCTGACAGTTCCGGCGTAAAGTCCGTTCCTGTCAATGACGGGGAGCGCCGTATAGCCGCATTCCTCAAATTTTTTCAGTCCTCTGCGCACCGTTTCATCGCTGTAAAGGAAATCTACCGTGTTTTTGGGGTGAAGCATATACAGAATATTCATTTTAAAGCTCTCCTTTGCTGATTTTACGTTGTCAGCTTATATTTTACTATATTTCGTCAAAAATTTCAATAAGCAGACAGAATTTTTCCTGTTTTTTAAAAAATTTCCGCAAACCGTGAAAAATTAGTATAAAACACAGTTTGAGGGAAAAATAAGATTAAATTTTCGGCAAGTTGTTTATTGAATAATAAATGCTTTTCAATTATAATTATTAAGTAAAAACTTGTATTATCGGTGTTATATGTGTGAAAATACCCGGGAAAATGTTTTTTTGGACGTTTTTACCGTATTGCCGAAAAAAGAATTCTGAAAGGGGTATCACTTTGAAGTTAAAAAAGATCTTAGCGGCAGCGGCAGCCGCAGCAGTTCTCCTTGCAGGCTGTTCAAATTCCGCATCGGACAATTCCGCTGAAACAAACGGCGCAGAAGCAGACGCTTCCGCTCATATCCAGATCGCAAAGGAAGACGTTAAGGTAGGCGTTATCCACATCGGCAACCCTGCAGACGGTTCCGGCTATTCCTACACCCACGACCTTGGTATTCAGGGTATGCAGTCCGCTCTCGGTCTTTCCGATGACCAGATCGTAAGAAAGAACAACGTAAGCGACGGCGATCCTACAGCTACCGAAACAGCTATCAGAGAGTGCATTGAAGCAGGCTGCAACATCATTTTCGGTACAAGCTGGGGCTATATGGATACAATGGAAGCTCTTGCAGACGAGTTCCCGAATGTTGTATTCTCCCACGGCACAGGCTATAAGAACAACGGCAAGAACATGAACAACTACTTCGGCAGAATTTATCAGGCAAGATACCTTTCCGGCATCGTTGCAGGTATGAAGACACAGTCCAACCTTATCGGCTATGTTGCCGCTATGGGTCAGGAAAACTCCGAGGTTACAGGCGGTATCGACGCATTTGCAATGGGCGTTTATTCCGTTAACCCCGATGCAAAGGTATATGTTAAGGTAACAAACAGCTGGTATTCTCCCACAGAAGAAACAAACGCTGCTAAGGCTCTTATTGCAGAGGGCTGCGACGTTATCGCACAGCACTGCGACACTCCTAACCCTCAGCTTGAAGCAGAAGCAGCAGGCGTTTGGGGCGTAGGCTACAACAGCGATATGGCTAAGGACGCTCCGGGTGCAACTCTTACCTCCGTTATCTGGAAGTGGGATGCTTACTACACCTCGGCAGTACAGGCTGTTATCGACGGCACATGGGACTGCTCCAACTATTACGGCGGCATGGCTGACGGCGTTCTCGATATTTCCGAGCTTAACTCCGCACTCTGCACAGAAGAAATGCAGACAAAGGTAGACGAAGCAAAGGCAAAGATCCTTGACGGCAGCTTTAACGTATTTGACGGCGTTATCGAGACCAACGACGGTTCTACAGTAGGCACAGAGGGCGGCACACTCTCCGATGCAGACATCACCGGCGGTATCAACTGGTACTTCAAGAACGTTGAGGTAAAGTAATTATTTAAAAGTGAAAAGTTGAAAGTGGAAAGTGGAATTAAGGTTCTGCACACATTTACAGCAGGCACCTTAATTCCGCTTTTTTATTTTGACCACACCATAAAATATTCTTTTTCGTCCGTGCTTTCATCAATGCTTTCGGATAGAAGCGTAAAACCCTCTCTGTTATAAAATCGTACCGCACGGGTGTTTTTCTGATAAACATTAAGTGTCAGACAGCTTTTAAAAGATTTAACGAAACTGAGCATTTCGCTGCCTATACCTGCCGACCGGGCTTCCCTTCGTATAAACAGCCCCTCTATATGCTCTCCGTTCAGCCCGATAAATCCTTGTACCGCACCGCACTTATCTTCATAAACATAAACCTCTGCACAAGGCAGGACGGACTTTACCGCATCAAAATTATTTCTCCAGTATTCTTTAGGTATAAAGCTGTGAGCTTCAATATTTGTATCAAGCCATATTTTCATAACATTGTCTGTATCTTCGGCTTTAAATTTTCTTATCATAATGTATCCTTTATTTTACAGTTAAAAAAGTGGAATTCAGACTTTCTTGTGAATTCCACTTTCAACTTTCAACTTTCCACTTTTAACTTTATTCCAGCGGCTCGTAGCCTTCCTCGTTGTAGTCGTAATCGGGATAGCTGTCCACCTGCAGTTCTTCCGTTTCGATGTCCTTTGTGCCGCCAAGCAGCTTGCTGTTTGGTGAGGTGAATATGCAAACGGCTTTCTGACAGGCTTTTATGGAAACATTTTTCAGATTGCCGCCGAATTCACCGTCAAGCGTCCAGGAAATGTCCTCCTCCGAGCTTATTTCCACCGCATTTGTTTTGATACAGTAAAAATATTCCGAATCAAGCTCCCTTGCAAGCAAAGCGTTTATTATCTGCTGAAGCTCCGCAAGGCTTTTTGGCATTTTAATGAAAAGTCCTTCAAGAATACCGTCGTTAAGAAGTACGTCCTTGCCGCCCAGCCCCTTGAAGCCGCCTACAGAGATGGAGTTGCACATCATACCGTAAATAAAGTCGTCCTCGATAACGTTTCCGTCATATGACAGCTTAACACGGTAGGATTTTGTGCTGCTGAGCCTTTTCAGACGCAGGGCTTCTGCAATATATGCAAGGCTTCCGAACACGTTTTTCATCTGCTGAGGTGTTTCGTAGCTTACATCGGTAAATGCGCCGAAGCCTGCAACGTATGTGAAAAACTCATCGTTGAAAGAGCCGATGTCTACCTCTGCCGTTTCGCCCCGTACTATCTTTTCTGCAGCCTTGGGCATATTTTTGGGAATACCGAGGCTTGAAGCAAAATCGTTCATTGTTCCTGCAGGGATATATCCGAGGGGTATCTTGCGGTCAAGCTGCATAAGACCTTTTATTGTTTCGTTAAGAGTGCCGTCGCCGCCGCTTGCCACGATAACATCGAAATCCGAGCCTGCTGCAACAACGGTGCGGAATGCGTCCAGCTTTTCCTGCGTAGGGTGAGCGGTGACCTCATAGCCGTTTTTGGTGAAAAGGTCAAGTATCTGCAGAAGATGAAATCTTATCTGTCCCTTGCCTGAATGAGGGTTAAAGACAAAGAGCATTTTTTTCATTTTATGTCCGTTCCTTTCTGATTCTGCTTTTGCGGCAAAACGCCACTGTACCATTATTTTAGCACGGATCTGTGTCGAATATAATAAAACTTGGTTAATAAATAACCTGACCGTCAGTCGGAAATGATCTCATATGCGCATCCGAGGCAGTCTCTTACCCAGTAGGTCGGGAGAAGAAAGATCATAGTGTCCGCAGTAACGGCGGTGACCTCCTTGCCCTCTTTACGGGCAATAAGTTTTGCACGGTACTGGTGGAACTCGTTTGTTACAATGGTTGTCTCGCCGGCAATTCCCTTTTCTTCAATGATACGGAAGGAGTTGCGTATATTTTCCCGTGTGTTCACCGACTTATCCTCAAGAATAAGCCTGTTCGGGTCAACGCCCTTTTTCACAAGCTCACGGTACATACACTCCGCTTCGCTTATAAGCTCATCACTGCCCTGTCCGCCCGAAAGTACGGCAACAGCGTCGGGATTTTCCGCAAGGTACCCATAAGCCGCATTTATCCTCTTTTCAAGCATAAGGCTGGGAGCTTCGCCCTTTACTCTGCACCCCAGAACAACAAGTACGGAAGGATTCTCGGGCTTGTTGTTCGCCGCCTTTATCATAAAAGCGGAAATTATAAGGGCAAGTATGAAAAGCACCGCCGCAAACGCCGTTAAAACCGAGAAAATTACCCTTGCTGCGGTATGCTCACGGAGAAATGCCGTAAAAGCCTGCCCTTTCAGCAAAAGCACGGCGCAGGCTGCAAAGAAAGCCATTCCCACTGCGTTGCCGATATTGAAAATTCCCGTAAACATAGGCGCAAGGAACACTCCGAAGCCCAGTACAGATATAATAAAAAGGGACCACCGCAGAAAATCCATTATGGTCCCCTTAGTCTGTATGTCCGCCATGATCAGTGTGCCGAAAGGGCAGCTTCAAGCGCCTTTGAAAGCTGATCGGGGCAGGAAGTTCCTCTGCCGTTGCAGTTTATGCCTTTAAGACGGTTTATGGCTTCATCGGCTTTCATTCCCTTTACAAGAGCGGAAATGCCCTGTAAATTTCCGTTGCAGCCCCCTAAAAAGCTGACGTTCTCGATAACGCCGTCATCTGAAAGCTCTACAGTGATATTTCTTGAACAAACGCCCTTAGGCGTGAAATTGTAAGTCATTATTTATCCTTCCTTTCGATTAATGTAAAAGGTTGAAAGTGAAAAGTAAAAAGTTGAAAGTGGAATTACGGTAATTTGGCAAGTAAACAAATATAATTTTTTATTTATCCTTTTTATTTGCAAGCCGAAGGATGCGGTCAATGTTTTCCTTGTCGGTAGTGTTGCTGCCGAGGTATGTAGGCTTTTCGTTGTAAAGTCCGTGGAAATCCGAGCCGCCCGTTATGATAAGGTCATATTGCTTTGCAATGTCCAGAATGATCTTGCGCTGTTCCTCGTCCGCAGAATAGTGGTAAGCCTCAACGCCGTCTATCTTGCCGTTTTCAGCAAGTTCCTTCAGCAGGTCGATGGAGTTGTAGTAAACTGGGTGAGCCATGACCGCAACGCCCCTTGAGGAGTGGATAAGGTCAAGGACAAAATTAACGTCGGGGTATTCTCTTTCAACGATACAGCTGCCCGATTCGTGGTTGAACAGCTTGTAATTGAGCCTGCCGTAGAAATGAGTGGTGTAGCCGTAGTCCACCAGAGCATGCATGATATGCTGCTTGAAAACGCTCTTTGAGCCTGTGGCGTGTTTCATAACGCTTTCGGCGGTAATGGGGTAAAGTTCCGTTACCTTCTGTATCATTTCTCCTGCGCACTGGCGGCGTATCTCGCAGGATTTTATGCAAAGTCCCTCAAGACGGTCGGGCTTCTGGGGAGCGTAGCAGAGAATATGTACCTTTCTGCCTCTTTTTTTGTCCCACGCCGAAAGTTCGACTCCGGGGATAGTCTGAACGCCGTATCTTTCGCCGAGTATCTTTGCCCGGTTTATGGAAGACATGGTGTCGTGGTCGGTGATTGAAATAAAGTCAATACCCGTTCTTTTCGCCTGAACGATAATGTCCTCGATTCCCAGGGAGCCGTCGGAAAGGGTGGTGTGACAGTGAAGGTCGCCAATCATATCTACATCTCCTCTGAATAATTTGTATTAGGAAAGATCAACAATGCGAAGTAAATACTGCTTTGCGATAGTTTCCTTGGGGACTGCCGCAGTATGCGTATATAACATTATATCACAAATGCAAAATTTATTCAATAGCGGAGGGTAAATTTTTTTACAAATAGCGCAAAACTGTAAAAACGGATCTACAAAAAATATTTCCCCGGTATGGACTTTTGGAGAAAAAGAGTATATACTTATACAATAGTATAAAATTCAAGGAGATTTTAGTATGAAAAAGATAAGCAAATACATAATAGCTGCGGTCACAGCTGCCGTTCTCGTGCTTTCCTCCTGCTCAAAAACGGACGGGGAAACGGCGGAGACCACTTCCGAAGCGTCCACTGCGGCTTCGTTGGAAACCGTGCAGGAAAAGACGGAAGCCCTTGCTTCGGAAACGTCTTCCGAAACAACGTCGGTAACGGAGACCGCCCCGGTCCTTTCGGGCAAAATGGAGGAATTTTACAATGCCTTGGACATTGAACTCAGGGAAGACCTTGAAGCGGCGGCAGGCACTCTTGAAGACCTGCTTGAAGCGGAAGGTGACGGCTCCGTGCCATACAGCGAGAGCCTTTCCAAAGCCTTTTACGACTTCTGCGCAGGCTCGGAGGGATTCTATATAAAAATGAAGAGCAATAACACCGCTATCGAAGCTGCGGCAGAAACGGGCAGGATAAAACTGGCGGTATGTATGCCTTCTGCGGCAAGTATGCTGTTTATAGACGGCAACGTTCTGCACTCCTATTCTCCGGCAGATCTGATAGGCTATAAAAAAACTATCTCGGACGAAGAGGTTGAAATGTACGGCAGTAAAATGGTGCTTGATTCCGCAATACTCTTTCCCGAAGAAGGCGTAGAAGCTAAAAGGATAAATATATCCTGCGGCGGAGAGGATTATATCTGCGAGACCTTTGGCAGTTTTGCCTATATTTTTGATGAAAATTCCATGCCGGTGATGCTTTACGACTCCGACACGGTGTTTACCGTTGAGATCGAAACGGGAGATATAGACGACAGCGTTTTTGACCTTCCCGAAGGTTATGTCGTTGCCGATTTTGACGAGAAAGCGGAAGAAACAGGCGAGACCGAGGCTGCGGAATGATATTTGTTAAAACGGGGCTGTTGCACGTTAATAAATTTATAACAAAAACGGGCGGCTGATAGCCGCCCGCAATTTTATAATTAACGTGCAACGACCCCGTGTTTATTCTTCTGCTTCGTCAAGCTTTTCCCTGATAGTCTTGGAAAACGCTTCAAACGCCGGAATATAGCGGTCAAATATCCTGCCGACGATTTGGTCTGCTTCTTCTTCGTTGTAAATATGCACCGAACTGTTGCGGTCCTTTTGTATATCCAGCCATACACGTTCATCGGCTATAAATCCTACCTTGAATCCAAGCTTGATTATCTCCCTTGGGGAACCGGTGTCGGCTTCGGCAACGGAATGGAGCCTTAACGCCGCTTGTAGGGCTTTCCATGCAAGCTCAAAGGTAAGATCAAACTGTCCGATAACGCCCGTGCGGTAAATATCATCGCTGTATGCCGCCTCTCTGTCTGCTTTTTTCAGCGTTTCAAAGCAGGAGGAAAAATTATCATATTTTTTCATAAATAACAACTCCGTATTTGCTTATTTCCTCTGCAAGTGCGGCGGAAACAGGCTTGTCAAGGTCGATTATGTCAAACATAAGCAGGGTATCCGCCTTGTTTTCAAGAAGAAATGCAAAATTATCAATATCTCCGCCGGAAATGGCAAGGTCAACATCGCTTCTCGGGGTATTGCAGCATTTTGCACGGGAGCCGAAAAGGATAACTTTTGATAACCCGTTTTCCTTTGCATATCCAATGATCTCCGCTTCAACTTTTTTGGGAAGATCGTATTTCACAGCCGTCACCTCGTTTCACTGGGTCTATTATACAATAGATCCGAGGGGATTTCAAGGAGAATTACGGAAAAAACTGTTGTCAAACATAAAAAACAAAGCCCGTAAAATCACTTTTACGGACTTTTTGATTTGGTGCGGTAAATGGGACTTGAACCCATACGTCAAAGACACACGCCCCTCAAACGTGCCTGTCTGCCTATTCCAGCACTACCGCATAACCAAATATTCTGTTTTTCATCGGGATTTCTTTACGTCATCCCTGACGACGATATTTATTATATCATATGTGTTTGAGGTTGTCAAGCCTTTTTTCAAAAAAATTTTTATTTTTTGCTTTTTCTTATAAAACGGCGCAGATTCGGGCTTTTTGGCGTATAATTTATTGTTTCGGAGCATTTTTTAAAAAAATTCAAAAATTTTTAAGGGAATACTTGACAAAGCTAAAATAATGTAGTATAGTATGATTGTACTAATCATTTAATACATAAATACAAGAACGGAAGTCCGCTGCTGCAACGGCGGATGAAGTTCTTGGTTAAAGGAGATTTAAAGTATGGCAAATGTTCTTGAGGTTCAGGGGCTTTCCAAAAAGTACCCCAAGAAGGATGTTTTTGCGGCTGACGGGGTATCGTTCAGCGTTGGCGAGGGCGAGATATTTGCCCTTATCGGTCCTAACGGTGCCGGAAAAACAACTACTATCCGTATGATCTCAACGCTTATACAGCCTACCTCCGGGGACGCTCTTGTTGCCGGACACAGCGTTGTCAAGGAGGCTGCAAAGGTGCGTGAGAGCATAACCTACCTTCCCGATGAAGCCGGTGCGTACAAGACCATGACAGGAAGAAAGTACCTTTACTTTATGGCAGGTCTTTTTGCTTCCGATAAGGAAACGGTTGAGATGTACGTTCGCCGTGCCGAGGCTATATGCGGTCTTGGTGACCGTCTTGACGACAAGATCGGCGGCTATTCAAGAGGTATGATAAGAAAGCTGCTCCTTTCCAGAGCGGTCATGACAGCGCCTAAGCTTGCCATTATGGACGAGGCTACCTCGGGACTTGACGTTATCAACGCTCTTGAGATACGCAAAATGATAAAGACTCTTGCAAAGGAACAGAATATGTCCTTCCTGCTTTCTTCACATAATATGCTTGAAATAGAGTACCTTTCCGACAGAGTTGGCATTATGACAAAGGGAAAGCTTATGGTAACGGGCGGCATTGACGAGCTTAAGGAACGCTACAGTGCCGCTAACCTTGAGGAAGTTTTTGAAAGGGTGGTGCTTGAAAATGAAGTTCGGTAATTTGCTTAAAAAGGAGCTTGGAGAGCTTATAACGCCTCAGGCTATCGTAAGTATGGTGTTTGTTCTGGTGCTGTTTGTCTTTATGGGACAGATAATGGGCACCGCTATGGAGGAAAGCATGGATACCTCCACCATAACCGTGTGCAACCGTGATGATTCCGATTTTACAAAGTCGGTGCTTGACAAGGTAACGAAGGACGGTTCCGTTACAATTGATTACGTTGATATTCAGGGTGAGGATTACGCCGCAGAGCTTGAAAGACTTGACATAAAGAACTCGGTCATCATTCCCGAGGGCTACGGCGACAGTATTCTTGTAAACAAGGAGCCTGCCGATATTCTCTTTGTGAGCACTGTTTCCACCGGCGGTTTCTCTTCATCTATGTCTTCTCTTTCCGCAGGTGACGTTATAAGCAGCATTCAGGATGTTTCCACCGATGAGATACTGCTCCGCACCTACGGTCTTGACGACAGCGAGATAGAAAGGGTAAAGACCCCCGTAAATCTTATTGAATACACCGTTGCCAACGGAAAAACGGCAAGGATATCTTCTGCCGCTCTTCAGGCAATGATGATGATGCAGTCTATGATAGCGCCCTTTGTTATCTTCTTCCTGCTCCTTATGGCTGCGCAGATGATAATGACGGCTATTTCCACCGAAAAGATAGATAAGACCCTTGAAACTCTCCTTTCCACGCCTGTTTCAAGACTTACGGTGCTTATGTCCAAGATGACGGCGGCTGTTATTTCCGCTTTGCTCAACGCCCTTTTCATGATGGTAGGCTTTTTCTTCTACATGACGGGAATGATGGGAAGCGCTACAGAACAGATAGCAGGCTCTATGGACGCCGCAGCTTCCGCAGGAGAGGCTCTTTCCTCTGCGCAGGCAATGGCGGAGCTTGGACTTTCGCTTTCTCCCGTAAGCTATCTGCTTTTCGGACTTCAGCTGTTCCTTACGGTGGCTATCGGACTTGCAGTTTCCCTTATCCTTGGCGCAATGGCTACCGACGTTAAATCCGTTCAGACCCTTACAATGCCTATTATGATAGCCGTTATGATACCCTTCTTCATTACAATGTTCCTTGATATGAGCGAGATGTCGACTGTGTTCAAGGCAATAATGTTCCTTATCCCGTTTACACACTCCTATACAGCCTTGACAAATCTTATGAACGGTGATATGCTTATGTATTGGGGCGGTCTGGTTTATCAGATAGTGTTCTTCTGCGTATGTATGTTCTTTGCGGTAAGAATGTTCACCACCGACAAGCTGTTCACAATGTCCTTTGCGGTAAACAACAACGGCAAAAAGGGCGGCAGGTTCGGCAAGAATCAGACTCCTCACGAAGAATGAGCAAAGAGGGTCGGCTGAAAAATGAAGCTTCGGCAGAGCAGATATGTTCCCAAAAGAAACAGGTACACCTTGCTAAAGGTGCTTGATATAGTTATGCTTGCGGCGCTGGCTGTAATGTGGCTCGGCAGGGAGAAGCTGGGCATTGACCTGCCCGACCTGCTGATAATAAGCGGATTCCTGCTTCTCGGCGCAGTTCTGGCTGCTTTTAACCGCAGAAAGGATAAGGAGCTTCGTGTTGAGGATGAATTCCTTGAAAAAATGCGTGACGAGATAGGCAA
>JBJEQN010000094.1:0-7965 GCA_051881775.1 Oscillospiraceae bacterium | reverse complement strand
ATTACTGCGTAAGCCATTGTCCGCAGGGACTTGATATTCCCCGTCTGCTGGAATTGTATAACGAACACAGATTCACAGGCGGCGGATTTATTGCACCTATGGCGCTTTCGTCCATATCCGAAGATAAACAGCCGAGTGCCTGCATAGGCTGCCGAAGCTGTGAAGCGGTATGTCCTCAGCAGATAAAAATTTCCGAAGCTATGGCGGATTTTGATTCCAAACTCAGATAAAAAGGAGAATTATTATGTCAGCAGTAAAAACAATTGAAAAGCCCCGTCTTTCCGTAAAGATTCAGACACTTGCGGCAGTATTTGCAATAATAGGCGCAGTTGCCCTTCCTCAGTTATTCCACGTTATGGGTGCAGTTTCCGGACTTGGTACAAAGCTCGGTGAAACATTTCTACCAATGCACCTTACCATATTCCTCGCAGGACTTCTGGCAGGACCTTACGCAGGCACAGCAGCAGGACTTCTTGCTCCTCTCCTTAGCTTTGCTCTGACAGGTATGCCCACATCGGCAATGCTGCCCTTTATGATGATAGAATTATGCGCATACGGACTTTTTTCGGGACTTCTCCGCAATGTGAATATCCCCGTTGTAGCAAAAGTCCTCGCCGTACAGATAGGCGGTCGTGCAGTCCGTGCAGGCGCTGTCCTACTTTCCGTTTACGCTTTCGGAAATACAGCCGTTCCCGTTTCGATAATATGGACAAGCATCGCCGCAGGTATCTTCGGAATTGCTTTGCAGCTGGTGCTTATCCCTCTTATTGTATATCGTGTGGAGAATATGAGCAAAAATGAAAAGTGATATTGAAAAAGCAAAGTCGCTGCTTAAAAGCGAAGGTTATACCTGCGTTATCTGCTATGAAGACAAAATTTACACAAGCACAGAACGGGGCGTAAAGCCTCTGCTTGCGTGGATAGACGGCAGTACCGATATGAAAGGCTTTTCCGCAGCTGATAAGGTGGTAGGAAAAGCGGCAGCGTTTTTATACGTTATCCTCGGAGTAAAAGCGGTGTATGCCGATGTAATAAGCGAACCTGCAAAACAAGTCCTGACCGAAAACGGGATCGACGTTGAATACGGTACACTTGCCGATGCCATACGAAACCGTGCAGGGACGGGATTTTGTCCTATGGAAACTGCGGTAAAAAGCATTTCCGAGCCTGCTGCCGCACTGGAGGCTGTGCGCAGGAAAATCAAAGAACTCATACCGACAGCCGATTGACCTATGTATAAATGCGGTTGTCTATAGGTTGACCGGAAATCTAAAGCCTCGCAGGTATTAGGGTACTACCGATAAAGAAGTATTTATCGGTACCGAGCCGCAAACTTTGTTCACTTCGCAAATTTTCTTACGAAATGGCAAAGGAGGCTCCCCTTCGCTTGCGGGGTTTTGTTGAGGGTGCAAGAATATGAACATTAATTATATCCACGAACCCACCGACCTGCAATGCGGTCAGGCGGTGCTTGCAATGCTGCTTGGAACGACCGCCGAACAAATCTGCGAATATCTTAGCAACGACCGTGAAACCGACCTTCGGGAAATGAAGCGTGTGCTGACCGAACACGGCGTAAAATTCTCCTCCGAACGAAAACAGGCTCAGACAAAAGCCGACCTCCCCGTATGCGCTCTTCTCAGCCTTGAAACTCCTCGCTGCTGGCACTGGTCGCTGTATGCAGACGGCGTTTTTTACGACCCGGAGCATGGTATTCTGAGTGACTTTCCGCAGGCTAAACGGAAATTTTACTGGGAGATATTCCCCGAAACGCTGCCGCAATAAAAGACGTTTGCAGGCGGCATTATAATACTAAACACCAATAAAAACGAAAAAAATCTGCGCCGGGAACTGCTATATGTAATAAGCTCCCGGCTTATTTTTCCCATATTTTAAAATGGCGTTTAAAAAAATTGGGCTAAATCCATAAATAACCCTTGAAATTTTTATTAATATATGGTATAATGTAATAAAAACATCAAATAGTACAATGCTCATAGGTTATAATTTACATTTTAACAGCTTTATGCAGCATCAATTTTATGCGGTGCTGCACCGGGAAAACGCCGCTCAGATCATTTCTGCCGTTTTTGTCACACTATCAAGAGCGGCAAAATGATCGCTGCGCATTGACGGCTTATCCCGGCACTATGACTTAAAGAAGGTGTGCTATGAAAGACTTAAAATTGACCGATCTGATACCTCCTAATATTTTACAGCAATTTCAGGACGGGTTCTCCAAATTTACCGGAATGGCTGCTCTGATAACCGATGAAAACGGCATTCCCGTTACCGTCGGAAGCGGATTTACGGACTTTTGCACCAACCTTACAAGAAAATCGGAAAAGGGCTGCAAGCGCTGCGAGGAATGTGACAAAAACGGCGCTCTGCAAACTCTGCACAACAAAAAGCCTGCCGTTTACCAATGCCATGCAGGTCTGGTGGATTTTGCCTCCCCGATAATGGTGGACGGCAAATTTATTGGAAGCGTTATCGGCGGTCAGATCCGCACCTCTTCCCTTGACAGGGAGAAGATGACGGCTATTGCCAAGGATCTGGATATAGACCCCGATGTTTACATAGCTGCTGCCGAAAAGATCTCTGTCGTTGCCCAGGAAACCGTAGAAAAAGCTGCGGAATTCCTTTATGAAATAGCGCAGCTCCTTTCCGAAATGGCATATAACAACTACCTTGCACTCAATCAGAGCCGCAAGCTTGAACGGGCTGCCCGTTCCCAATCCGCTTATATAATGAATATGAGCCTTAATATGGAAAAAAACGTTAACGACTGGATGTCCATTGCCAAGGAAGCGGTCAGCAACGGCGACAGGAACGTTATGGAAAGCTCTATCAAGGAGCTGATTAACAAAAGCTCCGACGTTTATTCAATGGTGAGCGACACCGTTGACTACATACGCATGGCAGGCGGCGAGGTGGAGCTTAACGAAACTACATACGATCTGAACATTCTTCTCGGTCAGGTCGCCGACAGCGTAAAGGACAGCCTTTCGGAAAAAAGCATTTCTCTTATAATTAAGATAGACGGCAGCGTTCCCGAATATATGCTTGGGGATTCGGGCAAGATAGGTCAGATACTCAACAAGCTTCTCACAGGCTGTATCACATATTCCGAAAGAACGGACATTACCATAAACGCTTCATGCAGAAAAATATCCTATGCTTCAATACTCGATATTGATATATCCTCCGGCGGACTGAATATCCCCTCCGATATAATGGACAGCATAAAGGCTTATTTCCTTAATATATCGGCAGCAGACGTTATCAGCGGAGACGGAGAATCAAATTTTGCACTATCCTTGATCGCAGCGCTTACCAAACAGATGTCAGGCAGGATCGAAGCAGGAATCGGCAGCAACGGCGAACCTGCTTTCAGACTGAGTATTCCTCAGCTTGAGGTAAAGGGTTAAAGAGGGATGTAAAATGAGTTTTAATGCAGTTGAATATTCTAAAGCATTTGATAATTTTATAATCAAGGCCGAGGGGATCACAGATTTTTTTGACCCCGATATGTCGGACGCTCTTTCCGATATATGCCGTGTGCTGAGAATAGCAAGGGTATCGGTAATTTTTTATGATACCCCACGGCATGAAGAACACGGCGACGGAAAGTCAATAGTATTCTTTTCCGACGGTGAGGCTGATAACGACCGTATTTTTAAGGTGCGTGAGATCACAAACGGAGGAAACATTGCTGTATATACGATGATGCAGCGGATAGGCGACCCCGACTGGGACGAGGAGGAACGCTTACGGCTTTTCACGCTGGAAAAGGCGCTGTTCGCATTTAACGGACGTTCAAGGATAATGCATATGATCGACCGTCTTGTTTTCTTCGATGAGGATATGGGTATCCCAAATCTCAGATTCTTTATGAAAACTATCAACCGGCTTATTGAATCGGGACAGATAGACAGGTACGGCGCCTGCTATTTCAATCTGAAGCGTTTCTCCGTAATAAACCAGAACATCGGGCGTGAACGTGGAACCGTCGTAATGACCAAGTTTATCTCGCAGCTTCAGGCAAAGCTCTCGGAGGACGAGTATGTCTGCCGTATCGGCGGCGATAACTTTGTCGCACTCTTTAAAAAGGAGAGCCTTGATACGGTCAGCACACACCTCGGCGGAACAGGGATAGTATATGACGAAGATACTAACGAGCGTGTATTTGTTTCCGCTTATGCAGGATATTATATGATGTCCCCAAACTCTCATAACCCCTCCGATATAATGGACAGCCTGAGCATTGCTGTCAGCACAGCAAAAAATATACTTAAGACCAACTGCGTTTTCTACGATGAAAAGCTTAAGCTCAACCGCAATGAGGTCAAAATGGTGGAGAGCGCATTTGCCGACGCTGTCGACAACGAAGAATTCCGTGTATATTATCAGCCGAAAGTAAATCTTAAGGATTATACGCTTTGCGGAGCCGAGGCGCTGTGCCGCTGGTTCAGAAAGGGCGAAATGATACCGCCCTACAGGTTCATTCCCGCATTGGAGCAAAGCAAATCCATATGCGTTCTGGATTTCTATATGCTTGAACACACCTGCCGTGATATACGCCGCTGGCTTGACGAGGGCAGACCTGTTGTAAAGGTATCCGTAAACCTCTCACGCCGTCATCTGGGCGATATGGATCTGCTGGACCGCATTATTTCCTGCATTGACAAATATAACGTACCCCATAAATACATAGAAATAGAGCTTACAGAAACCACCACCGACGTTAATTTCTCCGACCTTAAGGAGATCGTAATCGGTCTGCGTGAGGCAGGCATAAGTACCTCTATCGACGATTTCGGCATGGGTTATTCTTCGCTGAATCTTATAAAAGAGCTGCCGTGGAACGTACTCAAAATAGATAAAAGCTTTCTTCCCGATGAAAACAACACCGACTCACAGAAGTATGTTATGCTTAAGCATATTATCGCACTTGCTCAGGACATCGGGCTTTCGTGTATCGTTGAGGGCGTTGAATCCGCCGAACAGGTGCGGCTGCTGAAAGAAAACAACTGCTTCTATGCACAGGGCTTCTACTTTGACAAGCCTATGCCCGTAGAGGAATTTGAAAAGCGTCTGAACGAGCTGAAAAAGCTTTACTGACGTAATGAAAAACACAAAAGCCAACTGTCATAAAGCAGGCAGCTGGCTTTGTTTTTTATGATAAACTGTTTTTCCTGTATTCACTTGGAGTTATGCCTGTACGCCGCTTGAAAAGGCGCATAAAGCAGACATCATTTTCATATCCGCACAGTTCGGCTATCTCCCTTACAGTAAGTCCGGTGTTTTTCAGATAATATTCCGCTGAACGTATTCGTGCCGACAGAAGGTCGTCATAGCAGCTGACGCCGAAGCGTTCTCTGTAAAGCTGCTGAAAATGAGAGGGGCTTAGATTAACACATTTGGCAAGCTCATTAACAGAGCTGAATCTTCCTGCATTGCTGTAAAGTTCGGCTCTTAAACCGTCCAGCGCAGAGCCGTGTATGCAGTGATCGGGCTGTTGGCAGTTATATCTGCGCCCACAGTCGGATAATTTCAGTATCAGCATTTTTATCAGCATATCCATATACTGTTCCTTATGCGGTGAACCTGACATTTCTTCCCTGCTTATCATTCGCAGGATATCCTCTGCTTCACCTGTGTCCGAAAGAGGTATGACCTTGCTAAACGGAAGTTCTGCTGCAGCAAAAAATTCCTCTTCGCCGCTGCATTCCATATGAAGAAAATGATTAACATATTCTTTGTTGCTTGCACGGTAATGCTGAGGTGCGCCGTTTCTGTAAAATATCGCACTATGCGGAGGCACCGTTACTTCTTCTGTTTCAAGAAATACTTTGGCTTCCGTCTTAAAAATAAGCAGCAGATCATCACCCGAACCGTCCGGACGGTCAATTTCAAAATCGCTGTCGTGTCGGTAATTCATTCCGATGGCGTGGAATATCATCATAAGCTATCACCTATAATCGTAGGATTTGTCAGTATAATAATATATTACGTCATTGAAAAAAATTTGTCAATGGCTGATAATTATTATAGTTAACAATATCGTTCATACTATAGTATCAATACCATTTCAGAAAGGAAAAGCTAAAATGAAGAAAATATCAATGCTTATCAACGCTGCCGACAAAATATCTCATATCAAGCCCGAGCTTTACGGACATTTTTCCGAGCATCTGGGCAGATGTATCTACAACGGCATCTATGTGGGAGAAAATTCCACCATACCTAACACGGACGGCATAAGAAACGATGTTATCGAAGCCTTCCGCAATATAAAACTGCCTGTTCTCCGCTGGCCGGGCGGCTGCTTTGCAGATGAATATCACTGGAAAGACGGCATCGGCGAAAAATCGCAGCGCAAGAAGATCGTAAACACGAACTGGGGCGGAGTTACCGAGGATAATTCCTTCGGTACTCACGAGTTTTTCCGCCTTTGCGAGCTTGTGGGCTGTGAGCCGTACCTTGCAGGAAATCTTGGCAGCGGTACCATAGAGGAGCTTTCCGATTGGGTGGAATATATCACCCTTGATGGCGGTTCTCCTATGTCCGAGCTGCGAAAGGAAAACGGAAGAGAAAAGCCCTGGAAGCTGAAATATCTTGGCATAGGCAACGAAAACTGGGGCTGCGGAGGAAGTATGCGCCCCGAATACTATGCAGACGAATACCGCCGCTATCAGAGCTTCTGCAAAAACTTTTCCGGCAACGAGCTTTTCAAGATCGCCTGCGGTCCTAACTCGGATGATTACAACTGGACAGAAGTTATAATGAAAAATCTGAACAAGTATCATACAAGGGGCATATCTCTCCACTATTATACAGTTCCAACAGGAAACTGGGAGCATAAGGGCAGCGCATTGGAATTTGACAGCGAGCTTTATTACAGCACCGTTTCCAAAACCCTTTATATGGATGAGCTTATCACACGCCACACAAATATTATGGACCGTTACGACCCCGAAGGCGACATCGGTCTTATCGTGGACGAATGGGGCTGCTGGTACGATGTGGAGAAGGGTACAAATCCCGGCTTCCTCTATCAGCAGAACACAATGCGTGACGCTATCGTTGCAGCCTGCAATCTTAACATATTCAACAGACACAGCAAGCGTGTTATTATGGCAAATCTTGCGCAGGCTGTAAACGTGCTTCAGGCGCTTATTCTTACCGAGGGAGAAAAAATGGTGAAAACGCCTACATATCACGTTTTCGACCTGTTCAAGGAGCATCAGGACGGCGAGGCTGTCTATTGCTTCAGCACCAATGAGGAGGCAGGAGAAAAGGTCAGAGTTCCCCTTCTTTCAAGCTCCGCTTCCGTTAAGGACGGCGTGATGACGATCACCTTAGCCAACTGTTCTCTTGAAGACAGCGCAGAAATATCCTGCGATATAAGAGGCTTTGAATGCTCCGAAGCGTCTGCCCGTATTCTTACAGGCGAGGTTCACACCTGCAACGACTTTGAAGCACCCGACAGGCTTGCCGTTGCCGAGCTTAGCGTGACCCTTGAAAAGGGCGTACTTACTGCAGAACTGCCGCCCTGCTCCGTTGTAAGCGTGACCGTAAAATGAGCAGACCCTTCTGTAAAAAATGCTTTTTCGCAGACATTGACAAAAACGGGATATACAAGGAAATATCCGAAATGATAGCCGCCATACCAAGGGAAAAACGCACGGAAGAAGCGGAATACCGCCGCCGTTTGAGCATATGCGGAGAATGTGACTTCTTGGGCGAGGGTACCTGCGGCAAGTGCGGCTGCTTTGTGGAGCTGAGAGCCGCAAAAAAGGATATGCACTGTCCTTCCGAAAAGCAGCTGTGGTAGATCAATACTATAATGGGGCTGTTGTACATTAATAATACTAAACACCAATAAAAAACGGGAAAAAATCTGCGCCGAAATCCAATATAAAACTGTTTTCAACAGTTACAAGATTGTCGGCTTGATTT
>JBJEQN010000093.1:0-39711 GCA_051881775.1 Oscillospiraceae bacterium | reverse complement strand
GGGCGGCTATCAGCCGCCCGTTTTTGTTATAATTTTATTAACGTGCAACAGCCCCGATTTGCTTACATGGCATATTAAGGTAAAACGGACATAATTCCGAATTCCGAATTAATTTTTGCCGTGTCGCAGAAAAATACATTTCGCTCCGCTCAATATATTTTTCTGCGAGGGTGACTTTGTTGATATGGGATAGAAATGGGCGCAATTCACATTTGGTCGGTTCCTAAGTTATTGTATAGTACAAAAACTTGCTCGGTTCCGGTTTTTTATGTGAATTGCGCCTTTGTTAACTTTTACTTTGCTGTTTTTAACGCAGCTTTGCGTTGCGCCTTAGTTTTGGGGATTTCGCTCCTGCGGGAGCGACAAGGGACGCTGTCCCCTTGACCCCTGCCACCCTTTGAAAAGCGTGGACGTAAACTTTATTCCGCTTCGCGGTTGGGACTCATCCCTTTGGAATCCCATTATCGCTTCGCTGTTCTTCGGCAACAGTGTTACTTTTTATCCACCATCAGACCGCACACAAGGTTGGAGAATTCAAGGGGGTCTTCAACGGGCATTCCTTCGATAAGGAGAGCCTGAGTGTAAAGGATCTTGCTGTAATCGTCCAGCTTTGTCTTATCGGTATCGTAAAGTGATTTGAGAACGCCGAAAATTTCGTGGTTGGGGTTTATTTCAAGCACCTTTTCCGCCTTGACGTTCTGGTCGTTGGGCATCTGTGCAAATGTCTTTTCCATTTCAAGGGAGATCTGACCCTCGTTTGTGATGCAGACGGGGTGGGATTTAAGTCTTTCGGACAGCTTTGCAGACTTTATCTTTCCGCCCAGTGCCTTGGTTATCTCTTCAAGCATATCCTTGCTTTCCTCGGACAGCTTCTTGAATTCTTCCTTTTCTTCGGGAGTATCAAGGTCAAGGTCTGCGTCGGAAACGGACTTGAACTGCTTGTCCTCGTAGCTTTCAAGTATCTTTACAGCAAATTCGTCCACATTTTCGGTGAGGTACAGTATCTCATAGCCCTTATCCTTGACAACTTCCGTCTGAGGGAGAGCGTCTGCCTTGTCGACAGTCTCGGCAGCTGCGTAGTAAATGTACTTCTGGTCTTCCTTCATACGGGAAACGTACTCGTCAAGAGTTACAAGCTTCTTTTCGTTGGAGGAGTAGAACATAAGCAGGTCTTTGAGCAGTTCCTTGTTTGCGCCGTAGCCGTTGTAAACGCCGAATTTTATCTGCATTCCAAAGGTCTTCCAGAACTGTTCGTACTTTTCACGCTCGTTTGTGAGCATCTTTTTAAGCTCGTTCTTTATAGTCTTTTCAAGGGACTTGGCAATGAGCTTAAGCTGGCGGTCGTGCTGGAGCATTTCACGGGAGATGTTAAGCGAAAGATCCTGAGAATCCACAAGACCTCTTACAAAGCAGAAGTGGTCGGGGATAAGGTCGGAGCATTTGTCCATAATAAGAACGCCGCTGGAATAAAGCTGCAGTCCCTTTTCGTAATTCTTGGTGTAGAAGTCCATGGGAGCGTTGGCAGGGATATAAAGAAGTCCGTCATAGGTAGCGGTACCTTCTGTTTTAACGTGTATGCACTTAAGAGGGTCTGCGTAGTCGTAGAATTTTTCCTTGTAGAAGTTGTTGTACTCCTCTTCGGTAACTTCGCTCTTGTTCTTGCGCCAGAGAGGTGTCATGCTGTTGAGAGTTTCCGTTTCAACGGTGGTCTCGTACTCTGCCGGAACATCGTCAACGCCTGTGCCTTCTTTAAGGTGGTCGTGTTCCATATCGAACTTAATGGGGTAGTGGATATAATCGGAATACTTCTTGACAAGGGACTTTATCTTCCACTGCATAAGGAACTCGCTGTAGGATTCGTCGTCCGTATCGTCTTTAAGTATGATGCGGACCTCTGTGCCTACGCCATCGTCTTTTTCACATTCTTCGATAGTGTAGCCGTCAACGCCCTCCGATCTCCAGAGATAAGCCTGGTCGGAACCGAAAGCCTTTGTTCTAACCTGAACTTCCTTTGCTACCATGAATGCGGAGTAGAAGCCTACGCCGAACTGACCGATTATGTCAACGTCATCGGCGGTGTTGTTTTCATCGTTCTTGAAGCTGAAAGAGCCGCTGTTTGCGATAGTGCCAAGGTTGTTTTCAAGCTCGTCCTTGGTCATACCGATACCGTTGTCACGGATAACAAGCGCACCGTTGTCCTTGTCGGCTTCTATCTTGATGAAGAAATCGGAACGGTTCATTCCTACGCTGTCGTCGGTAAGGGATTTGAAATACAGCTTGTCCATTGCATCGCTGGCGTTGGAAATGATCTCACGGAGGAATATCTCCTTGTGTGTGTAGATAGAATTGATCATCATATCAAGCAGACGCTTGGATTCTGCTTTGAACTGTTTGGTCTCTGCCATTTTAAAGCACTTCCTTTGATTTTGATAAAATAATGTATATGATTAGCACTTTTAACTTTAAAGTGTTAGCACTCCCTTGTTGAGAGTGCTAACACAAGTATAAAACATATTTTTCTTAAATTCAAGAGGGAAACTGCATTATTTACAATTTAGACACATTTGTGCTAAAAAAATAAATGCGCTCCTGAGAAAAGCGCATTATAAAAAGAGGGGGTAATGAAAAAGGAGATAATGGAAGGTGTACTTATATGTAAACTGCCTAAAGCAGATATTTTTTGGATGCCGCCCCTTTGTAATGCGCAGATATTTCTGCGGTTCGGGACGGCGGTTTCGATCTATTAGCCGCATTATTTTTTCAGAGGCCGTAGGAAAAGCTATAGATAAAACATAAACCTGCTTTTCCTTAACTTAACGCCGTTTCCGGCGGTTTATGCGTCCCTGCGGTACTCGTCCGCAGGGGGATTAAAAAAAGAAGAGGGAAATATGAAAAATAATTAATGGGGGGGTGTGGTTTGTATTCCGTTTTGTTTGGAATGATTACAGTATATCCTTTGTTTGTGTTAGAAATATGAAAGAAAAACGAAAAAGAGAAAAAATAGGGGAGAATTTCATTTCTGATATTTCCTTTTATAAAAAAATGCCGCCTGTTTATAATAATTACAGATAAAAAATCAACGGGAGGGGCAGAATGGGAAAAATGCGCCGTTTCAGGGAGGATATAACGCTGTTTTTGTTCGGGGGAGCTTTATATTCGCTGATAGAAATATGTTTCAGGGGTTTTACGCACTGGTCTATGACAATAACGGGGGGATTGTGCTTTCTTATTATGTACAGGCATTACAGCGCCAATCCGGAGGAGTCTATGCTTGCAAAATGCTTGTACGGAACGGCTGTTATAACGGCGTTTGAGTTTGCCGTAGGCTGTATGGTGAACCTGCTGCTTAACTGGGATGTGTGGGACTATTCGGCGCAGCCCTTTAATCTTTTCGGGCAGATTTGCCTTATGTTCTCGGCGCTGTGGTTTTTGCTGTCAATACCGGCGGCGTGGCTCTGCGAGGCGTTCCGCAGGCGGCTTGACGGAGAAACACGGGAAATATACGGTAACGGCACCTAAATTTTGTGCAAAATTATTTCCTTTCGTACTGGACAATCGTTAATAAATGTGATATAATTATGCTAAATATCTGTGAACATTGAAATTTAACGCATTATTCTTTACGGAGGGTATATATGCTTGATTTTAATACAAAAAAGAAAATTTTAAAGCGCCTTTCAGACTGCGCAGAAAAGCATTTTATTATGCTTATCCCCTGCCTTATTGCAGCAGGCTTTGTTAAGCTGTTCTATTTTATTGCCTGCAACATTGATATTGCACTTTCCGACAAGGAGGGAAACTTCCTCGGAATAAAGCGTCAAAGCAGAGAAAAAGCGCCTAAGAAAAGGAAGGACGATATAGTTTATGTAAAGCGTTCCTTCTTGTCAAGGGCGGTATCTCTTGTGCTGACTTTTGCCTTTGTGGGTATGTTCGTGCCTGCGGTAATGCCGGCTATCAGCGTTTGGGCATTATGGGATAACCCTGACTATCAGCAGGGTGAAAATAACGGATGGTATGATGTGAATACACCTGAGCTTCCCACACCAAGGATCACATCATATGTTATTTCCAATGAATCAATAAAGCTTACCTTTGAATATGACGCTCTTCTTACAAGTCTTCCCACTAACGGTGATAATAATACAAACGGTTCTTTTTATGCAATTGATGTAGTATATATTTTAGGCGGAACAGAAACTGCGGTGAAGGCTGCCGATGTTCCTACAAACAAACTTGGAGCGTCGTTTACTTTCGAACTTAAAACGACCAATAACCGTATATTGAGCAGTACACAGCCTTATACAATAGGCGTAAGACTTGCGCAGGCGTATAATTATTCTAAAACCGAGCCTTCAAGCAACAGTGATCTTACTCAAAAAGATCATAAATATTACTATGCTTACGTCGGAGGAAGCGCTGATTCCAAGGTCGTTCTCAGTGATCCTCTGATAATTCCCGAATATACCCTTACATATGATTATCCTACAGGTATTACAAGCGGAAAAAAATATATCAATATACATCTTCAGGATACGACCCCCGATAAGATAGAATATGCCAATGACAACAGCAAAAGCTGTAATGTTGACGGATATATTATTTACAGAAGCGTAAATGACGGGGACTATAAGCCTATAAGTGTTGTAAGTCCGCCGACAGAATTTGAATCGCCGGGAGTATCTCTCCTTTATACCGATACCGATGTGCAGGATACCACTAAGTATAAGTACATAGTCTGCGCATACAGCAATATTAATGCTAATACCAATTCGGTAGGACTTAAGTATGTATCGGAAACAAATCCCCGTATGATCGGTTATCTTACAACGCCTATTCCTACGGGAAACACCTACGGCTCGGCGGAGGAATTATACACTATCTATACGGATACATCCATCCCTCAGAATGTGTCTGCGGTAAGCAAGGATACATATGTTGAGGTTTCGTGGAGCAGCGTTGACAATGCCACAAGCTATATCGTTTCAAGAAGAAGCAGGAGCATTGAAGAAGGCTCCTCTTGGTCCGAATGGGAAGAGATATATGAGTATCCCGTATATTCTGAGGAAACAAAATGCGTATATAAGGATAACAACATTCTTAATTACACCGAATATGAATATGTTATATATGCTGTAAACAAGAACAACAATAATCAGCGCAGCGAAGGCAGTAAGGCTGCTTCGGTAAAGGTCGAGACCTCTATAAGTGCGCCCCTCAGCTTTGACGGAACTCCCGGCTCACGTTCTGTTACCTTGAATTGGATATGCTACGACCCCGATGTATACGGCTTCGATGTTATAATGCAGAAGGTCGGCGTGAATGAAGCCGGAGAAGAGTATGTTATCGATACTACGGCGTTTGATGAATGGACGGCTGAATCAACCAAAACAGCGTCTTTATCAGGCGGCGGAGCAAGATATGCCCGTACAATAGAGGGTCTTACAGACGATCAGATCTACAAATTCTATATCCGTTCCTACAAAATGGTGGGCGGCAAGCATATGCCGGTAAGTAAGTATGTTCCTGATGATAATCTTGTTAACGGACTTAGGATCGTGATCGGCGAGCCGGTTGCAGCGCCTACTGAAATATATGCCGAGCCTGCCGATCAGCAGATAAAGGTAACATGGTCTGCTGTAAAAAATGCTGACGGCTACAGGCTTTATATTGCACGGAAAACCTCTTCCGGATATGTGAGCGATGGCTCTGTGGATATTATGTCCGGCACGGAATACATCCATAAGGGTCTTAAAAACGGCGATACATACAGATATTATGTCGTTTCGTTAAAAAAAGTCCTTAATTCCTACAAATATAAGGAAAGTGAAGATAAAAGCCGTGAGGTTACCGCAACGGTAGGCGAACCGCTTAAAAGACCTACCAATCTTACGATAACACAGGTCGGAAATAATCTTAAAATAACATGGAACAAGGTAGACGGTGCGGACGGCTATGAGCTTTATATCTGCACTGAGGGCAAGTCCTATGCCGATATAAAGGATATTACATCGGAAGAATATACACAGCTGAATCCCGAGTATGGCGTAACATATACATATTACGTTGTTGCGTACAAGGATCTCAGACTTACCGACGGCACATATCAGCGTTACAGAAGCAAGCCTTCCGATGAAGAATCATTTACCTTGGGCGGCTCCATAGCCTTCCCCAGCGGTCTGAAGGCTACCCCGTATGACGGCAGGATAGAGCTTTCCTGGACAACTGTTCCCGGTGCGGCAGGATATGTGCTTTATGCTACCTGTGACGGAAAGACTGAAACATTTAATGTAAGCGGCACTACATTCTCACATACGGGACTGACGGCAGGAAAAACATATACTTATTATGTTGTTGCATATAAATTTATAAACGATACGGCTGTTTACAGTATCCCTTCAAATACGGTAAGCGCAACGGTGGGCAGTCCTATTGCCGCTCCCACAGACTTTACCGTAACTGCAGGGGAATCCTCCGCAACTCTTAAATGGACAGCTTCCAAGGGCAGCAAGCCTGAGGGATACACCGTTTACGGTACTTCCGCAGACGGACAGAGGCTTGAGATAGATGTTTCAAAGACCACCTATACTCATACCGGACTTATGAGCGGAGATGTCTGGACATATTATGTAAGGGCATATAAAACCATTAACAATCAGAGGGTCTACAGCGATCCTACAAATTCCATAACGGTCAAGATAGGTGCTTTGCTTGCTGCGCCGACCGATCTTGTGGCAACCGCCGGAAACCGTCAGGTCGCTCTGAAATGGACTAAAGTAAAGAATGCAGAAGGCTACATTGTTTACGTTTATGATGAGGAAACAGCAAACTTCCTGCCTATTTCCATTGTTTCAAAGCCGACCTACACACATACGGGACTTAAAAACGGCAAGAAGTACACCTATATGGTTGCGGCCTACAAGATGATCAACGGTGAAAGGGTCATCGGCGATTACTCTCTGTCGGTTTCCGCTATACCTACTGCAGGAAACGCTGCTGATGTTGACTTTATCATTAATGTCAAGGGTACGGTGCCTTACGGCATTTCCCACAGCGAGCTTATTTCTGCCGCAGCTAACCATGAGGCGTTTGATGAGCCTGTTGACGCTTATTTCTCGGTAAACGACGAGTCTACAAGAGCTATCAAGGAAGTCCTCAGAGGCTATGCAAACGGTCTGAAGAGCTTTATAATCTATCCCTTTGACATAACCCTTTACCTTGAGAACACGCTTATTGAGGTAGAACCCAACGAGGGCTTCAATGTTACCTTTACGATCCCCGTTCCCGACCAGATGATAGGCTACAGAGACTATATTACGGTCGTTCACCTTAAAACAGACGGAACGGACACTATTATTGACGATTCGGACGATGATATTTTCATCAGCTCAACGGAGCTTGAGGTACTGCCCAGTGCAATAATAGATGTAAACGGCGTATGGTGCGTTCAGTTCACAACGGACAGCTGCTCGCCTTTCGCATTCGTTATCTACAAGGATAACCTTGATGATGTTGCTTCGGGCGGAGCTTCTTCCGCAGGCGGCGCTTCTGCCGGAAATTTCAACACGGGAGTGCTTCTTTTCACGGCTCTTCCCGACATTATGCCGTCTGAAAAGAAAACCAAGTTTGTTGTTGCAACTAAAAAGAGATACCGCATCAAGAAGTAACGGTGCAAGGGTCTGAAAAAGATGTAAAAAACGGCTCGGCTCATATTAGCCGGGTCGTTTATCTATGCCGAACCTGTATCAAGGGGTGTTTTTATGATAAAATTTTTTGTACGCACATTTGTTAAGGACTATGACAAGCCGGAAAATAAAAAGGTCAGGGAAAATTACTGCGTTCTCGGGGGAGTGCTGGGAGCAATATGCAACATTTTGCTTTTCCTTGTGAAGCTTTTTATCGGTCTTGCCATGAACAGTATTGCGGTAATGTCCGACGCTTTCAACAACCTGTCCGATATGGGCAGCTGCATTGTTGCGATAATCGGGGCGAAAATGTCCAACCGTCTGCCCGACAAGGAGCATCCCTACGGCCACGGCAGGTTTGAATACATTTCATCCCTTATCGTTTCCTTTATCATTATGATAGTTGGCTTTGAGTTGCTGAAAACCTCATTCGGAAAGATCCTGCACCCCGAGGAGCTGTCCTTAAGCGTTGTTATGATAATAATACTTGCCCTTTCGCTGCTTGTTAAGCTGTGGATGTATTTCGCTTACAGCTATATCGGCAAGGCCATCAATTCCTCCGTAATGAGAGCAACCGCCAAGGACAGCATAAACGACGTTATCTCCACCGCTGCGGTAACTGCGGCAACGGCTGTGGGATATTTTCTGCCCTTCCAGATAGACGGCTTTGTAGGTCTGATAGTTGCGGTATACATTATTTACGGCGGCTTTAAGATAGCTAAGGAGACCATTGACCTGCTGCTCGGAACTCCCCCCTCAGAGGAGCTTATTTCTGCAATTGGCGGCGAGGTAATGAGCCATGAGGAGATATGCGGCATACACGACCTTATCGTTCACGACTACGGTCCCGGCAGGATATTTGCTTCCGTTCATGCGGAGGTTCCCGACGACTCGGATTTTGTACACGTTCACGAGATAATCGACAGCATTGAGCGCAGTGTGCTTACATCTATGGGTGTTCAGCTTGTTATACATATGGATCCCGTTACTGTGAACAACGAGCGTGTTGACAGCCTGAAGGAGCTTATCCGAGGCATTGCAAAGAGCGTTGATGAAAGCTGCGACATTCACGATTTCCGCATTACCGACGGCGAGGAAAATATAAACGCTATCTTTGACATCATTATTCGTGACAAATACAAGCCGGAGGAACGGGAAGCTGTTGTAAAAGAGATAAAACGCCGCACGGCAGAGCAGGATCCCCGTCTGAACCTTGTGATAACGGTAGACGAGGTGTTTGCGTGAAAGCCGAGGAGCGCAGGGTAGACTGCAAAGGTACGGTAATTACCTATTATCTCACAAGGAAAAGGGTCAAAAACGTAAATATGCGCATAAAGTCCGACGGTGCGGTGCTGGTTTCCGCTTCGCCGGACGTTCCGCTTTACTTTATAGAAAATTTTATACGTTCAAAGTATGATTTCATCGTGCGGAGCGTTGAAAGGCTCAATGGGGAAGACAAAATGCGTTCCCGTGAGCCGGGAGAGGATGTTTTCTGGCAGGAAGGCTCGGTTCTGCCCTATCTTGGGGAGCAGTACACGGTAAGGGTGCGCTTCGGGGAGGAGGACAGGGTGTGCATTTCGGGCGGCGAGCTTGTTGTAAGCACCTGCGACACGAAAAACGCCCCTTTTGTGAATATGCTTGTGCGGAACTGGCTGTACAACAGGACGGCGGAGCTTTTCAAACGGCTCGATTCGGAAGTCTCGGCGGAGTTTATGCGCAGATACGGTGTTAAGCCTGCCTTGATAAAGATGAAAAATATGAAGTCAAGGTGGGGGAGCTGCCATATTTCCGACGGGGTCATCGTTATGAACACAAGGCTCATCTATTACCCCGAAAATTCGGTCAGATACGTTTTTATCCACGAATATGCCCACTTTATCGTTCCCGACCACAGCAGCAGGTTTTACCGTGTTGTGGAAGAATTTATGCCCGATCACAAATACTGGGCAGCCAAGCTGAAATAATATACACAATAATTTTTTCCTCTTTATGCCTTAACTTGTATTTATATACAAAATTTTCTATAATCACACAATATACATAAAATACATCAAACAAATTCATATCATACCGCTATAATACATAAGTTGAAAAGAATTATGTGGAGGAAGATTTATGGAAACGTTTAATATTTTCAAGGATCTGGCGCTGATAATATTCGCTGCCGAATTCTTTGGGCTGCTTGCCAAAAAGTGTAAAGCGCCTCAGGTTGTGGGTCAGATCATCGCAGGACTTCTTATCGGTCCGGCTGTTTTTGGCCTTGTGGGTTCTTCCGAGTTCCTTAATGAAATGGCGGAGATAGGCGTTGTTCTGCTTATGTTTTCCGCAGGACTTGAGACCGACCTTAAAGAGCTTATAAGGACAGGTCCCCTTGCGCTGCTTGTTGCCTGCGTGGGTGTGTTTGTTCCGCTGCTTGGCGGATTTGTGCTGTTCTCCCTGCTTATGTACGGCGGATTCCCCGAGACAGGCTCACAGGAGTTCTTCAAGGCGCTGTTCATTGGCTCTATCATGACCGCAACCTCCGTTACGATAACCGTTCAGACCCTCAGAGAGCTTGGAAAGCTAAAGGGCAAGATAGGAACACTGATTCTCAGCGCTGCTATTATTGACGACGTTATCGGCATTATTGTACTTACATTCGTTATCAGCCTTTCCGGCGGAGAGAACGCTTCCGGCGGCAGCATCGGAAAGGTGCTTATTCAGATACTCCTGTTCTTCGTAGTTACCATTGGCGCAGGTATTCTTGTTTACAAGCTGTTCAAGCTGCTTAACAAAAAATACCCCCACAGAAGACGTCTTCCTATTTTCGGACTTGCTTTTGCAATGCTCCTTTCCTTCTGTGCGGAGGAATTCTTCGGCATCGCCGATATTACGGGTGCATATGCCGCAGGTATCATTCTCAGCAGCCTTAAAGACAGCGATTACGTTGCACAGAAGATGGACATCAGCTCCTATATGATATTCGGACCTATATTCTTCGTAAACATCGGCTTAAAGACGGATTTCAGCGAAATGACCTCGGAGCTTGTTCTGTTCTCCGCATTGTTCGTTATTGTTTCCCTTCTTACCAAGATCATCGGCTGCGGCGCTGTTGCAAAGCTGGCAAAAAACAGCTGGAAGGACAGCTTAAAGGTGGGTGTAGGAATGATGACAAGAGGCGAGGTTGCGCTTATTGTTGCATCAAAGGGACTTTCGGCAGGACTTATGGAGCAGAAATACTTTGTTGCGGTAATTCTCCTTATCATCTGCTCGTCCATTGCAACGCCTATTATTCTGAAGCTGCTTTACAGAGGCGAGGAAAACGACGCACCTGCAGGCAATGTTCAGACGGACGAACCTGCACAGGCTCAGGCATAAAAGGGCATCATAAAAAGTTAAGGCTTCTGCGTTTTATTGGCGCAGAAGCCTTTTTATGTCAAAAGGGAATTTTCAGGTCGGCTATTGGGTCTTGCATAACCTTAAATTCTTATTTAGCAGCCTGTGTTGCAGAAGAACTTAAGAATGTATGCGAAAAGCTCTGAACAGAAATTGTTTGAACACATTTTTATATGTACCTCCTTTTTTATTTCCGCAACAGTTATTTGTATTACATATCGGTAAAATAGGTTACACAATTGTTAACGGATTAACTATATTATAACAGAAATATTACAAGAAATCAAGCTGTAACTATTGGTAATTAACAATACAAAAATCCCCTTGCCTGAACCGGAAGCAAGGGGATAATGCTTGTTATAACAATTTTGGTTATGTAATGCTCATGATGATGAAAATTATGCGTTCAAAGCTGTCGTTCCCGGTGTCCTTCGGTACCTTTGAAGTCACAAAAGAAGTCATACTGAATGTCTATTAAACCGTCCGTCTGTGATGTACGTCATGCTGTCGTTATGTTTAGTGAGAGCCTGTAACGGCTTTCGTTTTAAACAGCTTTGTTATCAAAGTTCGGCTTATTCCTCGGAAGAAGGAGCATCCTCTGTCTGTACGGGAGCTTCCTCTGCAGGAGCTTCCTCTGCAACGGTCTCAATGACCTCAGCTTCTTCGGCAGACTCTTCCTCTGCGGGAACCTCGGGTTTTTCAAGAGCTGCGCCGCACTTGCCGCAGAAGTTGTTTTCGATAGGACACTCAGCGCCGCAGGCTGTGCATTTTACAGCGCCCTTAAGGGAAAGGATCTGTGCCTTCATTTCGTCGATAGCGTCAAGAGCGGCTGTAATGCTGTTAACGGCTTCAACAGCGCCCTCATCGGGGTTGTTCTTGTAGTTGTCGTAATAGAACTTGCCGAGAATGGTGTAGTTTTCACTGATGGTATGCTCGGAAGACACGATCTTAGCGTTGAGCTTTGCAGCTTCGCCGACCTGCTTGGTCTTTTCGCTTACCGCTTTGCCTGTGTCTGTGATAGTTTTGCTGATTTTTTCAAATACATCGTTCATAATAAGATCCTCCTGTCAGAATATATGCCGCTGGCACATAAAATTATATGCTTTGCGGATTGCGGTTAACTTACTTTGCTTGACATTTAATATTATACATCATATAATATTAAATGTCAATACCCTTTTATAATTTTTATTATATTTTTATTTAAAACAGGTTTTTCGCTGCTGACAGTGATAACTTTTCCAAATTCTTCCGCAATTTCTTCAAGGTCACAATCGGAAGAGGTATAAAGCACGGCTATCCTGTCGCCCTTTTTCACCGCATCTCCCACAGTTCTGTCAAAAACGATACCTGCGGAGGGGTCAATTTCCGATTCCTTGGTCTTGCGTCCTGCGCCCAGCTTTAGGGAGATCATTCCCGTGTGTTCGCAGGATATTCCGCTTATAAAGCCGTCCTTGTCTGCAAATACTTCTTTTGAGCGCTTTGGCTGCATAAAAAGGGAATAGTCCTCGGCAACACGGCTGTCGCCGCCTTGAAGCTCTATCATATATTTCAGACGTTCAAGGGCTTTTCCCGATTTAAGGGCGCTTTCAGCCATAGCAAGACATTCCTCGTGAGTGCCTTTTCCTGCGAGAGAAAGCATTTCCGCAGCAAGTGTGAGGGACACTTCAAGCAGGTCGGCAGGCGCATTTCCTTTCAGCGCTTCAATTGCTTCGATAACTTCAAGGGAGTTGCCTACAGCCTTGCCGAGGGGCTTGTTCATATCGGTAAGCACGGCGGAGCACTTTCTTCCTGCAAGCCTGCCCACTCTGACCATAGCTTCGGCGAGCTTTTCGGCATCTTTCTCCGTTTTCATAAATGCGCCGTCGCCTGTTTTAACGTCAAGGACGATACCGTCTGCGCCTGTGGCAAGTTTTTTACTCATTATTGAGGAGCAGATAAGGGGTATGCTGTCAACGGTGGCGGTGGCATTGCGCAGGGCGTAGAGCTTCTTATCCGCAGGGACAAGGGTGCCTGTCTGTCCTGCAACGGCAAAGCCTGCTTTTTTTACAACGGAGATAAAGTCGTCATAGGAAAGGGAAGTATTGAAGCCTGGGATAGATTCCAGCTTGTCAATTGTGCCGCCCGTGTGACCCAGACCTCTGCCCGACATTTTGGGAACGTAAACTCCGCAGGCTGCAACTATGGGAGCGGTTATAAGGGTGGTTTTGTCGCCCACGCCCCCTGTGCTGTGCTTATCTGCGCAGAAGCCGTCAAGACCGGGCTTCTGCATATCTCCCGACCTTGCCATAGCCATTGTAAGGTCGGCGGTTTCTCTGTCCGACAAAGAAGAAAAGCATACCGCCATAAGCCATGCGGAAGCCTGATAATCGGGGATGCTGCCGGAAACATATCCGGCAACAAACCAGTTGATCTCTTCCGCCGACAGTTCGGCGCCATGCTTTTTCTTTGATATTAACTCATACATCGTCATCATAATACATCAATTCCCGTATAATAATACTTGAGTATCTGATCGTAAGTATAACCCTTTTTGGCGAGAATATTTGCGCCGTTCTGGCTCATTCCCACGCCGTGACCCCAGCCGTATGTAGTGAAGATGAAATATCCGTCCGAAGAATAGGATATATCGAAGCTTGCGCTCTTTAGCTGGTAGTTGAGTATGGATTCTCTCAGCTTGCGGCCTGTTATAGTGATCTGACCGTCAACGTTGACCTTTGAAACATAGTTGCCGTCAACGTATTCGGTGATAGTGAACCAGTTTTCGGGGTCATCGGAAAGGGTGATGCCGAGATATTTTTCAACTGCGGAGCGTATAGCCGCTTCGGAGAATTTGGTCTTTACGCCGTAGTTGGGGTCGCTTTCCGAGTCAAAGGGGCAGGCAACGCTTGTAAGATAGGGTATCTTTCCGCCCCATACGTTTTCCGAAGAAGCTGTGTAGCCCGAAGAAGACGCCATATAAACGGTCTGAGCCACTTCTCCGTTGTAATAGCAGCACTTGCCCCATACGGAAGCTACCATATCCACTATTCTCTGGGGAGGATTGCTTTTTACGAGTACGGAGGGAGTAAGTCCGTTGACGTTGTGGTATTTTACATAGGAATAAGCCGCAACAGCCTGCGCCTTTATTGCTTCATCGTTAAAATAGCTGGAAATTTCGTTGTTAACGATCATGCAGACAAGCTCGAAAGCGTCCACGGTATGTACCGAGCCGTTATATTTTGCTGTAAGCATCTCATCGGTGGAAATGTCGTTTCCGGGAGTAACTACAGTCGTAACGGTGGTTTCGGTATATGTTGTGGTGTCGATAGTGATGATAACGTCCGATTCGGGAACGGGAGGAATATCCGAAAGGTCGGGTTCTTCTTCCTCCTCGGGGTTTTCAATGATATATGTATAAAGGTCGTCATCGTCAATATCATCTTCGGGAACGGTAGTTACAACAGGCTCGTCCTCTTCCTCGGGGATTTCTGAATCCAGCTTTGACAGCAGCTTATCGGAGGCTTTGTCATCGGCAAGGACATCATCGTTGCCGTTTGCCGAATTTTCATTGCTTGCAAGCTCGCCGTCATCTTCCGGCACAACTTCATCCTCTGCATCCTCCTCATTTTCAGCCATTCCGTATGCAGAGGCTTCCGAGCCGGAGGGCAGGCTCATTATTTTTTCTTCGATCTGTTCGGCGACAGCGCTTTTTTCGGGATCCTGAACGGGCATAGCCTTTGCTGCCTGTACCTTTGCGGTTTCTTCGGCTTCGGTAACGGCAGCCGAGGTAGCTTCTCCGAGCTGTTCGCCTGTTGCGGCGTCGGTCTCGGTGGAGTAGTAATAATCCATTGAAATGGGTTCGTCGTCAACGTCCTCTACCATG
Organism: Oscillospiraceae bacterium; assembly: GCA_051881775.1. Taxonomy (GTDB): domain Bacteria; phylum Bacillota; class Clostridia; order Oscillospirales; family Ruminococcaceae; genus UMGS363. The sequence goes on along the minus strand of JBJEQN010000093.1, from coordinate 24,789 downwards.
CAGAATGCAAAGGAATAGAATGTCCCGACAAGCAGCAGCGCTGTTATACCGCTTAGTATTGTCCTTATCTTCATATTTTTTCCCTTTCTTTTGTCGTTTTATTGTTCGATGTATGAGCCGCCGTTGTACTTATAATATATAGCGGGCCACTTGGGATTGGAGTTTACCATAAAGTTGGATGTATCTATGTTATCGGTTGTTTCTCCGCTTCGGAGCTTTCTTGCAACAATGACATGACGGGCAGGTTCCCATTCATAGGTGCAGGTGGAAAGGGTAAGGAACTTGTCGTTTTCGTCAATGTCGATGCCTGTGATGAAGTGGCTTCTTTCGGTGATCTCCTTTTTGAAGTTTTCAAAGGTGTAATCGCCGCTGTCCTTGAAATTGATGAAATTATTGTAGTCGAAAACGTTGCCGTTGTCATGCTCGGGCTCGGTGTTTATAACGAAGGAGGAAACTATTACATAGGTTCCGCTCTCGTAGATATTGTCAAAGTAGATGAAGGGGTTTTTGAGCCAGTATTTGTAATCCCATTTGTAGTAGTCCATATTGCCGAACATTGTGCCGTCACGCTGATTGTGACCGTAGAGAATGATATTATCGCTCTGGAGGTCGGAATAATCGCTGACGTTATTGCGGAAATCGGCAAAAACTGTACCGCAGGAACGGGTCTGGTCGTAGAAATTATGCTTGAGGTAATACTCGTTGTCGGTAGTCTGCACCACCGCTTCGCTCATTACGTCGGGAATGTAGACATAGCCTACATAATCCTTGTTTATGGCAAGCATTTCCTCTGCGGCAGGGGATACCGTAAGGGGAGGACGCACCACATCGGGAGTTTGTTCGTTTTCCTGTGTATCTTCCCCCGAGGGAACATCTGCGCTTTGGCTGTCCTTCACCGCCTGATTGTATATTACCTTGATGTTTTTGTTATTCTGCTTGGCTTCAAACTGCTGGTAGAAATATACCGCCAAAATTGCTAAGCACACTACAAGGACAACGATCGAAACAAGGGAAATGATCTTGCTGGTTATTTCCTTTTTTGAATCGCCTTTGTGGGGGATAAACGCCTCGGAAAAGCTTTTTTTCTTTTTTGGGCTTTTCGCAGTTTCCTTGAAGTGCTGCGGCTTTTTGGCTTCATCGGCTATTGCCATCTATAAAACTCCTTTAAGACTGATTTTCGGTTTGTGAAACGCCGCCTGTTTCGGTAGTTGTATCGCTTTCTTCTGTTTCCGGGACTTCTGTGGTGGCTTCCGTTTCTGCTGTAGTGCCCCATGTAGAGGTAGTATGGACGTAGCTTGTCTTTGTACGGTCCACACGCTTGGTCTTTGAGGTCTCTTCTGTAGTTTCGGGAGTTGTGGTCGTTTCTTCGGTTTCGGGAACAAGAGTTGTTTCCTCTGTTACCTCTTCCGTTTCTTCCTCAGGCTCCTCTTCCGATGTTTCTTCTTCCTCTTCATCGGAGGTCTCGTCTTCCGCAGCGGTCGTAGTTTCGCCGGAAAGTATAGCATCCCAGTCTACGCCCTTTGCGTTGGGATTGAAGTAGGTCTCGGAGAAATCATAGTCGGAAACAGACTCGCCCTCACGGAGCTTTCTTGCGAAAACAACAAATCTTGAATTGGAGAACTCGTTTGAACAGGTGGAAAGGCAGAGAAGCTGGTCGCCAAATTCCACATCAACGGGGGAAATTATCTGATTGCGCCTCTGCACTTCGCCGAGATACCAGTTAAACGTGCTTTCGTCATTCATTACCTCGATATAATCATGGTAATGGAACACCTCGCCGTTGCTGTCCTGATTTGCAAGGGCGTTGGTAACGAAAAAGCCGTAAATAAGGTATGTTCCGACGCCTGCTTCGGTGCGGAAGGTAACTGTGGGGTTTGCGGCATAGAATTCAAGGTTCTGCTTATACTCCTTGAGGTTGCCGAACATTGTGCCGTCCTCCTGATTGTGACCGTAGAGGACTATATTCGGGGACATATAATCGTCCTCGATGCGGCAGCGGTAATCGGCGAAAATAGCGCCGCCCTTGTTGGATTCGCCGTAATATGTATGCTTAAGGTAGTATTCGTTGTCTTCGCCCTGAACTACAGGCTGGTAAATATCGCAGCCTTCAAGCTCGATAAAGCCTACAACGTCCTCGCTGATGTCCTTGTAATACTTCATAACGTCAAGGTTATGTCTGAGCTCGTCTTCCTCTGTGGGAGCGACCGTTATAACGTTTCCGTCGCTGTCGATAGTGGTAACGGCGGTGGTTGTAACGACCTCTTTTATGTCCGCAAGGTCGCTTACGGCTCTGCTTGACTGCACAAGGGTGCTTATAAGCATTATTCCTGCGCCTATGAACACGACAACTGCAGCAATGAAGATGATCTTTCTGATTATTTCAAAAACGCTGTCGCCTTTCCAGGGAATGATGCCCTGAATAAAGCTGCGTTTTTCGGCTTGGTCGTTTTCCTGCGGTGCTTCGCCGCCTTTATCGTCCGAAGTGACGCTTTCGGGAGCTCCTTCCGCAGTTTTTTCCTGTTCCTCGGGAGTATCATCCTCGGCAGGTTCGGCGTCTTCCTCTTCCTCGTCGGAAATGATCTCGGGGTCTTCGTTGGGGGTGTCTGCTGCAAGAGCGGCTTCCCTTTCTTCTTCCGGTACGATGTCTTCTTCAAGCTCCTGCGGTTCGGGGAAAGCCTCTTCATCGGGGATAACAGCGATGTCGTTCCATTCCGTCATTGCTTCGTCAGCCAGTTCTGCGGCTGTCTCTATGACGTCCTCTTTTTCCGTTTCCTCCGTTTCCTCCGTTTCTGGGGAGAAAAGCTCTTCCGGGGTAAGGTGTTCAGCCTTTGCTCCGAAGGTATCGGCAGGAGTTATTCCCGAAATAACGGATTCCGGCTTGCTTTCAAAAACAGGCTCTGTGACTTCGTTTATCTCGGTTTCATCGTCTGCGTTTTCTTCGGGTGCATCGGGGGTTTCTGTATTTAAGGTTTCGGTAATATCGTTTCCCTGTTTTGCGGTATCGGCTTCAGGCTCCTGCTTGTGGTCGAATTCCGCAAGGATTTCATCGACGGTATATTCTTTGCCGCCGTCTTTGGATCTTTCAGACATTAATTATTCCTCTATTACTGGTTATATATAAAATTAAGATCGGGTTCCTTGGCGTTTTCGTTGATGGAGGCTTTGGAGGTGTCCACCTCGGGAGATTCGCCGTCTCTTACACGCCTGCCTATAACTACAAAGCGAGAAGGCTCAAATTCGTTGGAGCAGGTGGAAAGAGTAAGGAACTTGTCGCCTTCTTCCACATCCACACCTGTATTTATGGCAGTACGCTCCATAACGTTGTCGATAAAGGTCTGGTAGGGGCGCTTTGTGCCGAATCTGATGAAGTTGTGGTAGTCGAAGATCACTCCGTCTCTGGTCTGACGGGGTTCTACTTCGATAATGAAGCAGGCAATTATTTTGTATGTATACTCCTCATAAAGATTTGAGAATGTAAACGTTGGGTGTTCAAGATAAAAGTCGAAGTTTTGGGTGTTGCCGGACTTTATCTTGTATTTGTTCAGCGTACCGAACATTGTGCCGTCACGCTGGTTGTGACCGTAGAGAATGATATTGTCGCTCTGCTTGTCGTTATAATCGTTGACGGTGCAGCGGTAATCGGCAAAAATGGTGCCCGGCTGGGATTTTTCGCCGTAGAAATTTCTGTTAAGGTAATAGTCGTTGTCAGCCGCCTGAACGACAACGTTATCGATATATGTGCCGTCAACCTTTATCCAGCCGGCGGTGTCGGGGTTGTCCGCAAGGAGCTGCTCCATGCTTGCAAGAGTTACAAGCGGAGGCGGCTCTGTGGTTGTGGTAATTTCGCTCTCCGTTTCGGGGGGAACGGTAGTTGCAGGAGTTATAACGGTGGTATGCTCCTCGATAAGGTTGTCTATAAGCTCCTTATTTCTGCTTTGCTCAACAAAATAGTTGGCAAGGATTATTATTGAAACGATAAGTATTACAAGAGCGGCAAGAAACACTATTTTTCCTGCTTTCGTTTTGGCGGAATCGCCTTTGGAGGGTATGAATTTTTTTAAAAAGCTCTCGTTTTTGCTGTGTTCTGACATATTTTACCTCTGGTTGGATATTTTATCTGCCGTAAATAACGTTCCACTCGGGCTGCTTTGCGTTTTCGTTGACATACGCTGCGGAAACGTCCACAGACGGGTCCTCGTCCTTTCGGGTACGCCTTGCGATAACTACGAAGCGTGACGGTTCAAATTCGTTGGAGCAGGTGGAAAGGGTAAGGAACTGGTCGCCGTACCGGACGTCCACTCCCGTTATTATCTGCGTCCTTTCCATAACGTTGTTAATAAAGCTGTCGTACTTGTCCCGTGAACCGAAATTGATATAGTTGTGATAATCGAAGATAACGCCGTCGCTTGTCTGTTCGGGAAGAACGGGAGTAACGAAGCAGGCTATTATCTTGTACACATCTGTGGTGTAATTTGAGCTGAACTTTATAACGGGGTGCGCCTTGTAATATTCAAGGTCGTGCTTGTAATAAGCAAGGTCACCGAACATGGTCTTGTCCTTTTGGTTATGACCGTAAAGTACAAGGTTGTCCGAGCGTTCCTTGGCGTTAAGCGTGGCACGGTAATCAAGAAAGATCGTTCCCGCCTTGTTCTTGCTGCCGTCAAATGCACGGGTAAGGTAATACTCGTTGCCGTCGGAGGTCTTTTTCTGGACAACGGGCAGGGAGATGTTTGTATCATCTATCTGCACCCAGCCTACGGTATCGCCGTTTATTTCAAGAAGCTGCTGTGCGCTGCCTGTCAGTTCTCCGCCGTTGTCGCCGCCGAAGCTTACAAAGATGTCCTGGAGGGAGCTGTTGAGAAATTTTGCGCTGAGGGAAAGGCGAAGCTCGTTTAAAAGTATTCCTATACAGCCGATGAGGACGATAAGGGCAAGCTGAGTGAAAATTTTGCTTGCTATTTCCTTTGCGCTGTCGCCTTTTTGGATAAGGAGCCAGTGACCTCTGCGGCGTTTTTTCTTTTCCTTCATCGCCTTTTTGTAGGCTTTCTGAGCCGAACGGGAAAGTGCCATAATTTATTATCAGTTCCTAACTAAATGCTGTTTCAATCGGTACAGGCATATTTCTGCTTATACTTATTGATAATAATACTATACACCTTTTTTTGCAATTAGTCAAGAAAATCGCTTTATTTTGTAGCAATTGTCAAAATAAAGAGCCTTAAAATAACATAATAAGCAAAGTTCAAAACAAAAGCTGCCCTTTTAAGGTATATTTTGCGGAAAATATACACAGAGTATTGACAAATAAAGGCTTTTCTGATATAATATGTACGATATAAATAGTATATTACAGGTCGGAGGTATTTTTATGCGGTGTCCGTTCTGCGGTTTTGAAGATACGAAGGTAATGGATTCACGCTCTGTGGACGGAAGAAAGCGCCGCCGCAGGGAATGTACAAGCTGCGGAAAGCGGTTCACCACATACGAGACCATTGAAATGCCTGTGCTTCTGGTGGTGAAAAAGGACAACACCGTTGAGATATTCGACAGGAACAAGCTGGTGCAGGGAATGTCGGTGGCGGTGAAAAAGCGTCCTGTTTCCGCCGATGATATAAACCGCATCGTTGACGAGATAGAATCCTATTACGGCAACAATATGATAACCCAGGTGACTTCCTCCGAGATAGGCGACAGGGTGCTTGCTGCGCTGAAGGACATTGACCAGGTGGCTTACGTCCGCTTTGCCTCGGTTTACAAGGATTTTGCCGATGTTGACAGCTTTATTGACATTATTTCGGAATTAAAGCATACGGAGAGTTCCTCGGGGGACTGAGTGAATGAGCTTTTATAAAGGGAAATTTCCTTGAAAATATTTTTCGGCGTTATTCCGTGCTGTTCCTTGGGAGCGGTGCGGAATAACGCTTTTGTGGGATATTGGCGGCAAAAAAATAACAAAATGGGGGCGTTTATATGGTAAAAAGGAAAATTGCGGCGCTGGCTGCGGCTGCTTTAGCGGCTTCAATGCTTGCTGCCTGCGCAGATACGGCGGATACTAATGCAGGAACGGAGCAGGTTTCTATCGAAACACAGACCGAAACACAAGTTGAAACGCAGACCGAAGCACAGTCCGAAGAAAAGACAGCGGAAAGTGTGACCGAAAGCGAAACGTCCGTTATGGAGGCTGAAACGGAAGCTGCTGCCGTGATATACTCCGATGTTTCGGAGATCGGAAAAATGTTGGAAAACTATGGCGAAACGGACGAGGAATTTTACAAGGGCAGATTTTCCGAATGGGTCTTTGACAACAGTTCGATAATAAGCAGCAAGGACGATTTCATTGACATATGCGGAACGGAGCTTTGGGATAAGGCTGTTGAAACGCTTATGAGCGATGAATATATGTCGGAGCTTTACGGAGAAATGCAGGGCGCAGTTCTGGGGGAGGACGGCTATTTCGTATACGGTGCGGAGGATATTCCGCCTTTGGCTTACTCAAATCCGTATATCAATGAACAGGGGCTTCCTGCTGCAGGATTTAACTGCGCAGCGTATGAAGATTTTGACGGCGACGGCAGAAAGGAATGCTTTGCGGTACTGACTTCCGTTAATTTTGAGGCAAGCTGGAATACATATTATAACGATTATGTTGTGTTTATTGGTTCCGACGGGGGAGCGGAGGTCGTTACCTATGGTGTTTCCTGTACTTTTTCTCTTATCAGATACAGCGGTTTTGTTCATGCTGCCTTTGATTTCGGAAACAATATCAGTTCAAGTCATGGTGAGATATTTGCTGTTGAAAGCGGAAAGGCGGTCTGCAAGCATTATTCTTTCCATGTAGGAAGCAAGCAGGGGCTTGCTTTGGAGGAAAGTATGGCTCAGGCTCCCGGAGCGTGGCTTATTATCTGGGACAATGTGCTGAAGGAATATGTTGGTATAGACGGCGTTAAGGCCGGCGGAGCGCTTACGGAGCTTATTTACGGCTCCGAAGCATTTACAAAACTCAATTCCGAAGACGGCAGAAAAACCATAGATTCCTCGGAGGAGCTTGAAAAAACCTTGACGGTAACGGGAGGAAGGCTTTTATCTTTCTGTCCCGGCGGCTTTTTCCCTTCGGGTATGATATATGAAGGCGGCAAACTTGTTCCGTCTGACGGCGGTATCATAGACTATGAATTCTGCGAAAGAGGCGAAGCGGTAAATCTTATTTTAGCGGAAAAATATGCGGACAGGCTTTCGGAGGACGTTTATGCTTCACAGCCGGAAAATGTGAAGGCTGTAACTGAATTCAAAGCGGTTGGGAACTCGGAAAATATACCCGAAGATATTATAAAAGCAGCGGAAGACTGTCTTATGTCGTCCAAAGATTACCGCATGACCGAAATACAGGCGGAAAACGGATATGTGTCGGACGGACAATATAGGATAAAATGGAGCGTGACGGGAAGAACGGTAACTTACCGACCCGAGGAAAATTATTTTAACGGCGGAAAACCGAATATAATATTTGACAAGGCTTACAAACTGGATCTTGACGGTGACGGAGCCGACGAATACATTATAGCGGAGATACTGCCCAAATTTGAGATGTATCAGTATGAAAGTGACGGAGTAAAGACCAGCAGGGTAACGCCGGTCACCTATACGGTATATGTAAATTCCGACGGCGCAGCTTCTCTCCTGCGTTCCGATGAGGGCGAAACAAGCATTCAGCTTGTTGAATTTGAGGACGGAGAGGTCATGATAAATATAAATATTGTTTTTCCGTATGAACACGCAGCTGCATATGCGGCAGATGAGAACGGAATGCACTTGCTGCACGGCGAATATTCAATGAGTAAGATCACCGGAACTGCGGACGGAGTTTATTTTGTAACGAAATACCGGGAGTTCTGTTATCGCAGCAAAGAAAGCGGAAACATTGTATTTTTGGAAGAAAACTACGTCGTTCCCGATGAGCTTTCGGACAGCTTGCTTTGCAGCAGCAAGTTTCTCGGCTCCGAACCGGGCAGGCTCTATGCCGACGAGGGTATTGAGCCGTCGTTATGGACTGTCGCAGATAAATACATTGCTGCAAGCATATATCATGATTCGGAAAGGTACTTTGCGTTTTTTGAATACAGCGGCACGGATATTATGCCGGCAAATTTTGTTCCTGCGGAATGAGAGGTACATATTTATTTCCCAACGGCTTTGCCAATAGCTTTAGGATGATTAAAGATCAGTATAAAACGGGGCTGTTGCACGTTAATAAATTTATAACAAAGACGGGCGGCTGATAGCCGCCCCTACAAGATAACTGCGCTAAAATACGCAGTTTTATGTAGGGGCGGATATTATCCGCCCGTGATTTTATAAATTTTTAATTAACGTGCAACAGCCCCGTTTTTTATTCATATTTTTTTATCGTATCGATGATGTCGTTGAGCAGGAGCTTGCTTTTGCTGTCAAGATGGCTTATTTTATCTGTAAGAGTATCGTTTGAAATGTTTACTTCTGTGCCGAGAAGCAGGTAGTTTGGGGTCGTTTTCAGAGCTGTACAGATATCCATAAGCATTTCAAGGCTCGGAGCGGAACGTCCTGTTTCAAGGTTGGAGATATACTTGTAGTTGACATCTATCATTTCGCAGACCTGATATTGCTTAAGACCAAGCTCTTTGCGGCGCTTTGCCATTCTTCTGCCGACCTCGCAGTAATCAATGTTCATTTTTATCCGCTCCCTTCATCTATTGCAGCTTATATTTATATATTATCAGCAGAAAAAAACATAAAAAACAATCTAATAAATAGAAATTCTGCTTGACAAATAGAAAAATCTGTCTTATAATAAGAAAAAATAGTAAAAAACTATTTATTAGATTGTTTTAAGGAGAGATTTGTATGTTTAAAACCAAAATGATGAAATTGTTAAAAAATGTAATGTGTGCTGCTGCGGTTATTTTTTGTATGGCTGCTTTGAGTGGATGTGGGGGCAGCAAGGTTTCTGCTTCGGATGCATATAGTTGGGCGAAAACGGTGAATGACGCAGTTTCGTCTGAGTTGGATCGGGCGGCGTTCGGGGGAAAAGGCTTTGGAACGGTGAGCGGTACGGCAAGTCTGTCGTTCGGAAATGTTACCAACGGTAACTATTCGATAAAGTGGAGCGGTGTAAGCAGCCACCCGGATCTGGATCTGGAATATGTTCTGCTTTCCGACTTTAATGGTTATGCTTATGTTGAATTCGATCCTGTAACATATACCGTTAAGTACGCGTTATGGTCTCCCGAGCCGATCCCCGAAAAATACAAGCATCAGCTTAGCTCTGATGAAATGAAGCAGAGTGAAAAAGACGGTGCGGTCGTTGGTTGTTATCCTCAGAAATAATCATTGTATATAACTATTGGGGAGAAATAAATGTATTGTTCAATGCGGAAATGAAATTGATAACGAGGCTTTGATGTGTCCGGAATGCGGATGTGCAACGGCTATATGTGCGGTAATAATTATTTTTTATAAAATGGAGGAATAGAAATGTTTTGTTCAAAATGCGGAAATGAAATTGACAATGAGGCTGTGGTATGTCCGAAGTGCGGCTGTGCTACCACAAATATGACCTTGCAGAAAAATGCTGCTTCGGCTGAAGTATCGGGTGAAACAAGCTCTCTTGCGACCTGTGCGATAGTTTTTGCGATACTGTTACCGATTGTCGGTATAATACTCGGTATCATAGGTGTGGTAAAATACAAGACAGAAGCGTACAAAAAGAAATGCATTACGGCTATTGTTTTGTCTGTTATAGTATGGACTGTATGCATAGTATTATCGGCTGTAATGGCATCTATGCTTTGATTAAAGTGATTGCCTAAAAGAAAACTGCCGAAAATCGGCACAATACATTTAGCCCGACAGGTCATTAACGGCTTGTCGGGCGATTTTGGTAATACTAATTCTTAATCGATCTATAGCCGAGAATTTGTCTATAGAACGATTAAAGATTAGTATTAGTATTACAATAAAAACGGCTGCCGTAAAGTTAAGCTGCGGCAGCCGTTCATTCGTTATTGTATGATTCGAGGAATTGCAGGACTTCTCTGCTTTTCTGCAAACCGAGTTTGTTGGTTTTTCTGTTTTTGATAAAATCGTTAAAATTTCCCGGATTTATACCCAAAGAGGTGTAAATTTTATAATTGCTTATATTCTTTTCCTGTTTCAGCTTGATAATGCGGTCGATCATAAGTGATTTAACACGGTTTTCGTTGTCTGTCTTTCCAAGCTTGCATTGATACGAATTAAAAACCTTGGCATAATCAGTCGGCAGCTCGGATAAACGGTTCTCGGTCAGCAGCTTCTCCAAATGGCTGAACTCGGCCTTGTCCTTATCGGTCAGGTATTTTTTCAGCACCTCTGATTTGCGGCTGTAATAGGAATACAAAAACAGCGGTTCTTTAAGTCTGTGATTTTTTTCGTTCATTTCCGAATATAAAGAGTGAATGTTCAGACTGCCGCTGTATGACAAATACCGTGTGTATTCCGATAAAAAGCCTAATAAAGTCTGTTTTCTCATTTTCGGTACATCTCCTTATAGTCACGGTATGCAAGCATAAACATATTGTAATTATGTTCATTAAGCATATTATATTTAAAATCTTCATCATAAATTATTTTGTCAAGCACTTCCCAATCAATAGATTGATATACAAGAGGATTATTTATATCTTCAATATCCTTCGGGCGCTGGGAACATAGCTTTGATATAACTATGTCCTCTAATGACGCAGTATATATATTTATTTTTTTGGTCGGTATATCAACTTTTTCTTTTCGGTCATAATATCCTTCATCAAAATTGTTTTTATAAGACACAACTCGGTCGTTTATATCGTATTTTATCATGTATGGTCTTAATTCGACCGAGCTGTTTATCGCATCAATATCACACGTTGCCCGTGTTATTTTATTTATCAATAGTAATGCGCTTCCGCCGACAATTACAATTTCATATTGAAAATTATCATTTAGCGCCAAAGACACTTCTTCATCAAGCAAAAGCAAATCGTTGATGATATCTTCTCTTGTTTTATTGATCATAAAAATCTCTTTTCATTAATAGTATTAATCTATCCTTATTTATTATAATATATTTTTATGTCAAATGTCAATAGCTTTTTTTAAGCAAAAAATAAACGGGTACTTTGCATTTATACATCAAAAACTGCATAAATTCAGCTTTTATACACATATTTCTGCATAAAACAAAATTATTTAAAGAAAATATGCAAAAGCCCTTGACAAAGATGTATTATCGTGTATAATAATCTTGTATGATACATATTTAATGTGGAACATATTAAAATAAATTATTCGGAGGAACATTAAAATGGCTAAGGAAATCAAAAAAGTTGTTCTCGCTTATTCCGGCGGACTTGATACTTCTATCATTATCCCCTGGTTAAAGGAAAATTACAACAACTGTGAAGTTATCGCAGTTTCCGCCGACGTTGGACAGGGCACAGAGCTTGACGGTCTTGAAGAAAAGGCTATCAAGACAGGCGCTTCCAAGCTCTACGTTGAAGACCTGAGAAAGGAATTTGTTGAGGACTACATTTTCCCCACAGTAAAGGCTCAGGCTGTTTACGAGAACAGATACCTTCTCGGAACTTCTTTTGCCCGTCCTATCATTGCAAAGAGAATTGTTGAAATTGCAAAGAAAGAGGGCGCTGACGCTATCTGCCACGGCTGCACCGGCAAGGGCAACGACCAGGTAAGATTTGAGCTTACCATCAAGGCTTTCGCTCCCGAAATGCAGATAATCGCTCCTTGGAGAGAATGGGACATCAAGTCCAGAGATGAGGAGATCGACTACGCAGAAGCTCACAACATTCCCCTTAAGATAAACAGAGAAACAAACTACTCCAAGGATAAGAACCTCTGGCATCTTTCCCACGAAGGACTTGACCTTGAAGACCCTGCAAACGAGCCTCAGTACAACAAGCCCGGCTTCCTTGAACTGGGTGTTTCTCCCGAAATGGCTCCCGACAAGCCTACATATGTTACTATCCACTTTGAAAAGGGTATCCCTACCGCTATCGACGGCAAGGAAATGGATCCCGTTTCCCTTGTTATGAAGCTGAACGAGCTGGGCGGCGCTAACGGCATCGGTCTTGCAGACATTGTTGAGAACCGTCTTGTTGGTATGAAGTCCAGAGGTGTTTACGAGACCCCCGGCGGAACTATTCTTTATCACGCTCACGAAGTCCTTGAAACTATTACTCTTGACAAGGCTACACAGCGTATGAAGCAGAAGCTTGCTATCGACTTTGCTGACCTTGTTTACAACGGACAGTGGTTCACTCCCGTTCGTGAAGCGCTTTCTGCTTTCGTTGACAAGACTCAGGAAACCGTTACAGGCGATGTTAAGCTGAAGCTCTACAAGGGCAACATCATCAATGCAGGCGTTACTTCTCCTTATACTCTTTACGATGAAGAGGTTGCTACATTTGACGAGGATCACGTTTACGATCAGGCTGATGCAGCAGGCTTTATCAATCTGTTCGGTCTTCCCGTTAAGGTCAAGGCTATGCTTGATGCAAAGAGAGATAACAAGTAAGATCATTTTTCCGCATAGTGCGGATAGGGGCTAAAATAAGGGCGGAAATTTTATCCGCCCTTGTGTTGTTTTATATAATTTGATTTTTTGTGCAGATAATATGTGCAAAAGTGCAACTGTTACGGCTGAAAGGGAGAAGAAAATGAGATTGAAAAGATTGTTTTTATGCTTGATAATTGCAGCGGCAGCGGTGTTTTCGCTTGCAGGCTGTTCCGATACATCTGCTGAGGACGCAGCGCTTAACCAGAAGCTTATCGGCGGCTGGGTACCGCTTGTTGATGATTATTATTCCGCCGACGAGAACGGAAATACTCTTACTTTTACGGTTTATGAATTTACGGGAACAATTACTAAGGTACATCATGTGAATTCAGAGGTAATATTCTCCGATCTGGTAAATGAATATGAGATAACCGAAGGAAAATTCAAGGTCGTATTTGACGGCAAGGCTGAATTTGCAAAGATAGATTTTGCGGATAACGGAAATCTGCTTTGGTATACAGATACGGAAACCCTGGAATTCCGTCCTGTTACGGATGAGGAAGTACAGCAGTTCGGAATTCCTATAGGTCGGACACTTGGCTTTGAACCGGGTGCAAGCGATACATCGGTTTCTACGGGCTATGTGGAATCTTCGGACAGCGCAGCTGAATAATACTACCGAAAGGCGGATATTGATATGAATAACAAAATGTGGGCAGGACGTTCTTCAAAGGAAGTGGATTCAAGGGTAAACGACTTCAACTCCTCCATTTCCTTTGATTCGAGAATGTACAGGCAGGATATAAAGGGTTCTATGGCTCATGCGGAAATGCTTGGGGATACGGGCATTATCGACAAGGCTGAAAGCGAGAAGATAATAGGCGGCTTAAAGAGTATTCTTGAAGATATTGACAGCGGCGCTCTGCAGTTTGACCCCGAAGCCGAGGACATTCATATGTTTGTTGAATCGGAGCTTACAAAGCGGCTCGGCGACACAGGAAAGCGGCTTCACACGGCAAGGAGCCGCAACGACCAGGTAGCTCTTGACATAAGAATGTACCTTAAAGACGAGATAAACGAGATAATCCCTATGATAAAGGAACTTATCGGGGTACTCTGCGACATTGCGGAGAAAAATCTTGATACCATTATGCCCGGTTACACACATCTGCAGAGGGCGCAGCCTATCACCTTTGCGCACCATATGATGGCGTATGCGCAGATGCTTATCAGAGATATTGGACGTTTTGAAGATACATACAAGCGTATGAACAAAATGCCCCTGGGAAGCGGTGCGCTTGCATCGACCACTTATCCTATCGATCGCAGGCAGGTTTGCGGACTTTTAGGCTTTGACGACATTACAATGAATTCTCTTGACGGCGTTTCCGACAGGGATTTCTGCATTGAAATGGCTTCCGCAATTTCCATACTGATGATGCACCTTTCACGTTTTTCCGAGGAGATCATTCTCTGGAGCTCATGGGAGTTCAAGTTCATTGAGCTTGACGACGCTTATGCTACGGGTTCTTCCATTATGCCACAGAAGAAAAACCCCGATGTTACCGAGCTTATCAGAGGAAAGACGGGCAGAGTTTACGGCGACCTTAACACCCTGCTCGTTATGATGAAGGGTACGCCTCTTGCTTACAACAAGGATATGCAGGAGGACAAGGAAGCTATTTTTGACGCAATTGACACGGTGAAGCTGTGTCTTACTACATTTATCCCTATGCTGTCCACAATGACGCTTTACAAGGATAATATGAAAAACGCTGCGGCAAGAGGCTTTATCAACGCTACGGATTGTGCGGATTATCTTGTTAAAAAGGGTCTGCCCTTCAGAGACGCATACAAGATAACGGGTACACTTGTTGCATACTGCATAAAGAACGATACGGTGCTTGAAAAGCTGTCACTTGACGAGTTCAGGGAGCTTAGCGATGTATTTGACGAGGGCGTTTACGACGCTATCAAGCTGGAGACCTGCGTTAACATGAGAAAGGCGGAGGGCGGTCCTGCTCCCGAGGCTGTTATGAAGCAGATAGCGTATGCAAGAAATGCGATAAAGTGATTTTATGCAGCCGGAAATGTATATATGCAATTATATACTGCATATTTTGCGGCAAAATTCATATATTTATAAATAATCACATAAATGTCAATTAATTGTTCATCAAAACCGCTTATACTTGGTTTATACTTTCTTTAACGGACTGATTATTGGGAATTATGACTGAAAGAGGTTAATTTATATGGCTTACAAGGTTTTTATAGACGGACAGGAAGGCACAACGGGGCTTAGGATAGTTGAAAGGCTCAAGGACAGAAGCGATATTGAGCTTATGTTCATTGACGAGGATCTGAGAAAAAGCACCGTTGAAAGAAAAAGGCTTATAAACGAATCGGATTATACCTTTCTTTGTCTGCCGGACGCTGCTGCGATAGAATCTGTATCTCTTGCCGAAAATCCCGACACGAAGATAATAGACGCTTCCACGGCGCACAGGACAAATCCCGGCTGGGCGTACGGTCTGCCGGAGCTTTCTCCGCAGCACAGAGAAAAGATAGCTTCTTCAAAGAGAGTGGCTGTTCCCGGCTGTTATGCAAGCGGCTTCAACGCACTTTTATACCCTATGGTAAAATCGGGATTTATTGCTCCACACCACACGGTGACCTGTCATGCCGTTTCGGGCTACAGCGGAGCCGGAAAGAAGGCTATTGCCGTTTACGAGGGACCCGACAAGCCGGATGAATTTGATTCACCCAGATTTTATTCTCTCGGAAAGCAGCACAAGCACATCAAGGAAATGATGGCGGTTTCGGGACTTTCCTATCCGCCCATATTCAGCCCTATTGTGGACGATTATTACAACGGTATGGTTGTCGCCGTTCCCTTTCACCTGAGAGCAATGCCGAGAAAGACCAATGCGCAAGCTGTTTGGGAGATGCTTTCGGAGCATTACAAGGACGAATATTTTGTCAAGGTAATGCCTTTTATGGGCGAGGGTGTTCTGCCTGACGGTTTCCTTGCGGCAAACGTTATGAAGGACACCAACTTTATGCAGATATTTGTTTTCGGCAATGATGACCACATTATGCTTTGCTCACGCTTTGACAATCTTGGCAAGGGTGCTTCCGGAGCTGCTGTTCAGTGCATGAACATTATGATGGGAATTGATGAACGCACGGGCTTGGTTTAAGTTTGAAGAGTTGAGAGTGAAGAGTGGAGTTTTTTACTGCTGAACGAGGTCGGTCAAGTGTACAAGTATGAAGTTATATTATATTGGAGCGAGGAGGACGGCAGTTATATTGCTGAAGTTCCGGAGCTTGCAGGCTGTATGGCTGACGGAGAATCAATGCTTACTGCGCTGGAAAACGTGCATACGGTGATCGATGAATGGATAGAAACGGCAACGCTTGCAGGCAGGGAAATTCCCAAGCCTAAGGGAAAACTTGCATTTGCTTAAAATTATGACGCATGAAGAACTTTTGAAGATCTGCCTTTCGTACAAGGGGGCATATGAGGACTATCCGTTCGGGGAAGATGTTATATGTGTAAAGGTCAAGGGCAGGATATTTGCACAGCTGTTTTGTCTTAAAGGCGAGCCTATGCTTACCTTTAACGCAGAGCCTATGACGGGGGAGTTTTACCGCAGCTTATATCCCGACGACATAAAGCGTGGGTATCATTGTCCGCCCGTTCAGCAGCCTTATTTTAACACGGTGCGGCTTTGCGGCGGTGTTCCCGATGATGAATTTCCAAAAATGATAAGTGTTTCTTATAATTATGTTAAAGGCAAGCTGACAAAACGGCTTCGCGCAGAATTAGACACAGAATAGATAAAGAAGGTTTTTGTTTATGAAAGAATTTAAGGTAATAGAGGGCGGTGTTTGTGCCGCACAGGGATTCAGGGCAAGCGGTGTTTACTGCGGGATCAAAGAAAATCCCACAAAGAAAAACGATATTGCAATGATAGTTTCAGATGTTGTCTGCAATGCTGCAGGGGTTTACACTCAGAACAAGGTGAAGGGTGCGCCTGTTGTCGTTACAAAGAAAAATCTTGAAAAGAGCGGCGGAAAGGCTAAGGCTGTTATTGTCAACTCCAAGAACGCCAACACCTGCAATGCGGACGGTGAGGAAAAGGCTAACGAGATGTGCCGTCTTACTGCGGAGGCGCTGGGTATAAAGCAGGAGGAAGTTATTGTTGCTTCTACGGGCGTTATCGGACAGGTACTTCCTATTGAACCTATAAAGGCGGCTGTTCCCGAGCTGGTGAAGAAGCTGTCCTATGAGGGAAATGTTGAGGCTGCGACGGCTATTATGACTACCGATACAGTCAAAAAGGAGTATGCGGTTGAAGTAACTCTCGGCGGAAAGCTGTGTAAGATAGGCGGTATGGCAAAGGGCAGCGGTATGATCCACCCCAACATGGCTACAACGCTTAATTTTATCACCACGGACGCTGCAATTTCCTCCGAAATGGTGAAAAAGGCTTTATCGGAGATAGTTAAGGTTACATATAACTGTCTGAGCATAGACGGTGACCAGTCTACCAACGATACCTGCGTACTTATGGCGAACGGTCTTGTGGGAAATCCCGAAATTACCGCCGAGGGTGCGGATTTTGACGAGTTCAAGGCTGCACTTTATCAGGTAATGGCAAATCTTACGAAAATGCTTGCAAAGGACGGCGAGGGTGCAACAAAGCTGCTTACCTGCGTTTGCTCCGGCGCTCCCGACCTTGACACGGCTATAACCGTAGCAAAGAGCGTTATACGTTCGCCTTTGTTCAAGTGCGCAATGTTCGGTTCGGACGCTAACTGGGGACGTATTCTTTGCGCCGTTGGTTATGCCGAGGCTGATTTTGATATAAACAAGGTTGCTGTTGACCTTTCTTCAAGGGCAGGTTCTATCCATGTATGCGAAAACGGCGCAGGTGTTGATTTCTCCGAGGAAACTGCAAAAACGGTGCTTACCGAGGACGAGATAACCATAAGCGTTGACCTTAATGCAGGAGATATTTCCGCAACGGCGTGGGGCTGCGACCTGACTTACGATTATGTTAAGATAAACGGAGATTACCGTTCATAATAAATATGAGGTGACGGCATGGGGGATATTGATACATCACAGCTCATTGAAGAAAAGGTGAGCGCACAGCTTTTCAGCGGTGAATACATAGTTTGGAGCGATGAGGGGAAGGGTGCTCCCTCGGATGCACCGCCCTTGTTCTTTGCCATAATATGGACAGGATTTTCGCTGCTTTGGGGTGCAGTGGCATATTTAAGCGGTGGCGGAGCGTTTGCGCTGTGCTGTCTGCCCTTTCTTGCAATAGGAATATTCCTTTTTGTAAAGATATTCCGCGGCGGAAGCAAAGAATATTATGCTTTGACAAATATGCGTGTTATCATATTAAGCGGAAAGAATGTGCGTGCGGAGTATCTGGACTGCATTTCCGACGTAAAGGTCTATCCCGGAGTAAAGCCAAATGTATCGGTGGTGCGCATTTTTGCCGATTACAGAAGAACGGGACCGGGCGGTGACAGTTTATTCGGTGATATATATTTAGGCATCGTTATTGAAGCCGAAAATCTGTGCAGACAGATATTATCGGAAAAGGAAAGATATACTGCATATAAAGGCGAGCAGAGGATATAGACCGCATAAAGGGGCTGAACGCTGTGGATATGTCGGATATATATAAAATTGAAACAAATATGACAAAGGCAGACTCTGTTGATGATTGTCTTAAAGGAAATGAAACGATAATTTTCAAGTGTGAGGCAGAGTGCAGTAATGGTATCCTTGACAGATTGGCTTATGCTTTAAGCGGAAAAGGGTCACGGAAATGCGTTCTGGCGGTCACAAATCTCAGGGTGATATGCTTTTTGGACGGGTGCGCACAGTTTATTACTCCCTATCATCTTCGGGATGTGATAGTCAGGAATAAAAACGGCGGAGATGCGGAGCTGGAGTTCCTGTGTGCCGATTATGACGATTATGATGTCAGACCTGCATTTGTAAATTCACCTTTAAGAAAAATTGATCTTAATTCAGCGGCACAAGCGGCGGAGGCTGCTAAGAAGCTGATTCATAAATAATTTGTTATCGGGGCGGCTTATGCCGTCCGAAAGGAATGGTCAAAGGAAATGGATAAGCAATTTGATATTGCAAACGAAATACGGTCAAGAGTGCTTATTGACGCTCTGCCGTATATTCAGAAGTACAACGGCAAGATAGTTGTAGTAAAATACGGCGGAAACGCTATGACAAACGAAGAGCTTAAGGACGCTGTTATGAGCGATATTGTTCTGCTTTCGCTTATCGGCGTAAGGGTAGTTCTCGTTCACGGCGGAGGTCCCGAAATAAACGATATGCTGAAAAGAGTAGGCATTGAAAGCAAGTTCATCAACGGTCTGCGCTACACGGACGAGGCTACGGTGGACATAGTTAAAATGGTTCTTGCAGGAAAGGTGAACAAGGAGCTTGTTTCGCATCTTACCCGAAATGGCGGAAAGGCTCTCGGTATGTGCGGCATTGACGGTAATATGATAACGGCGCACAAGATAGAAAGCGAGGTCGACCTTGGTTTTGTTGGAGAGATAGTTAACGTTAACACGACACCTATCACCGACGCACTTGACAAGGGTTACATTCCCGTTATTTCCACCGTTGCCTGCGATGAAAAGGGTCAGACCTACAACATTAACGCCGATACTGCGGCTTCGAGGATCGCTGCTGACCTTAAGGCGGAGAATCTTATTCTTATGACGGACATTGTGGGTCTGCTGAAGAACAAGGACGACGCAGACACTCTTATCCCTACCGTTCATGTCAGCGATGTACCCTTTATGAAGCGTCAGGGCATTATTTCCGGCGGTATGATACCTAAGATAGACTGCTGCGTTGAGGCGGTAAGACGAGGAGTAAGAAAGACCTGCATCATTGACGGCAGAGTTCCGCACTCTATACTTATCGAGCTGCTTTCAAGTCAGGGAATTGGTACACAGTTTGTATAATTTTAACTTGATTATACGATTTGTATATTGATTTACCCCGAAATTAAGTATAAATTTAGCGTTATATTACATAAAGTATAAAGGTGACAGCTATGGTGTTTATCAGATTTTTGTGCCTTGCCGCTGTTATAGCAGTTTTGACTGTGCTTGTCTGTACGGAGAAGCTGCCTGTCGGAAAAAGGCTTGGGGCGGCGCTTGAAACTGCGCTGCTGCCCCATTTTGTGCTGATATGTTCGGTGCTTATGACCCGTATAATGAGGCTTGAATTCGGATTCTGGGCTGTTGTTTCCGCCGCTGCGGCAGGAATATATATGCTCGGAAGGTTCATTCACCTTTCCGTTAAGCCGTACAAGGGAAAGCTCAGGGTCAAGGCAAGGGTCAAGGCGCTTTACGGCGGAAAGGTGCTTATAGGCTGTTCGGCATTCTCGGCGGTGTTCCAGATAGTGTTTTATGCTGTGATGATACCTAACGGGTTTTTCGGCTTATTCCTTTCAAAAGGGGTGCTGATAGCTGACAGCATATGTACTGTGCTGGTCTTTGCGGCGTTTGCCCTTAACGGTATAACAAGAGTGCTTACCTGCTGTTACAGGCTCAATATTATAAAAAGAATAATCGTTTTTATGCTTCTGCCCTTTCCCGTTGTGAACATTTTTGTGCTTGCATATATGTACAGAATTGCCGATGAGGAATACGCTTATGAGGACACAAAGGCAGGCTGTGACGAGCAGCGTGCCGAATCGCAGATATGCGCTACAAAATATCCTATACTGCTTGTTCACGGCATAGGATTCCGTGACAGACGGTATTTCAACTACTGGGGACGTATCCCCAAGGAGCTTATACGGAACGGAGCGGAGGTCTATTACGGTATGCAGGAAGGCTGTATCACCGTAGAGACCGCAGGAGAGCAGATAAAGAAAAGAATACTTGAAATAGAAAATGAAACAGGCTGCGAAAAGGTGAACATAATCGCTCATTCAAAGGGAGGACTTGACGCAAGATACGTTATTTCTTCGCTGGGAATGGAAGATCATGTTGCAAGCCTTACCACGGTTGCTACTCCTCACAGAGGCTCCCAGGTGGCGGACGAGGCGCAGAAGCTGCCCGACAGCCTTTACCGCAAGGTCGCAGACCGTATGGATAAGGGGTTCCGCAAGCTTGGCGACAAGGAGCCGGATTTTTACGCCGCTTGTCATCAGTTCACCTCGGAATATGCAGAGAGATTCAACAGGGAAAATCCCGATTCGGATAAGGTATACTATCAGAGCTACACTTCCGTTATGAGCGGAATGTTCAGCTTCGGGATACTGGCGTTCACATACTGTATTCTTAGAAAATACGGGAAGAACGACGGGCTTGTAACGGTGGAATCTTCTCAGTGGGGCAGGTTCCGCAAGGTTTTTGAACCGGTGAAGCGCAGGGGTATATCTCACGGAGACACAATTGACCTGAAGCGTGAGGATTTCAAGGGTTTCGACCCGAGAGAGGCTTATGTGGGTATAGTTTCCGAGCTAAAAGAAATGGGTTTTTAAAAAAGGACGGTAAGAAAAATGGATACTATTGAAAAATTCAACAGTCACGTTATGGGTACATACGGACGTTACGGCGTTGTTTTTGAAAAGGGCGAGGGACGTACCGCTGTTGACGAAAATGGCAAGGAATACATAGATTTCGGCAGCGGAATAGGCGTAAACTCTCTCGGCTACTGCGACAAGGAATGGGCGGACGCCGTTTGTGCGCAGGCGAGGGCTATACAGCACACCTCAAACTACTATTACACAAAGGTACAGGCGGATTTTGCGGAAAAGCTCAGTGAGATCACCGGCTATGACAAGATGTTTTTCGGAAATTCAGGCGCAGAAGCCAACGAATGTGCTATAAAGATAGCAAGAAAATACTCCTTTGACAAATACGGTGCGGAAGCCAAGAGGTACAACATCATAACTCTTGTGAACAGCTTCCACGGAAGAACGGTGACTACTCTTTCCGCAACGGGTCAGGATGTTTTCCACAATTATTTCTTCCCCTTTACGGAGGGCTTCATCAACGTTGAAGCAAACAACGTTGACGACCTCAGGGCGAAGATAGATGACAGCGTATGTGCGGTAATGTTTGAATTTATACAGGGTGAGGGCGGAGTCAACGTTCTTGACAAGGCTTTTGTTGACGAGATATTCAGACTTTGCGCAGAGAAGGATATTCTTACCATTGCGGACGAGGTGCAGACGGGTGCAGGAAGAACGGGAACCTTCCTTGCTTCGGAGCAGTTCGGGGTAAAGCCCGATATAACCACACTTGCAAAGGGTGTTGCAGGGGGTGTGCCTGTGGGAGTTTGTCTTGCGGATAAAAAGTGTGCGGACGTACTTGTAAAGGGTACTCACGGCTCCACCTTCGGCGGAAATCCTCTTGCCTGTGCAGGCGGTCTTGCGGTTGCAAATAAGGTTGGAAGTCCCGAATTCCTTAAGGAAGTAAGGGAAAAGAGCGAATATTTCAGGAAAAAACTTATGGAAATTCCCGAAGTCGAGGGCGTTGACGGTCTGGGACTTATGATGGGGATAAGGTTCAAGGAAAAAAATGCGGCGGAGGTTTGCAAGGCTTGTCTTGATAAGGGACTGCTGGCGCTTACCGCAAAAACGAAGCTCAGACTTCTTCCGCCTCTTAACATTACTTACGGTGAGATAGACAAGGGTATTGAAATTCTCGGGAGTGTGCTCATATGATGTACTATGAAAAATACGGAAGCGATTTTAATCCGATGATAATTTTTCTTCACGGAGAGGATTCTGTTTACTGCTTTTCAAAACAATGCGATTACCTTTCAAGAAATTACTGCGCAGTTGTTCCTCATCTGCCCGGCTTCGGAAGAAAC
This sequence comes from Oscillospiraceae bacterium, assembly GCA_051881775.1. GTDB lineage: Bacteria > Bacillota > Clostridia > Oscillospirales > Ruminococcaceae > UMGS363. The sequence goes on along the minus strand of JBJEQN010000093.1, from coordinate 2,332 downwards.
TCCGAAAGGATGTTTTCAACGGAGCTTGCAATAGAGCAGGTAGCGGAATTTGCGTCAAGCATCGGAAAGCCTGTCACTCTTGCAGGATATTCCCTTGGGGCTGCGCTTATGCTGCCTCTTATGTGCAGGCACGGCGAGCTTTTCAACGGCTACATTATGATAAATCCCTGGCTTATCAAGGGTGTTGCGGATGTGGAAAAGGCGCTGAAGCAGCTTAATGACAAGGAAAAGATAATGAAAAACAAGCTCCTTGCAGGAATAAACGGACTTACTATGGGTCTTGACAAGGATGAAAGGCGTGATTACGGGGAATTCTGCAAAAATGTTGATATGAATTCTCTTGTTGCGGCTGTTGACAACGGAATAAAGCTGGAGGACTATCCCGAATATGCCGAGGTCGACAAGCCTGTGCTGGCGCTCTGCGGTCTGAGAGAAAGCATGGAGATAAGAAAGACCGTAAGGACGCTTGCTACCCAGAATCCCAACTGTTCATACGATATGTGGGACACAGCTTCACAAAATCTGCCCCTTAAATGCGCTTCAAGACTTAACAAGGTCATTGAAGATTTTATAGACAAGGCATATGCAAAAAAATAAACGGAGGTCATTGAAATGAAACACTTACTTAAAATGCTGGATCTTTCCACGGAGGAAATTATCGACATACTTAATCTTGCGGATCAGCTCAAATACGAGCTTAAGCACAATATCCCCCATCCGCACCTTAAGGGCAAGTCCTTGGGAATGATATTCCAGAAGTCTTCCACTCGTACAAGGGTATCCTTTGAAACGGGTATGTATCAGCTTGGCGGTTATCCGCTGTTCCTTTCTTCCCACGACCTGCAGATAGGCAGGGGCGAGCCTGTTCAGGACACGGCAAGGGTGCTTTCACGCTATCTTGACGGAATAATGATCCGTACCTTCGAGCAGAAGGAAGTGGAGGATCTTGCGGAATACGGCTCTATCCCCGTTATAAACGGTCTTACGGACTTCTGTCACCCCTGTCAGGTGCTTGCAGACCTTATGACTATCCGTGAATTCAAGGGTCAGTTTGACGGTCTGAAAATGTGCTTTATAGGTGACGGAAACAACATGGCGAACTCTCTTATCGTAGGCGGTCTTAAGGTGGGAATGAAGGTTTCCGTTGCTTGCCCCGAGGGTTATCATCCCGACAAGCAGGTACTTGATTTTGCCAAGGCTTACGAAGGCTTTGAGCTTACCGATTCGCCCGTTAAGGCTGCGGAGGGTGCAGATGTTGTCTTTACAGACGTATGGGCATCGATGGGGCAGGAAGGCGAAGCTGAGAAGCGCAAGATAGCATTCAAGGGTTATCAGGTCAACGATGAGGTTATGGCTGCGGCTAACCATGACGCTATGGTACAGCATTGTCTGCCTGCGCACCGTGAGGAAGAAATTACCGAAAAGGTATTTGAAGCACACGCAAATGAAATTTTTGAAGAGGCTGAGAACCGTCTGCACGCACAGAAGGCAGTTATGGTCAAGGTCATGGGCTGATTTGGAGGTATTAAAATGGGGTTTGACAGGATAAGGATAAAAGAAAACGCAAAAACGCATTATGAGCTAAACAAGTGGAACAATGTGCTGGTCATTCTTATATATACGCTCGTTTCCGGCGGTGTGAGCGTAGTTGAAAAGGTGGGGGACGGCGATAAATTCGGGCTTGCTGCCGCTATGATAGGAATTATCGGCTCGGTCGCATCTCTTTTTGTTACATCGATAATTTTTATGGGTGTTACCGTATGGTTCCAGAGGGCAATACACAGGGAAAAGCTGGATGTAGGGGAAATGTTCTGCGCATTCAAGGAAAAATACACGGATAATGTGCTGCTTGTGTTCCTAAAGGGATTATTTGTATTCTTGTGGACGCTGCTTTTTGTGGTGCCGGGTATTATAAAGGCATATTCCTATTCCATGGCGGAGTACATTAAGATGGAGAATCCCAATATAAGTCCGAGCCGTGCTATTGACATAAGCAAGGCAATGACGGAAGGTCACAAGATGGATCTGTTTGTGCTTGACCTGAGCTTTTTCGGCTGGCATATGCTTTCGGCACTTACCTTTGGTATTCTTGAAGTTGTTTATGTAGGACCTTACTACTATGCTGCAAAAGCCTTCGCTTATGAGGAGATCAAGGCGGAAGCTATTGCTTCGGGCAGAGTGGACGCAGGTGAACTGGGCGGCTATTCGTATTGATTTTTGCCGTTTTAAAGCGTATCCTTTTCGGAGGGTACGCTTTTTTGCATATGGCGTTTGTGCAAAATCGACAAGCTGCGGTGTGGAAAGGCGAAAAAATTGCATTAAACATAAAAAA
>JBJEQN010000092.1:0-1643 GCA_051881775.1 Oscillospiraceae bacterium | reverse complement strand
GTTAATGTGCTTACGGATCTGAACGCCGAAATCAAGAAGATCGACAAGTATAACAGCAGCCTTGAAAAGCTGAAAAAAACGGACATTTCCGACAGCCTTATGGAAAAGATAATGGGAATGAACTACGAGGACGGTTCAAGGCAGGCTTTTATTGATACCTTGCTTGGTTTATCGCCCGAAAAGCTGCAGCTTTATTACAGCGATTGGGAGAGATTTCAGGCAAAAGCGGAACAGACTGCGCAGGATCAGATCTCCGGGCAGCTTGACGACCTTAACAAGGAAACAGCAAACACTGTAAGCAATATTTTCGGGTCTATGCCTGCCACAGCTTATGAAGAAGGCGCTGCAACGGCGCAAAGCTACATTCAGGGCATTATTGATAATATGGGCGGTATCAATGACGCAAGCGTTATTTCCGCTATGCTTGGCATAGGCAGCGGAACGGGCAAATCGGGCAGTTCTTCGGAAAATGCTGCATGGATGAACACGCCGATCACGATCAACCTTAACGACAAGGAATACATAAAAACCACGCTTGGAGAGCTTATCGAATCGGGGAAACGCTCCGGCGGCAACACGTTTAACTTATAAGGAGGCACACTATGGCTGAATATGCACTTAAAAGCGGAGAAGTGCTCAACGGCGGATATACGGTCACTATCGGAGATTACACCCTCCGTCTTATAGGCGGATATGAGGCAAGATGGACAAACGAATATGACACGGAAAATCAGTTCACCGATTACAAGGGCGACACTGTGCGCATTTTAAAGGGGCGCAGATTCAGCCTTGACATATCAACGGGACGACTTTCCGCAGAGGATATGGCGGCTCTGACCGAGGCACTGAAAAGTGAAACTATTGCTTTGAGCTGTCCCGACTTTACGGGTAACTGTTATACCGATGATATTCCTGCAAAGCTGGAACAGGCTAATTTCCTTGGTGTGCGCTACAGCTCCGGTATAAAGCTGACAGCCTGCGAGCTTGACAAAATGGGTATCGGAGACGGTCTTTAGCTACTATCTGAGCATTGACGGCATTATGTATTACACATTTGGCGATCTGCAGCTTAAACAGAATGCTGACGGCATGGGTATTTCGGGGGTAAGCTCGACGGAATTTGATTTTACGGTAACTTATGAGGAATATGCCGTAAATCCGCCGAGATCGGGTGCTTCGGTCGCTTTCGGAATAGAAGGCTCCGGAGTGACGTATTACTTTTTTGTTTCCCAACGTTCACGCTCGGGAAATAAAGTCACGTTCAAATGCTATGACCGTATGCTGCTGCTTGGTATATCTTCGGATATGTTTGAAATACCGTACACAGGCGTAATTGCGGATGATGAAGACAGCGGAGAAATTGCGTGTGTTAGCCTTGTTGAATATATTGCCGGAGCGGTAGGATTTGACGGCTGTACCTCTTACATAAAAAGCTCCGGATATTTCGGAGGATTAAAGCTGAAAAAGACGGATATAAAAGGCAAAACGGCAAGAGCCTTGCTTGAGACCGTTTCGGCGGCATGGTGCGGATATTTCACCGTGTCGGCAAACAATTACCTTGATTTCGTATTTTTCGGAACAACGGCGCATACATCCTGCCCTGTCACTACTCATACAGCAATAACAATGCAGTCGGAACGTTC
>JBJEQN010000091.1:0-40383 GCA_051881775.1 Oscillospiraceae bacterium | reverse complement strand
GGGCGTTCTCTCCCTCCTCCAGTAAGTCTGATTTCTCTGATTCAATGCAGAAAACGGCGGCTTAAAACCGCATAAAAAGCCCCCCGGCGTGAAAAAAATCACTCCGGGGGGCTTTGTTTTTTATATTTTTATCACCAATCGGAATCCCAATCCATACCGCCATAGTCCCATGAATCGTTGCTGTCCCAATCGTAGTCGTAATCGTCGTCATCGTCCCAGGAATCCTGCCGTTCCTGCTCCTCCATATAATCGGAATAGTAGGAAGTGTCTTCAAAATCAGAAAACTGGGTCGCCGAATTCCACACGGGAGTAAAATAAAAATCCAGTGCAACCGAATTGTGGGTCAGCTCATCGGGCACGGAGCTGTAGTCAACGGAGCTCCACCTGCCGTAATCGCAGTCATAGAAGAACCAGCCGCTGTTGTAATCATCGTACAGATGATAGTATGTATTGTCGTTGTAGGAATAGTAGCCGGTGTTTACCTTAAAATCATTGATATAATCGCTGTAAAAAACGCTTTGCTTGAAATCGGAACAGGGCAGAGCGGCGCTCCAATCCGTTGCTTCAAGGTACTCATTTGCCGTTTTGCGCTTTGCGTATACATCGGGATAAAGGTCATACATACTTACTTCCGACCATTGACCGCTTGCGCTGTCGTACCTGTACCAATAGTCGTGGCTGTCCGGCGTTATATGATAGTATACTGCGCTGTCAAGTGAATAGTAGCCTGCCTGCGGTATTGTTGCAGGCTCGATAAAGCCGAAATAGGTAATAAATATCACCGCAAGCAGAACAAATATCTTCCATATCCTTGGTCTGAAAATAGATTTCAGAATATATTTAAAATTGCTCTCGGGCGGCTCTGCGGCGTTATTGCCGTTATTGCCGTTTTTTTTACTGACGTTGTATGCCTTCTGCTGAATTATCTCCTGTTTGAGCCGCTGAAAAAGCTCGTTTACGGCATAGGCTTCGTCGGTACCCTCATAGCGCACCGCACGTTCTCCCGAGGCTTTATTTTTATACACGACAAAGTTCCCCGTATTTTCGTCCTTGTAAATGCCGAATGCTTTGGGCTTCGTGTAGTTTTCGCCGATAAAAAATCTTGTGACCTCATAAGGCGGAAGACCCTTTGAAGCGTACCACTCTTTGAGCTGTTCTATAGTAACGGGCTGTTTTCCCGATGTGCGCACAACGCCTTCATTGGGCGCTCCGCAGTTCGGGCATTTTTCAAGAGTATCGTTAAATTTACTTCCGCAATAGCTGCAGGTTATTTTCATTTTACCGCCCCCTGTAAAATATATGCATATATTATATACTATAATGAAAAAAATGTCAATTTCAAAGGTACTGCTGTACATTAATAAAAATTTACAATTTGCGGGCGGATAATATCCGCCCCTACATAAAACTGCGTATTTTAGCGCATTTATCTTGTAGGGGCGGCTATCAGCCGCCCGTTTTTGTTATAAATTTATTAACGTGCAACAGTCCCGTTCACTCAAATTTCGGTAAAAACGGGACGGGAGACCCGTCCCCTACAAAAAACAATACATAAACAATTAATATAAAATGCTGTGTTTTTATATTTTCAGCGCCATAGAAAGTTCAAAAACCATATTTTCGTTTTTCACCTTCATTGTGCCGTCGTATTTTTTCACCGTGCGCTCAATGGAATGGAGACCTAAGCCGTGGTTGCGTTTGTCCTCCTTGGAGGTTTGCGGTATCCCCTCATAATCTGCGGAAACAGAGGTGGGATTTTTCATTGTCATTGTCCAGTAGCCCTGCCTCAGACAGGCGTTTATGCCGATAACGCATCTTCCCGTACATTTGCGGCAGGCTTCAACGGCGTTGTCAAGGGCGTTGGCAAGAATTATGCACATATCGGCATTATTTATCTTATCGGAGATATAGCCGTCAAACTCAATATCCGCAAACTCCCTGCAGGAATCGCTTTTATCCGCAAGAATAGCGTCGGCAAGGCGGTTTCCGGTATGAAATTCGGCGCTGCTGCTTCTTGCGGAGCTGGTCAGCTTTTCTATGTATTCCTTTGCGTCCTCGGTACAGCCGCCCTCTATCAGCGCAAGTATGCTGCCGAGATGATTTACATAGTCGTGCCTGAACGTGCGCATATCGTTATTGAGCTTTTCCATTTTTTCATAGTGGTTTATCTGTGCGCTTACCTGTTTTTCAAGCAGATGGTTTAAATCGTTAAAGTAATTCTTCGCAGCAACGTTCATAAGAAGGGAAAATATCATTACTACCTGAGTTACGGTCAGCAGCGCTATCAGTACGATAATGATACTTTGCTTCAATGCAGTATCTCCGGGGTAATTATTGCATAAGGACAGGGAATCCATAAAAACAAGCGCCAGCAGCACAAGTACAAATATATGCTTCGGTATATTTTTGCAGACAGAATATACATATCCTGCAAGCTGCTTGCGGCGCAGAACAGCTGAGGCGATAATGAATGCCGTGCGCATAAATATCTGTGCGATAATATCAGCTGTTTCATATGTCATAAGTCCCGAACGGAACACTATTGCCGCAGCGCAGGAGGAAAGAAGCGTTGCTGAAAATTCCATCATTATCAGTACATAAAGCTGGGCAATGTTCAGCTTTTTAAATGAAATAAGAAATGCAGCTGCAAATGTGAGAGGATAAGTAAAAAATGGAAGGGGGTTCAGGTCAAATTTATACAGCAGAAACGTACCTCCCGACATTACCGCCGTTACTGCCGCCGCAAGAATACAGCGCTTAACGTCCGCAAGTTTGCTTATCCCGAAGCCGTCTATGAGCAAAGCCGCCGAAAGAAACAGAAGGACGTTTGAAACCGTGTTCAGTAAATACTGTATCATCTTTCGTTATACCTCATAATATAGTCCTGAAATGCTGTTTTAAATCTTACTGTGTAATTTCTGCCTATCTGTGCCTTTTCGTTGTTATCAAAAATTATCTCCGCATTATTATGGTTCATAACATGGGAGAAACCCACTATATAGGATTTATGGCAGCGCATAAACTTCTCCTTCGGAAGCATTGACTCTATCTGTTTAAGATTGAGTGCGACTTCAAATGAATCCTTTATTGTCCGTATGATAGTATGCTTGCCCTTGGCTTCGGCATATATCATATCGGACATTTTTATTTTCCATGCGCCGTCACGGGTCTTGATTATAAGAAGATTATCACGGTCAACGGATCTCATATAATCGTCCAGTGCCTTAAACAGCTTTTCTCTGCTGACGGGCTTAACAAGGAAGCGGAAGGTACCCACTTCATATGTATCAACGGCGGCTTCGGGATAAGCGCTGACAAAAATTATTATGCAGTCCTTGTTCTTTTCACGCATAAGCCTTGAGGTTTCTATCCCGTCAAGCCGTTCCATCTGGTAATCCATAAAAACAACGTCATATTCCTTTGCGGAATGAAGCAGGTCTGCTCCGCTTTCAAATTTATCTATATACAAATCAATGTGTCTGGCAAGTTTATATTCCCGAAGGAGCTTTTCCAGAGTATCGTGCATAGTCTTTTCATCATCGCATATTGCAGCTCTCATTCAACCACCCTTTTTCATTGTACTACAAAACGACAATTTTTACAATAGGCAAAGCGCACCGAACAGCAGACATTTTTTCCGTTATTTGCCGTTCATTCCCAAAAATCCGCCGTTCGTCCGCTATCCGTTGAACAGCACTTCCGGTTTAACTAAAATGTGAAGCAAAGCAACGGTTAAGGAGGGATAAAAATGTCTTGGCTCGGTTATCTTTGGTATTGGATACTCGGTAAATAATATAGTATATTGATCTATTTGATTTTTAGGGAGGGATAGGAATGTCTTGGCTTGGTTATCTTTGGTATTGGATACTCGGTAAATAAAAGAGGTTAAAAATGTGCATTATTGAAAAGCAGCAGTTATGGTATGACAATATATTATCCTACAGGACAAGAGTGGAAGAAACTGCGCTCCCCGGACTTATCAAGTTTGCCGAAATCAATCTTGACGCCATGGATCTGAAAATGACGGGAAACATTATCTTTTCAGTCAACGAAAGAATTGAGGAGCAGGACTGCACCATTCTCGGAATAGAACTGCTCATTCCCGTGGATAAGCGATTCAAAAGCAGCTCACGGTATGTTTTCAAGCCGAAATTCCGGCTGGAAAACGCTGTAATGTGCAAATTCAGCGGAAAATCGGACAGGCTTAAGGAAACAGGCAGAATGCTGTGCGAATATGCCGCAGAAAAAGATCTCCGGGTAATAACAGACGTATACTGCCTTGTAAAAAGCGTCAGCGATGATGATCTCGTTGTGGATATGTACGTCGGAACAAGCGGTAATTCGCTTTGATATTATCCTTTTTTACAAAAATAACGACCGCCGCAAGGGTAGATCCCAAGCGGCGGTTTTTCATATTCACTTAAAATTGCTTATCTCAGCGTTGTATAGCCCATAAGGTACTGGTCAACAGCCTTTGCCGCTTCTCTGCCCTCTCTGATAGCCCATACAACAAGGGACTGTCCTCTGTGCATATCTCCTGCTGTAAACACCTTTTCAACGTTTGTGCTGTAAACATCGGGAGCAGCGGTCTCAACGTTGGTTCTTGCATTGAGCTTTACACCGAAATCATCGGTAATGTAGCTTTCCGTACCGAGGAAGCCTGCCGCAATGAGAACAAGGTCTGCAGGGATGACCTGCTCGCTGCCGCAAACGGGTTCCATAACAGTTCTGCCCGTTTCTTCATTCTTGACGGGAGCAAGCCTGATAGTTTCAATGGCACGGACATGACCCTCATCGTCCTTAAGGAACTGCTTAACGGTGGTCTGGTAAACTCTGGGGTCGTGACCGAATACTGCGATAGCCTCTTCCTGACCGTAATCCGTCTTGCATACCTTGGGCCATTCGGGCCAGGGGTTGTTTGCCGCCCTTGTATCGGGGAGCTTAGGCATCATTTCAAGCTGTACAACGGATTTGCAGCCGTGGCGGATAGCCGTACCTACGCAGTCGTTGCCCGTATCGCCGCCGCCGATAACTACCACGTTCTTGTATTTTGCGCTGATGAAGTAGCCGTCGGAAAGGTTGGAATTGATAAGGCTCTTTGTTGTTGCTTTAAGGAAGTCTACGGCAAAATATATGCCCTTTGCGTCTCTTCCGGGAACTCTTATATCCCTTGGGTTGCCCGAGCCGCAGCAGAGAATAACTGCGTCATATTTTGCTTTAAGCTCTTCTGCGGTAATGTCCTTGCCGACATCAACATTCACGGCAAACCTTACGCCCTCGTCCTTCATAAGCTGAATACGGCGCTCGATAACGGTCTTTTCCAGCTTCATATTGGGTATGCCGTACATAAGAAGTCCGCCGGGTCTGTCCTCACGCTCATAAACGGTAACGCTGTGACCTCTTCTGTTAAGGCGCTGGGCGGCTGCAAGACCCGAAGGACCGGAGCCTACAACGGCGATCCTCTTATTTGTGCGCACGGAGGGAGCCTTGGGCTTCATAAGTCCGTGTTCAAAGGCATATTCGATAACGGCATACTCGTTTTCCTTTACTGTAACGGGGTCGCCGTTAAGTCCGCAGGTGCAGGCCTTTTCACAAAGTGCGGGACAAACTCTCGAAGTAAATTCGGGGAAGCTGTTTGTCAGCAGAAGTCTTTGTGCGGCTCCTGCCATATCGCCCGTGTAAATAAGGTCGTTCCATTCGGGACAAAGGTTGTTGAGCGGACAGCCTGACACCATACCGTCATGGAGAGGCTTGCCGTACTGACAGAAAGGAACGCCGCAGTCCATACATCTTGACGCCTGCTTCTTTCTTTCCTCCATGTCCATAGGCGTATGGAATTCACGGTAGGTCTTTATACGCTGCAAGGGCTTCTGACCCTCGTTTTCGATTCTGTTATATTCAAGAAATCCTGTTGATTTTCCCATTTTACATCTACCTCCCCAAAAATTACTTTGTGTTCTCGTAGAACGCCGAGATCTTTGCTTCCTCTGCGCTCATGCCCTCGGCTTCAAACTTCTTCATTGAGCGGAGCATTTTTGCGTAATCGTGAGGTATGATCTTCTTGAACTTGGGAAGATACTCTTCGAAATTGTCAAGGATCTCCTTGCCCCTTACGGAATTTGTAGCGGCAACGTGTTCTTCAATGAGAGATTTAAGCTGTGCAACGTCCTCAGGCTCCGTTACCTTGCTGAAGCCTACAAGAGACTTGTTCAGCTTTGTATAAAGGTCGAAATCCTCGTCCAGAACGTAAGCGATACCGCCGCTCATACCTGCTGCAAAGTTCTTGCTGGTCTTGCCGAGAATTACTGCGCAGCCGCCTGTCATATACTCGCAGCCGTGGTCGCCAACGCCCTCAACAACGACCGTTGCTCCGGAGTTTCTTACGCAGAAACGCTCACCTGCAACGCCTGCGATGAAGGCCTTGCCGCTTGTTGCGCCGAAAAGTGCAACGTTGCCTATGATGATATTCTCGTCAGCCTTGTACTTTGCTTCCGCAGGGGAATAAACGATCAGCTTGCCGCCGGAAAGTCCCTTGCCGAAGTAGTCGTTGCTGTCGCCTTCAAGCTCAAGCGTAAGTCCCTTGGGGATAAATGCGCCGAAGCTCTGTCCGCCTGAACCGTGGCACTTTATAACGTATGTATCGTCCTCAAGAGTGTTGTAATATCTCTTTGTTATCTCCGAACCGAATATCGTTCCCAAAGTACGGTTAAGATTGCTTACCTTAAGCTCAATAGTCTTAGGCTGCTTCTTTTCAAGAGCCTCCTGCATCTCGGGGATAATAACGGTCTCGTCGATGGTTTCGCCAAGCTTGAAGTCGTAAACATCGGAGGGGCAGAAATGAATGTTGTTTTCGCCGCCCTTGAAGGGAGTTTCAAGAATTGCGGACATATCTATCTTGCCTGCCTTGTGTCCCTCGGGGAATGACTTTTTAACAAGAAGGTCGGAGCGTCCGATAAGCTCGTCAACGGTGCGTATGCCAAGCTTAGCCATATATTCTCTCATTTCCTGAGCGATAAAGCGCATGAAATTAACGATATATTCGGGCTTGCCCTTGAAGCGCTTTCTTAATTCGGGATTCTGTGTTGCAACGCCTACGGGACAGGTGTCAAGGTTGCAGACTCTCATCATTACGCAGCCCATTGTTACCAGCGGAGCAGTTGCAAAGCCGTATTCCTCTGCGCCAAGCATTGCTGCGATAACAACATCACGACCTGTCATCATCTTGCCGTCTGTTTCGATAACGACCTTTGAACGCAGATCGTTCATAATAAGGGTCTTGTGAGTTTCCGCAAGTCCAAGCTCCCAGGGCAGACCTGCGTTGTGGATAGAGCTTCCCGGAGCAGCGCCTGTACCGCCGTCATAGCCGGAAATAAGGATAACTCCTGCGCCTGCCTTTGCAACGCCGGCAGCAATAGTACCAACGCCCACTTCGGAAACCAGCTTAACGGAAATTCTTGCGTCCTTGTTTGCGTTTTTCAGGTCGTAGATAAGCTGTGCAAGATCCTCAATGGAATAAATATCGTGGTGAGGCGGAGGTGAGATAAGAGCCACGCCCGGAGTTGAATGTCTTGTCTTTGCGATCCAGGGGTAGACCTTCTTTGCAGGAAGATGTCCGCCTTCGCCGGGCTTTGCGCCCTGAGCCATTTTTATCTGTATCTCCTTTGCGGAGGTAAGGTATTTTGATGTAACGCCGAAACGTCCCGAAGCCACCTGCTTGATAGCGGAGCATTTGTCCTCGTCCGTTCCCGAGGTAACTATTCTTTCAAGGTCCTCGCCGCCCTCACCGCTGTTGGACTTGCCGCCGATGCGGTTCATAGCGATAGCCATACACTCGTGGGCTTCCTGAGAAATGGAGCCGTAGGACATAGCGCCTGTCTTGAAGCGGTGCATAATGCTCTCAACGCTTTCAACCTCGTCAATGGGGATCCCGCCGTCCTCTGCGAACTTGAAGTCAAGTGTGCTTCTCAGAGTAAGGTTCTTCTGCTCGTCGTTAAGGCACTGTGAATACTTCTTGAAAAGACCGTAATCGTTGTTCCATGTAGCCTGCTGGAGGAGATGTATGGTCATAGGATTGTACATATGCTCTTCCTTGCCGCTTCTGGACTTGTGGCTGCCTATGCTTTCAATAGCCTCGTTAACGGTAAGGTCACGGGGGTCAAAGGCAGCGTCGTGGAGGGAAATCACTCTCTCGCTTATATCGTCAAGGTCGATGCCGCCCACACGGCTTACGGTGTCGGGGAAGAACTCGTCGCACACGCTCTTGCTTATGCCGAGAGCCTCGAATATCTTTGAACCCTGATAGGACTGGATAGTGGAGATACCCATTTTTGAAGCGATCTTAACGATACCGTCAACGATAGCCTTTACATAAGCGTTGAGGGATTCGGTATACTCCTTGTCGATAGCTCTGTTTGCGGTAAGGTCGTACAGAGTGTCCATTGCAAGGTAGGGGTTAACGGCGCTTGCGCCGAAGCCGAGGAGGGTCGCAAAGTGGTGTACCTCGGTAGGCTCTGCAGTTTCGATAATGATAGAGATAGCGGTGTTCTTTCTCGTTCTTACAAGGTAAGTTTCAAGGGCTGCAACTGCAAGGAGAGAAGGTATCGCAAGGTGATCCTTGTCAACTCCCCTGTCGGTAAGGATAAGGATAGTTGCGCCGTTTTCGTGAGCCTTGTCAGCCTGAGTATAAAGGCTGTTTATAGCTTCTCTGAGAGTTGAAGTCTTCTTGTCGTACAGCATTGAAATATCGGCGGTCTTTAAGCCCTCGATATTTGCTGTGCGTATTTTCAGCAGGTCAAGGTTTGTGAGTACGGGGTTCTTTATCTGAAGAACACGGCAGTTGCTCTCGTCGTCCTTGAGGATATTGCCGGAAGTGCCGAGATAAACGGTAGTATCTGTGATAACAGATTCTCTGATAGCGTCTATAGGCGGATTCGTTACCTGCGCAAAAAGCTGCTTGAAGTAATCGAACAACGGAGGATTCTTCTGCGAAAGGGGCGGAATAGGCGTATCAATGCCCATTGCAGCGGTAGGCTCGGAAGCGTTCAGCGCCATAGGTATCATAGTGTTCCTTATGGACTCATAGGTGTAGCCGAAAGCGTGCTGCAGACGTTCAAGCTCCTCGCCCGAATAACGGAAGGGCTTTTTGTTGGGTATCTTGAAGTCGTGGAGAGGGTACAGGTTGTGGTCAAGCCATTCGCCGTAGGGCTGGCGCTTGCTGTAGTAGTTCTTTATATCCTCGTCCTCGATAAGCTCGCCCTTAACGGTGTCCACAAGGAGCATCTTTCCGGGGTGGAGCCTTTCCTTCTTGACAATAGTGCCGATAGGAACATCCAAAGCGCCAACTTCGGAGGAAAGGATAAGGTATTTTCCGCCGTTGCCGTCGTCTGTGATATAGTAACGTGAAGGACGCAGACCGTTTCTGTCAAGGACAGCGCCCAGAATGTCGCCGTCGGAGAAGATAATGGAAGCAGGACCGTCCCAGGGTTCCATCATTGTTGCGTAATACTGGTAGAAAGCACGTTTTTCACGGCTCATTGTCACCTGATGCTGCCAAGGCTCGGGTATAAGGGTAAGCACCGCAAGAGGAAGGTCAACGCCTGCCATCATCATAAATTCAAGAGTGTTGTCAAGGCGTGCGGAGTCGGAGCCTCTTACATCAAGAACGGGAACGATGTCCTTCATCCTGTCGCCGATATAGTCACTTTTAAGTATGGATTCACGGCTGAGCATCTTATCCACGTTGCCCGTGATAGTGTTGATCTCGCCGTTGTGAACGATGATCCTGTTGGGGTGTGAACGCTGCCAGCTGGGATTTGTGTTGGTGCTGAAACGGGAGTGAACGATACCGATAGCGGAGAGGTAATCCTCGCAGTCAAGATCCTTGTAGAACTTTCTCAGCTGCTTAACAAGGAACATACCTTTATATACGATAGTACGGCTGGAGCAGGAGCATACATATGTATCTCTGTCCTGCTTTTCAAACACCATTCTTGCAATGTAGAGCTTGCGGTCGAAGTCGATGCCTTTTTTGCAGTCGTCAGGCTTTTTGATGAACGCCTGCATGATGTTAGGCATACTTTCAAGAGCCTTTGTTCCCAGAACGTCGGGGTTAACGGGTACCTTTCTCCAGCCGAGGAATTCCAGTCCCTCTTCTGCAAGCACCTTTTCAAAGGTAGCCATGGAAATTTTCAGCTTATCCGCAGACTGGGGGAAGAAGAACATAGCGATGCCGTATTCTCTTTCTCCGCCAATATTGATGCCTGCTTCTTCGGCAGCCTTTGAGAAGAAGGAGTGAGATATCTGAAGAAGGATGCCAACGCCGTCGCCGGTTTTTCCCTCAGCGTCCTTACCGGCTCTGTGCTCCAGTGTTTCAACGATCTTCAGCGCACTGTCAACGACCTTGTAATCCGCTTCGCCGTTCATATTGACAACGGCGCCGATGCCGCAGTTCTCATGTTCAAATCTCGGGTCGTAAAGACCCTGTTTAGCGAACGGTTCCTGTACTCTGTAATTATCCATAGCCAAATCCCTTTCATCTTTCCTTGGTCATATATATTTGCGGCAAGCGTCCCCTGCGGTGCAGACAAAAAGCAAACATACTGTGTTCGCTCTTTGCATTGCTCCCTGAAAACCGCCGGTGACACCGCTCCAAGTTAACATATTGTCATTCTATCACATATGACCGCTCTTGTCAACAGAAAATTGCAAGATTTTTTTAAAAACTTGCAATTTACATTAAAATTTACCTTAAATATCCCCCAAAATCCAAGATTTTGAACAAAATAATGAAAAAAGAGAATTCAAAACTTTTAAAATCTGATAGTTTATTTAGCATTTTCTTTAACTTTTGATTAACGGGAAGGACATTGTACGGGGACAGGGGTTAATATATGTAAAAAAATCCATACCGCACAATTACTGTACGGTATGGAAAACTTTAAAACACTGTTTTTTACGCTTTTGCTGAAATATAATACTCAATAGCAGCTTCAACGGACGCATTAAGCGATTGATTGTGCGAAGCTGAATATAGGGCGAGACTTCGGTGCAATTCCGGAGAGATCCTCACATTGAAGCTGCCCTTGTAGGTCTTATCCGGTTCAATGCCTTTCTCGGCGCAAAGTTCAAGATAATCGTCAACAGCGGCTTCAAAATCGCTGCGCAGCTCGTCAACACTGCTGCCCTCATAAGAGATCAGGCTTCCTATGCCTATGACCTTTCCGAACAGGATATTATCCGATTCGGAGTACTCTACCGTTCCGAAATATCCTTTATATTCCATAGCATTTTTCATATAAGCTCCTCCTCCGTAAGTTTTTCAATTATCTGCTTTATCTGATATTCAAGCAATTCTTTCCGCGGATGCGGTTTGTGCAGGATAATAATTGTACTTCCTCTTGAAAACTTTACCCTTGAACCGCTTGTTTTACCTTTATTGCTCATTTCAAACCCCAGAATTTCCAAAAGCGACTGCATTTCATCAAAGGTAAGATCCTTTGGTACGGATAAAAGCCGCTGTATCAGTTTTTCTTTTTTGCCCAACGATACCACTCTCCTTGATATATATTATACCACATATTTTTAAAGATGCAACTGTTTTTCAGTTGCAAATACAATTTTCCGTTACTATTTCTTCCGAAAAGTCACAAAATGTACTTTACCGCCGCCCGATAACATGGTATACTATAAATATTAATTATATTTTCAAGGAGGTCATCATGGCTGTATATCTTATAGATTTTGAAAACGTACACTCGGGGGGTATTTCCGGCGTTGAGAACCTTTCCGCAGATGATAAGGTCTATATTTTCTACACAGAAAACGCTTCATCCCTGTCCTTTTCCTCGCACATAAAACTGCTGGCGTGTCCTGCGGAGGTCACTTATTACAACGTTGACGCAGGAGGGAAAAACGCCCTTGATTTCCAGCTCGCCAGCTTTCTCGGCTACCTTATAGGCAGCGGCGGCGACGACTGTTACTACATCATAAGCGGCGACAGGGGCTACGACAACGTTAAAAAGTTCTGGGAAAAGTCGGGTCTGCGCAAGGAAATATCAATCATCGGCGCAAAATCCGTCAAGTCCGCCGTTAAGCCTGCGGAGCAGATACTTACAATAAAAATAGATCAGGACGAGAAAAAGACCATATCCGAACAGCCTGCCGTTAAGCAGAGCGCCCCGGCCTCACCTGTTGTTCCCGAGCAGGAAGCAAAAACCGAAGCAAAGGCTGAAACCAAGCCCGAAGCCAAGCCTGAGGTCAAGACCGAAGCCCCTGTTAAGCCAAAGGCGGACAAGCCCTCCGGCAAAAAGGTAAGCGTTCCCAAATACATAAAAAATATCCTGTCAAAAGCCGGAGTGCAGGCTGAATATGACGAGATAGGCGCAATTGTGGAGCTTGTAAAGACCTCCGGCGGTAAACAGCAGTTTTACAGGGATTGTATGAAAAATCTTGGCCGTGACAAGGGCAGAGAGGTTTACACCCTGCTTAAAGACGAGTTTGACAAGCTGGCAGAAATGCTCATTATATAATTCGGAATTCGGAATGCGGAATTCGGAATTATTTTAAATTTGGAATGTGGAAAGTTGAAAGTGAAATTATGGTATCGCCTGCGGCGATGTTATTTTAAAATCCGTGAGCGCAGCGAACACCTTAATTATTCACTATTCATTATTCATTTTTATGTAGGGGACGGGTCTCCCGTCCCGATTTAAGGCAATTCGGCTCAAACGGGACGGGAGACCCGTCCCCTACATAACTCAATTAGCGCAGCGCTTATAATTCCACTTTCAACTTTCCACTTTCAACTTTAAATTTGACTTATTCCTAAAAATATGGTAAAGTTAAAATATATGAAAAAATAAAGGAATGATATAAAAATGCAGCCTGTTACCAAAATATTGACCGATATTGTTTCCGCCGCCTTTGAAAAGTGCGGTTATGACGGAAAGCTTGGAGCCGTTACAGCCTCCGACCGTCTTGACCTTTGCCAGTTCCAGTGCAACGGCGCTTTCACGGGAGCGAAGCTGTACAAGAAAGCTCCCTTTATGATAGCCGAGGACGTTGCGGCTGTTCTTCGTGAAGAGGGCATATTCAGCGCCGCAGAGGTGGTAAAGCCCGGCTTTCTGAACCTTACCCTTAATGACGAGTATATGCTCAAAATTGTAAAAGAAATTGAAAATGACGAGTTCTGCGGAATACCTCAGGCGGAAAAGCCCCAGACTATTGTTATAGACTACGGCGGACCCAACGTTGCAAAGCCGCTCCACATCGGACATCTCCGCTCCGCAATTATCGGCGAAGCCTTAAAGCGCCTTGCAAGAGCCTGCGGCAACACCGTTTATGGCGACGTTCACCTCGGCGACTGGGGATTGCAGATAGGTCTTGTTATCGCAGAGCTTAACGAGCGTTATCCCGACTGGAAATGCTTTAAGGGCGGCTTTGACCCCGAAAAGGACAGCGTTCCCGAGCTTTCACCCGAGCTTCTCTGCGAGGTCTACCCCTTTGCAAGCAAAAAGAGCAAGGAAAACGAGGATTTCAAGGCTAAGGCGCACACCGCTACCTTTGAACTTCAAAACGGCAGACCCGGTTACATTGCCCTGTGGAAAGAAATTCTCCGTGTTTCTATTGCCGACCTTAAATCAAACTACTCCAAGCTGGACGTTGATTTCGACTACTGGTACGGCGAAAGCGACGCTGACAAGTATATCCCCGAGCTTATGAAGATACTTGAAGACAAGAAGCTGTCCTACGAAAGCAATGGCGCTCTTGTAGTGGACGTTGCGGAGGAAAGCGACAAGGCACCTATGCCTCCCGTCATCGTCCGCAAGTCGGATAATTCAAGCATTTACGCCACCACCGACCTTGCCACTATCATACAGCGTGAAAAGGACTTTAAGCCCAACAAGATATGGTATGTTGTGGACAAGCGGCAGGAGCTTCATTTCACACAGGTTTTCCGCTGTGCAAGGCGTGCGGAGCTTGTTCCCACCGAAACGGAGCTGGAATTTCTCGGCTTCGGCACAATGAACGGCAAGGACGGCAAGCCCTACAAGACCCGTGACGGCGGAGTAATGCGTCTTTCCAACCTTATTGAAACGGTAACGGACGCTTCTCTTGAACGTCTGGCAAGCTCTTCCTTTGTTGCGGAGGAGGACCGTGAGGATTACGCACGCAAGCTGGGAATGGCTGCGGTAAAGTTCGGCGACCTTATCAACCACCGCTCCAAGGACTATATTTTCGACCTTGACAAGTTTATGTCCGCAGAGGGAAAAACGGGCATTTATCTGCTTTACACCGTTTCGAGAATAAACTCCATTATGAAAAAAGCCGGAGACGCCAAGTCTGAGCTTAACGGCATTTACACCGAGGCGGAGCGTGAGCTTATGCTGAAAATAATTATGACGGGCAACGCTTTCAGCTACGCAATGGACGAAAAAGCGCCCAACTATGTCTGCGAAAACGCTTATCAGCTTGCGGTGTCCTTCTCAAAGTTCTATCACGAGAACAATATCATAGGCGAACAGGACGAGGCTAAAAAGGCAAGCTGGCTTGCTCTTGCAAAGCTGACGAGAAAGGTCATTGTCAAGCACCTTGATATTCTCGGCATTGATACGGTAGAAAATATGTAAATTCAAAGTTGAAAGTGAAAAGTGAAATTGTTTTCTAATTTGGAATACGCAATGCGTAATTATGGGCGCTTCACAAAATGAATATTTTTGTAGGGGACGGGTCTCCCGTCCCGATTTAACCTAATTCGGTGCAAACGGGACGGGAAACCCGTCCCCTACATATTTATCCGACATTTTTTGCTCAGCACTATAATTCCGAATTCCTAATTCCGCATTCCGAATTAATTACTTCACTCTCCACTCTTAACACTTCAAACTTCCCAAAGGGGTGTCATTATGAAGCTTCTTGCAATTGACGGAAACAGCATTATGAACCGTGCTTTTTACGGGATAAAAATGCTTTCCAATAAAAACGGCGCATATACCAACGCTCTGACGGGCTTTATGAATATTTATCTGAAAATAACCGGCGAGCAGAAACCGGACGCTGTAGCCTGCGCCTTTGACCTGCGTGCGCCTACGTTCCGTCACAAGGCGGAGCCAAGCTACAAAGCCAACCGCCACGGTATGCCCGACGAGCTTGCGCAGCAGATGCCTGTTATAAAAGACCTGCTCAGGGGCTTAGGCGTTCACGTTCTTGAAACGGAGGGCTTCGAGGCGGACGATATTCTCGGCACTCTGTCAAAAATGTGCTGCGACGGCGGAGATGAATGCGTTATCCTTACGGGAGACAGGGATTCACTGCAGCTTGTCAACGATAAAGTAACGGTGCTTCTCCACGGTACAAAGGAGCTTAAGGTCTACACTCCCGATAAGTTCCGTGAGGACTACGGGCTTGAACCTTTGCAGCTTATCGACCTGAAAGCCCTTATGGGCGACAGCTCGGACAACATAAGCGGCGTAAAGGGCATAGGCGAAAAGACCGCTCTTACCCTTATAAAAGAACACGGCAGCGTTGAAAAGCTGTATGAAGACCTTGCGGAAGGCAGGGTAAATGCCACAAAATCCGTTCTTGCAAAGCTGGAATCCGGAAAAGCCGATGCAGAACGCAGCAAATGGCTTGCTACTATCGTTTACAACGCTCCCATTGACGGAGATATACAAAGCTACAAACTTGGAAAGACCGACGAAGCCGCAGTTTCTTCCATTCTCACAAGGCTTGAAATGTACAAGCTGCTTGAAAAGCTGGAGCTTAAGCCTGCGGCTGTCACGGAAGCTGCACAGACCGACAGCAAGCCTGCCGAAAGGATAGATTATACCGTAAAAGGCTTTGAGGACGGCTTGTTTAACGAGATACTGAACACGGACAGCGTTGTTTCGTTCATATTTGCTGACGAGAAACTGAAACTTGCGTACAGCGGACAGATAATGACGGTGGAGGACAAGGAAAACCGGCTTAAATTCCTGTCCTGCGGCTGCCCCAAATACGCATTTCAGGCAAAGCCGGCTTACCGCTTCTGCTTTGAGAACGGCTGCGAGCTGAAAAATCTTGCTGCAGACGCAGACATTCTGGGATATATGCTGAACACCTCCTCTGCGGAATACACGGTGGAGAAAATGTGCGCAGAGTACGGCTCCCCTTATTATGACGCTCAGGGCGAAAACGGGGATATTGCAAGCCTTCCCCAGCTTTGCGAAGCGCTTTACAAAGAAGTAAAGGACAGCGGTATGGAAAAGCTGTTTAACGAGGTTGAACAGCCCTTAACGGAAGTTCTTGCTTCAATGGAATATTACGGCGTAAGAGTTGATACCGAGGGCGTAAAAACCTTTGGTGAGAGGCTTTCCGCCGATATAAGCGGAATTGAGCAGCAGATATATTTTATGGCAGGTCACGAGTTCAACATAGGCTCGCCCAAGCAGCTTGGAACGGTGCTTTTTGAGGAAATGGGACTGCCTGCAAAAAAAAAGACCAAGACGGGTTATTCCACCAATGCCGAAGTCCTTGAAGAGCTGAGAGGAAAGCACGAGATCATCGACCTTATAATGCAGTACCGCCAGCTTACAAAGCTGAACTCCACCTATGTGGACGGCTTGCTGAAAGAAGTGGGGGCAGACGGCCGTGTTCATTCCGTGTTCAAGCAGACGGAAACCAAAACGGGCAGAATTTCCTCCACTGAGCCTAATATGCAGAACATCCCAGTCCGAACGGAGCTTGGACGGAATATGCGCAAATTCTTTACCGCCGCCGAGGGGTACACCCTCCTTGACGCCGATTACAGCCAGATAGAGCTGCGTATCCTTGCCGCAATGAGCGGTGATGAAAATATGCAGAAGAACTTTCTTGACGGCAGGGATATCCACACCGCAACTGCTGCACAGGTATTCGGTATGCCGCCGGAAATGGTAACGCCGGAAATGCGCCGTGCGGCAAAAGCGGTAAACTTCGGCATTGTGTACGGCATAGGAGCCTTTTCTCTGTCCAAGGACATTGACGTTTCCGTTGCGGAGGCCGACCGTTATATAAAGAACTATTTTGCAAACTATCCCAAGATAAAGGAATTTATGGACAACGCCGTTGCCGACGCTTCGGAAAAGGGTTATGCTGTCACCATGTACGGCAGAAGGCGTTATATACCCGAATTAAAGAACTCCAACAAGAACGTTCAGGCCTTCGGTAAGCGTGCGGCAATGAACGCACCCATACAGGGCACGGCTGCGGACATAATAAAGATAGCCATGGTCAAGGTTTACGCCCGTCTGAAAAAGGAGCAGCTTGACGCAAGGCTTATCCTGCAGGTACACGACGAGCTTATCATAGAAGTGTCGGAAAAGGACGCAGATAAGGCCGCCGCAGTTCTCGGCGAGGAAATGAACAGTGCCGCAAAGCTGGCTGTACCCCTTACCGCAGAGGTGGAAAAGGGGTTTACCTGGTATGATGCCAAGGGCTGATGGATAAAATAGTACAAAAATAAGCTGTTATAGCGGAGATTTCCGTTATAACAGCTTTGTTTTTTGTATAAAACCGCCCGTTCATCTTTCCAGTTCACCGAGTACGGCTCTGAGTATTCCGGCAAGATCCTTTTTTTCTTCGGCAGAAAGACCGGACAAAAGTTTGATTATCTCCTGCTGTTTGTCCGTAAGTCCCTCCGGCGGCAGACCTTTTTTATTGTTGGTAAGTCCTGCAATGTAGTCAAGGCTGACATTGTAATATTTTGCAAGCATAATGGCACGTTCAAAGGGTATCTCTGCCCGTCCGAGCTCATATTTTCCGTAATGCTGAGACGATGTTCCGAGGTAATCTGCTACCTCCTGCTGGGTCTTGTCGCTGTCTTCACGCAAGTCCTTTATTCTGTTGTATTTAACCATATGCGGCACCTCATTTTTGTTTATTGTACCACATTTGACTGAAATATATTGACTTTTGTACCTAATACGATTATAATTACAAAAAAGTGTCTAATTCGACACTGATATTGGAGGTACAATACAGTGAATATCCAAAAATTTGCAGCATTTGTTCTTGCAGCAGCAATGTTTTTAGGCATATCGGCAATACCGACAGCAGAAGAAAGCGGCATTTCAATTTCGGCATCGGCGGCTTCAAAGCTGTCCGCACCGTCAGGCATCAAGGCTGCCGCAGGAACGGACAGGATAACTCTGACCTGGAACAAGGTAAACGGCGCAGACGCTTACAGAGTGTATATGTACGATTCTTACAGCAAAAAATTTAAGAAAATAAAGACCACCGCCGAGACAAAGGCAACCGTTACGGGGCTAAAAAACAACAAAACCTATTATTTTATGCTCTCTGCGGTAAAAAAAAGCGGAAACTCCTATGTTTCGGGAGAATATTCAAAACAATTCAAGGTAACCACTAAATCTGTTGGAAACGAAAATTTGATTTTAACGGAATATTATATCCCCAACAGAGAAAAAGGTTCGGATTACGACTACATTTTTGATTATGACAGCAACGGAAGAATTAGCGGTGTAAAACTTTGCTATTGTAAAAAGCCTCACGGAGAGGAATACGAATTCAAACATGATATAGCCGGTATATGGTCGGAATTTACGATCGAATACAGTGAAAACAAAGTAATACTTACCAAGCAGTACATTGAAGAAGACGATACGAACGACAATAACAATAACACCGATGCACCTGTAGCTGTTCCTATTGAATCATATGTAATAACAATGACTTATAATAAGAACTTTGATGTTGAATCAATAATCATAAATAGTCAAAAAAATGGTTATTCCACTATATCAACAACAAAATATACTTACGATAAAAACAACAATTTGGTTTCTAAAAGCTGTGAAAGAAAAAACAATAAAACAGGAAAATTTAAAGTAACGTCCTCAGACAGTATTAAATTTAATAAAGGCATTACATTGGATTTAATTGGCGATTGCCTGAATTCAAATTTAATTTATAAGACCTTTAATAAAAAAATTGACGCAGGAACAGAAAAGCTGAACAAGTTTATTTTAAATTATTTTTTGACATATGTTTATCAGGAAATATATGACTCAAATCGAATCTATAGATAACTTGTTTTTTCAGCAATAAACGAAAGCAAAAAATTTTACTTTGTAAAGTGTCTGATTAGGCACAAATATTGGAGGTACAATACAGTGAATATCAGAAAATTTGCAGCATTTATTCTTGCAGCGGCAATGTTTTTAGGCATATCGGCAATACCGACAGCAGAAGAAAGCGGCATTTCAATTTCGGCATCGGCGGCTTCAAAGCTGTCTGCGCCGTCCGGCATTAAAGCTGCCGCAGGAACAGACAAAATAACTCTGACCTGGGACAAGGTAAACGGCGCAGACGCTTACAGAGTTTATATGTATGATTCTTACAGCAAAAAATTCAAGAAAATAAAGACCACCTCCGAAACAAAGGCAACCGTTACGGGGCTTCTCAGCGAGGAAAGCTATTGCTTCATGATTTCTGCGGTCAAGAAGAATGGAAGTTCGTACATATCCGGTGAGTATTCAAAGCAATTCAAGGTCACTACAAAATCCATTGGAAGCAAGAACCTTGTTCTTACGGAATATTATGAACCAAATATGGAAAAAGGTTCTGATGTTGATTGCTTTTTTGAATACGATAACGAAGGAAGAATTGCAAGCGTAAAATCTTGTTATTTAGGATATCCCGAAAGGCAGGATTATGAATTTAAAGCAGATATTTCATATGTCCGAGGCGACTGGCAGATCGAGTATTCGGAAAATAAAATAATGATGACAGGAAAAATCGGTGACAATACAACAATAAAGAGAACAACAACATACAACAATAATTTTGATATTGTATCAATTGAAAGCACATCTGACGATGAAGATTACGCAAATATCACCACAATTTCTTACAGCTATGACAAAAATAATAATCTGATTTCAGAAACATACATAAAAAAATACACCAGTTCATTTTATGAGAAAGGCTCTTTTGTCAAAGAAACAACAACATATAAATATGACAGCGCCAACAATTTAATTTCAAAAAATTATGTCCAAAAATACAAGCTTGACAATGAATCCGGTACTTCTTCATCATCAGAAACATACAAATATGACAAAAAAAATAACTTGATTTTCGAAAAAGAAGTAACCGTTTCAAAGTCAGGCAGTAAATCCGAAACATCATATACATACACTTATGACGAAAATAACAGATTGATAAAGTCGACCGATCAATACGGAAATGTTACTACAAATTCTTATGACAAAAATAACAGATTAATTAAATCAGTCAATCAAAACGGGGATGTTACATCATATTCTTATGACAGCTCAGGCAACCTTATCAGAAAATTTACCGAGTATAAAAATCATGACTACGGCCAAGTAAGTGAAGAAAGGACATACAATTATTATAAAAACGGAAAAATGAAACATTATACTTACAGCACTACCGAAAATGACGGAGAAACATATACATGGTCTAAGCCTTACTATGTCTATAAAACTATAAACAAGGAAATAGACGAAAAAACAGAAATATTAAACAGCATTGTCAGCTCCTACTTTATCTAAACGAAAATGGAGCGGTCACAATGAAAAAGTTATTTTTAAGTGTTATAGCGGTCATACTTGCCGTTCTTGTTTTCCCTGTTGTCAATGCTTCTGCGCAAACAGTCAAATCGGACAAGCTGCCCATAGAGCTGTCGTTTAATATAACGGATTGTACAAACGGCGAACGCAACGGAAAAATAGAGGTCATTATCTCAAATTACAATGAAAATGATTCCTATTACGTCAGCTTTAATTCCGGCAAAAAATTTTATTCAATGGAAGGAACTTCAAAAACACTTATCAACGCCGAAAATTCCTTTTATAACATCTGCGTAATGAAAAACGGCGATAGAAGCACACTTACAGATATACATACGGTGTATGTGGGCAGCAGCGAAAAACAATATTCCGTTAAGGCGCATTTTATAAGAGCAGGCGAAAAGATATATAAAGACGGAAAAATACAGGCAGTTATTGATAATTACGATCCCGAAAAAAGTTATGTGCTTGTTATGAACGGCGGAAAAAGGGTGATACCTCTAAAAAGCAATACCGTTGATATAAACCTGCTTTCCGCCGGAAAATACAATATAAGGATCAGAGAAGCCTCGTCAGAAAAACTGCACCACACGCCTGAATTTACCATCGATATTACGTCAGCGGTTTCGGGGCAGAAAAAATATATCAATGCAGATATGATACTTCAAAACCCGGAGCTTCCCACAGGCTGCGAAATAACATCGCTGGCTATGCTGCTTAATTACATAGGCTTTAATGCGGACAAAGAAATTCTTGCGGATAACTACCTTGAAAAAGGCAAGTACCGCGCTTCCGACCCGTACAAGGTTTTTGTAGGCGACCCACGCAGCACATTTGCTTACGGCTGCTTTTCCGATGTTATTGCCAAGGCTGCCGAAAAATATCTTGCAAAATATGATAAAAAATCAGAGTGGCAGGTCAAAAATATGACCGGCTGCAGCCCTGAAAATCTTTATGCAGCAGTTGACAAGGGACACCCCGTAATAGTGTGGGCGACCATAAACATGAAAGAACCGAAAAAAGGCGCAGAATGGGTCATCCCCGAAACAGGAAACAAATATACCTGGACAGCCGGAGAACACTGTTTGCTCCTTGTAGGTTATGACAAAATCAAAAAAACAGTATACCTTAACGACCCGTTAAAAGGGATCACAGAATATAAACAGAGTGATTTTGAAAAGAGATTTACCCAAATGGGTCAGCACGCAGTTATTATAGTTAAAAGTTGAAAAAATTTCTATGACGCAAATCCGCCGTACTCCGAAAGGAGTACGGCATTTTTATTCATTTTTTACTGTTCACTACTCACTATCCACTAATCCCCACCTTGACACATTTCTCTCGGTATGTTACACTTATAATCAAGAAAAATCCCGAAAGGACGGTCAAAAATGTTTATTGCAAACGATAAAAGATACGATAAAATGATATACAACCGCTGCGGAAAAAGCGGACTTAAGCTTTCGGCGGTATCACTCGGCTTCTGGAAGAACTTTGGCAGCAGCGGACGCTTCTCCGACATGGAGGAAATGGTACACACGGCGTTTGACCTTGGCATAACGGTCTTTGACCTTGCCAACAACTACGGCAACCCCTACAATGGCAGCGCCGAGGAAAATTTCGGCAGGATACTTGACGGTATGCGGCATTACAGAGATGAAATGTGCATCTGCACCAAGGCAGGCTATGATATGTGGCCCGGTCCCTACGGTGACAAGAACGGTTCAAGGAAATATCTCACCGCTTCTCTTGACCAGAGCCTTAAAAGAATGAAGCTGGATTATGTGGATATTTTCTACCACCATATCTACGACCCCGAAACGCCTCTTGAAGAGACCGCTCTCGCTCTTGACAACGCCGTTCGTCAGGGCAAGGCGCTTTACGTCGGCATTTCCAACTACAACAAGAAAAAAACCGCCGAAATATCCGCTATTTTCAAAGAACTGCACACGCCCTTTATCGTAAATCAGCCGTCCTATGCAATGCTCAACCGCTGGATAGAACGTGACGGACTTGACAGCTATGCGGCTGAAAACGGAATAGGACTTGCGGTGTTCTCGCCTTTGTATCAGGGCTTCCTTACGGACAGGTATCTGAAGGGCATTCCTGCGGATTCAAGAGTTGGCAAGGGCGACACATGGATAGGAAACGAGCTTGACGACAAAATGCTCTCCAAGCTGCGCAGCCTTAACGAAATAGCCGAGGCAAGAGGACAGAAGCTGTCTCAGATGGCGCTGTCTTGGGTGCTTCACAACAAGGCGGTAACAACAGTCATTATCGGCGCAAGCCGTGCCGAACAGATAGCGGAAAATGCTGCCTGCGTGGAAAAGGTGGATTTCTCAACCGAGGAGATTGCTGCGATTGAAAAGATACTTGCGGAATAAATCCTTTAAATTAGGAATTCGGAATGCGGAATTCGGAATTATTTTTTCAATGTGGAATTTGAAGAAGTTTGAAGTGTGAGGAGTGAAGAGTGGAGTTTGTTTCAATGTGGAAAGTTGAAAGTTGAAAGTGGAATTATTTTTAGGCAAAATTGTTTGCGTGAGGCATTGATTTATGTAGGGGACGGGTCTCCCGTCCCGATTTAACCGAATTCGGCGCAGACGGGACAGAAACCCGTCTCCTACATAAAAATGAATAGATAATTCGGAATGCGTGACTTGTGTAACTTGGAAAGTTGAGATTTGAATTGAATTAATTATGTTTTTAATATAATAAGCGACAAATCGGATTTTGGAGAAGTTTGAAGTGTGAGGAGTGAAGAGTGAAGTTGTTGATTGGCTTAACTTCACTCTTCACTCTCCACACCTCACACTTAAACAACTTCCCATTTATCGGGGAAATTAACTGAATGAAAAATCGGAATTTTTGGGTGAAAGGGTAAATGATAATGAGCCAAAAAACAAAAGTGATCCTCACATTTTTATGTTTAGTAATTGCTTTTATGGACATATCAGGATTGCCGGGAGTATTGCTAAAAGTAAATATTGCCGATGTTGACCGGTATATTATTCCATTGATGATTAATTTCATAATAATAGGGATTTTTGCAATAGTTGTATTAAAGCTATTTAAAATAACATATAATTTTGGATTTTCAGCAAGTGGATTAAGAGAAGGATTGAAAAGATATGCTATACCCGGAATTATAGCAGGAGTATTATCTTTTGCAGCTTTTTTTATTGGTTTGTTTCCATTTGATTATAAACCAACAATATGGAAAATATTGATAGAAGGCGTTTTATATTATATTGGAGTGGGGATCGTTGAGGAATTTTATGTCAGAGGATTGCTTTTGAATATTGTTGAGGCATTTGCAGACAAAAAGGAGAATAAGACTGAAATAGCAATTATTGTTTCATCGGTAGTTTTTGGATTAGGACATATTCCGGGTATGTTGGGTATGGGAATTGGGGTTATATTATTTAAGGTTATTTCTACCATTGGTATGGGATTATATTTTGGAACAATTTATAAAAAAACGGGTAATTTATGGGTTCCTATTATCATGCATAGTTTTATTGATATATGTGCTTTGCCATATTGTTTTACACAGAACATGAGATATGAGATGGTATCTTTAATTATATTAGTTATCACATACACAGCATTATCTGTTTACTGTATTAACCTTTTGTACAATAAAAATGCGAAGCATAGTTAACTTGATATTTATCTATGAAAATGAACTTGCATTTGCTATTACCTTATGGTATAAAATAATACAGAATTGCGGCGGATGTTTGCGGACTACGCCTAAGGGAGTCGGATGCGTCCGGCTCTCTTTTTTATACTTTTTTGAAAAAAATTTTAAAAAGACCTTTTCAAATAAAAATATTTGTAGTATAATAAAAGAAACGTTTGTTTTGTAAAAAACTATGACGGAGGGCATATGGATAATTCAGCGCAGCAGACAAATCTGCACGAGGGTCACAGAGGGCGTATGCGTGAAAGATTCCTGCAAACGGGATTTGACGGCTTTAACGACCACCAAATACTGGAAATGTTTCTTTTTTACGCTTATCCCCGTATTGATACAAATGAAATTGCGCACAATCTTATTAATAAATTCGGAAGTCTGAACGGGGTGCTTGACGCTTCCGCAGAGGAGCTTGTGAAGGTGGGCGGCATAACGCTGAATGCGGCGGTGCTGCTGAAAATGATACCGAAGGCTACTCGTATCTACTGCTCTGCCCGTGCGGAAGAGATGTGCTACGACAACACGGAAAAGCTGAAAAGCCTGTTTATACCCTGCTACTTTTCGGTAACGGAGGAGGTGTTCAGGGCAGCCTGCTTCGACAACAGCCTGCGGCTTATCAGCAACAGCGTTATCTGCAAGGGAAGTCCCTCGGGCGCTCCCGTTAATATGCGCAGGCTTATGGAGGTCGTGTTCGCCGCAAAGGCTCCTTTTATCGCAATTGCGCACAACCACCCCGACGGCTCCCCCTTCCCTTCGGACAGCGACATTATTGCTACGAGAAACATTATCAACGCTATGCGGTCTGTCGATGTAAAGGTGCTTGACCACATCATCGTCGGCGCAAACGAGGCGCTTTCCATGCGCAGGCAGGGAACACTCGGTATATTTGATTAAGAGGTGCTTATGGACTTTAAACTTCATTCGGGATACACCCCTGCAGGCGACCAGCCCCAGGCTATCGAAAAGCTTGTAGAGGGTGTAAACAAGGGCTACAAGGAGCAGACCTTACTGGGCGTAACAGGCTCCGGCAAGACCTTTACCATGGCAAACATAATCGCAAAGCTGAACAGACCTGCTCTTGTTTTTGCTCACAACAAGACACTTGCGGCGCAGCTTTGCTCGGAATTCAGAGAGTTTTTCCCCGAAAATGCGGTGGAATACTTTGTGTCCTATTACGACTACTATCAGCCTGAGGCGTATGTCCCCTCAACGGACAGCTACATTGAAAAGGATTCGTCCATAAACGATGAGATAGACAAGCTGCGCCACTCGGCTACTCTTGCCCTTGCGGAGCGCAGAGACGTTATAATCGTGGCTTCGGTGTCCTGCATTTACTCCCTTGGTTCCCCTATCGACTACCGAACAATGGTTGTTTCCATAAGGCAGGGCATGGAGCTTTCAAGAGACGTTCTCCTTGCAAAGCTGGTGTCAATACAGTACGAGCGCAACGATGTTAACTTTGTCCGCAACAAGTTCCGTGTAAGGGGCGACGTTGTGGAGATATTCCCGGCAGGTTCAACGGACAAAGCAATAAGAGTTGAATTTTTCGGTGACGAGGTTGAACGCATAAGCGAGATAAACGCTCTTACGGGCAACGTTATCGCAACTCTTTCCCACGCTGCGATTTATCCTGCTTCACACTACGTTATTTCGAGAGAAAAAATGCAGGGCGCAGTTGAGGAGATACAGCAGGAGCTTGACGAGAGGGTAAAATATTTTAAGGACAACGAGATGCTTATCGAAGCCCAGCGCATTGAGCAGCGCACACGGTATGACATTGAAATGCTTGAAGAAATAGGCTTCTGCAAGGGCATTGAAAACTATTCGAGGATACTTTCGGGACGTGCGCCGGGCAGCGTGCCTTACACTCTCCTTGACCACTTTCCCGAGGATTTTCTGCTGTTTGTGGACGAGAGCCACGTTTCTCTGCCGCAGATAAGAGCAATGAGCGCAGGTGACAGAGGGCGCAAGAAAACACTTGTTGACTACGGCTTCCGTCTGCCCTCTGCTTTTGACAACAGACCCCTTACCTTTGATGAATTTTACGGCAAGGTGAATCAGGCTATCTTTGTTTCGGCTACTCCGGGGCCCTTTGAACGTGAAAATTCCGAACAGATAGTTGAACAGGTAATACGACCTACGGGACTTGTTGACCCGGAAATTATCGTTAAGCCCGTGCAGGGTCAGATAGAGGACCTGCTCCTTGAAATAAACGCAAGAACGGCAAAGAATGAACGTGTGCTTGTTACAACTTTGACAAAGAAAATGGCAGAGGACTTGACCGCTTACCTTGAAAAAATGGGAGTAAAGGTGCGGTATATGCACTATGACGTTGACACTATTGAGCGAATGGAGCTTATCCGTGACCTGCGCTTGGGCGAATATGACGTTCTTGTGGGAATAAACCTGCTGAGAGAGGGTCTGGACATTCCCGAGGTGTCGCTGGTGGCTATTCTTGACGCCGACAAGGAGGGTTTTCTCCGTTCCGAAAGCTCCCTTATACAGACCATAGGCCGTGCGGCGAGAAATGCACAGGGACAGGTCATAATGTACGCCGATTCCGTTACAAAGTCCATGGAAAACGCCATTATGGAAACGGAACGCCGCCGCAAGCTGCAGATGGACTACAACGAAAAGCACGGCATAAAGCCTCAGACCATTATCAAGGACGTAAGAGACGTTATAGAGATCTCCACAAAGGCGGAAACCGATGTCAAGACCTCAAAATCAAAGCAGAAGCAGATGTCCGCCGCCGAAAAGCAGGCTCTTATCGACAAGCTGACGGAGGAAATGAAAAATGCGGCTAAAATTCTTGAATTTGAACACGCCGCATATCTCCGTGACAGGATAAACGAGCTTAAAGGCGCTGATAAGCCGAAGAAAAAAGTCTTTAAAAAATAAATTTATTTAAATGTGGAATGTGGAAAGTGGAATGAGGAATTATGGTGTCGGCTTCGCCGACTGATTTTAAAATTATCGGCGGAGCCGACACATTAATTCCACTTTCAACTTTCCACATTCCACTTTGACATGAAAGGAAAAAATTAAAATGCCCATAGACAAAATTATAATCAAGGGTGCAAGAGAGCATAACCTTAAAAATGTTGACGTTGAGATCCCCCGTGATAAGCTGGTGGTAATGACGGGACTTTCCGGCTCGGGCAAGTCCTCACTTGCTTTCGACACTATCTACGCCGATGGTCAGCGCCGTTACATGGAAAGCCTTTCCTCCTATGCAAGAATGTTCCTCGGACAGATGGAAAAGCCCGATGTTGACAGCATAGAAGGTCTCTCCCCCGCAATTTCAATTGACCAGAAAACTACCTCCAAGAACCCCCGTTCTACCGTTGGAACGGTAACGGAAATTTACGACTATCTCCGTTTGCTTTATGCAAGAATAGGCATACCACACTGCCCCGTCTGCGGACGAGAAATAAAGCAGCAGACCGTTGACCAGATAGCCGACGCAATTCTTTCTCTGCCCGAGGGTACAAAGGTGCAGATACTTGCCCCAATTATCAGAGGGCGCAAGGGCGAACACCTTAAAGAGCTTGAAAGGGCGAAAAAATCCGGTTATGTAAGAGTGCGCTGTGACGGCATCATCTACGACCTGAGCGAAGAAATAAAGCTTGAAAAAAACAAGAAGCACAACATTGAAATAGTTGTTGACCGTGTTATCATAAAGAAGGAAGCCTTATCCCGTATAACCGACAGCATTGAGACCGCCGCCGCAGTTTCGGGCGGAACTGTCATTGCTGACGTTATTGACGGGGAGGAAATGCTTTTCTCGCAGAATTACGCCTGCCCCGAACACAACGTTTCCATTGAGGAGCTTACCCCGAGAATGTTCTCCTTCAACAACCCCTTCGGCGCCTGCCCAAAGTGTACGGGCGTGGGAATTTTCCGCAAGATAGACCCGGAGCTTGTTATCCCAAACAAGGACTTATCGATCAAACAGGGCGCAATAAAGGCAATGGGCTGGAACACTCTTGACGACAGCTCCATTGCAATGATGTATTACAAGGGTCTTGCCAAGGAATACGGCATTTCCCTTGACACGCCCGTAAAAGACCTGCCCCCCGAGGTGGTTGACAAGTTCCTTTACGGCACGGGCGACACAAAGCTGACCCTGCACAGAGCCACCGATTACGGCGGAGGCACCTATTATCAGCCTTTTGAGGGCATAATCCGCAATATGGAACGCCGCTACAGCGAGACCTCTTCGGAGTTCAGCCGTGCGGAAATTGAGGACTGTATGAGCGAGGAGCTTTGCCCCGAATGCGGCGGACACAGGCTGAAAAAGGAAAGCCTTGCAGTCACCGTTGGCGGAAAAAACATTTCCGAGCTTACGGATATGTCGGTAACGGAATGCCTTGATTTCTTCCGCAATTTAAAGCTGACCGAAAGAGAAAGCTTCATTGCCGAAAGGATAGTGAAGGAGATAAACAACCGCCTTGGTTTCCTGCAAAGCGTGGGCTTGGAGTATCTTACCCTTTCAAGAGCGGCAGGAACTCTCAGCGGCGGTGAAAGCCAAAGAATACGCCTTGCAACGCAGATAGGCTCGTCTCTTGTGGGAGTGCTTTATATCCTTGACGAGCCTTCTATCGGTCTGCACCAGAGGGACAACGACAAGCTGATAGCAACGCTGAAACGGCTCCGTGACGCAGGAAACACCCTTATCGTAGTTGAGCATGACGAGGACACAATGCGCAGCGCCGACTACATCGTTGACGTTGGTCCTTATGCAGGTGTTCACGGCGGAGAGATAGTCGCCTGCGGCACCGTTGAGGACATCGAAGCCTGCGAGCGTTCCATAACGGGTCAGTATCTCAGCGGCAAGCGGTTTATCCCCGTTCCCGAAACGAGAAAACAGGGAAACGGAACGTTCCTTAAAGTCACCGGTGCATGCGAAAACAACCTGAAAAACATTGATGTTGAGATACCGCTGGGGGTTTTCACCTGCGTAACGGGCGTTTCCGGCTCGGGCAAGTCCTCTCTTGTTAACGAGATAATCTACAAGCATCTTGCAGGCAAGCTGAACAGGGCAAAAATACACCCGGGCAAGTTCAAAGCTATGGAGGGGCTTGAAAATCTTGACAAGGTAATTGCCATTGACCAGTCCCCCATAGGCAGAACGCCGCGCTCCAACCCTGCCACCTACACAGGCGTTTTCACCGACATAAGAGAAATTTTCGCCGGCACAAATGACGCAAAAATGAAGGGCTTTGGCTCGGGCAGGTTCTCCTTCAACATCAAGGGCGGACGGTGCGAAGCCTGCGAGGGTGACGGCATAATCAAGATAGAAATGCACTTTCTCCCCGACGTTTACGTTCCCTGCGAGGTCTGCAAGGGCAGGCGGTACAACCGTGAGACCCTTGACATTCACTACAAGGGCAAGTCCATTTATGACGTTCTTGAAATGACCGTTGACGAGGGCGTTGAGTTTTTCGCAAATATCCCCAAGATAGAGCGCAAGCTGAGAACGCTGCAGGAGGTAGGTCTGGGCTACATCAAGATAGGACAGCCTGCAACCACCCTTTCAGGCGGCGAAGCACAGAGAGTGAAGCTGGCAACGGAGCTTTCAAAGCGTTCAACGGGACGTACTATCTATATCCTTGACGAACCCACAACGGGGCTTCATTCCGCCGATGTTCACAAGCTGATAGAAGTCCTGCAGCGGCTTACGGAGGGCGGAAACACCGTTCTTGTTATCGAGCACAACCTTGACGTTATAAAAACGGCTGATTATATCATCGACCTTGGTCCCGAGGGCGGAACAGGCGGCGGAACCGTTGTAAAATGCGGCACTCCCGAGGAAATTGCGGCTTGTGAAGCGTCTTACACGGGAAAATATCTGAAAAAAATGCTGAAAAAAGATTGATACGAACAAAATAATTCGGTAAGCAAAAACGGGCGGTTAATAACCGCCCCTACAAGATAAATGCGTTAAAATACGCAGTTTTATGTAGGGGCGGATATTATCCGCCCGCATATTATAATTTTTTATTAGGAAAAAGCTGATTAAAGCGAAGCGTTCGTTTCGCCGTTTTGAGAAATGTACGAGTTTCCACCTTTGAGGACATTTTGAAAAACGGCAGAAACGTATTAATCAGCGTTTCCTTAGTATTATAACCTTTCAACAACGTGTCCGTCTTCAAGGAATACAGTCCGTGAGCCGTATGAAGCACATTCGGAGGAGTGTGTTACCTGCAGGACGGTGATACCCTTTTCCTTGTTGATCTTGGAGAAAAGCTGCATTATTTCCGTAGTCATATGTGTGTCAAGGTTACCGGTGGGTTCATCGGCAAGGAGCAGCTCAGGCTCTCCCATTATGGCTCTGGCAATAGCCACTCTCTGCTGCTGACCTCCCGAAAGCTGAGAGGGCATAGCCTTGCGCTTGTCGGAAAGACCTGTCAGTTCAAGTATCTCATCAAGGCGGTCTTTAAGCTCTCCGCAGCGCTTGCCCCGAACGTTAAGAGGCAGCATTATGTTATCGGCTACAGAAAGATTCTGAACAAGGTTATAGAACTGAAATATAAAGCCTATCTTTTCAAGACGCAGCTTTGAAAGCTGTTTTTCCTTCATAGCGGAAATATCCTCGCCGCACAGCTCTATCGTGCCGCCGAAATCCCTGTCAAGACCGCCGACAAGGTACAGCATAGTGGATTTTCCGCTTCCCGACGCTCCCATAAGCGACACAAATTCTCCCTTTTCAACGGAAAAGCTGAGTCCGTCCAGAACACGGGCAGCTGCGTCACCTTTGCCGAACTGTTTTGTTACATTTTTTACATCTATGATTGGCATAACTGTTACTCCTTTATCATTCATATTTGAGCTGCTCGGAGATCTTCATTTTCCGCAGCGACTTGTACGGGAACAATACCGTCAGCGAGAATACTGCCAACAGGATCGCCGTAAGTCCCATAAGCTCGGGAATATCAAATACAAGGGGAAGCTCTGTTCCGACGCTGTACATTATGTATTTTATCGGCAGCGAAAGCAGCATTCCAAGCGGCAGGGAAACGATTATCGGCAGTATGCTTGAAATGACTGTTTCGATAAGGAGCATTTTTCTCAGCTTGCTTTTTTCCATTGCCACCGACAGTAACACCGCATTTTCACGCTTTCTGCTTTCAAAGCCGATGAGCTGGTTGCTTACAACGCCGACAAACGTCAGGGCAAGTCCGATAAAGCCAAGCATTTTTACCATCATTGTTTCGCTTGCATTTTCCTGTTCTGTCTGTTCAACATAAGCCTCATAGGTCTTTACCTCGTCTGCCGTTCCGGAGGAATATTTGCTTATGGAGCCCACGAGCTTATCGGCATAGCCCTCCTCGCAGCGGATAAGAACATACATCGGTCTGTCGGTGTTGCAGGCGATATAATTTTCACGGCTGAGCATAACGCCCTTGCCCGTGGGGTCGAAGTGTACCGTATTGATATATCCCGAAAGCTTAAGCTTAAGTCTGCAGGGAATAAAGCTGTCGCTGTTGACGTTAAGCTCAACGGTATCGCCGACCGTTATCCCTGCTTCATCGGCAAAGGATCTGCTGCAGTAAAATTCATCATCGTTCACCTTATCGGGCAGTCCCTCAATGGCATTGAACTGCCTTTCACCGTCCGCAGGGTCGTGGTCGTCGCCGAAAACCGCTGCATTCTTTATTTCCGTACCGTTCACCTCAATATAGGAATACGGCATATAATAAACATTTTCGGTGGCAATAACGCCTTCAAGATCGTCAATATAATCGTAAAGGAAATCCTCTTCGTTCGTTCCTATCATTACAACGTCGGTATCAAAGGTCTCGCCGGAGAAAAGTCCGTACAGCGAATCGGAAAAAATGAAAAGCAGCATACATATGCTTGACGCTGCGGCAATAAGTGCGCCGCTTGCGACCGTACTCTTTTTTGTGCCTGCTTCTGCGGCAGCAAGCCTTGCAACAGGCATTCCCATTTTTTCAAAAACAGCTTCAAGCAGCCTTGCCCCGTATACCGAAACATAGGGAAACAGCAGATAAACGCCCAGTACAAGCGCAATAAAACATACGATAGAGGCAGCTGCGCTGTTCTTTACAAAAGCAAGCACGATACCCGTAACAAGAGCAATTATTCCGATAATGCTTTTGACAGGCGAAAATCTGAACTCGGTATCCTTATTAAGAAATATTATATCACGGATAGCCGTGCGGCTTGCGGCAGCTATCTCCTTTATGGTGCAGGCACTTTCAAGGACAACGGAACCGATGATAACAGCTATCTTTACGCCTATGCTCATAGCTCCGAAATCAAGCGAATCTGTATCGCTTACGAACATTGCGTTCAGAAAAGGCTCTCTGACAGCTTCGTAAACAATTATTCCGGGAATACTTCCCATAAGCGCATAGAGGATATTTTCAAGCATAAGTATAAAAGCCGTTCTGCGCTGTGAAATGCCAAGGCTGCGGAGAGTTCCGACAACTGCCATTCTCTCGTTCATTATTCTTTCGGCGACTGTTACCGTAATAATGATAACAACAAGCAGACACACCGCAAACATTGTGTAAAAAAGGGTCGAGATCTGATCGACCGCATCGTCGATGTCCTTGTTGTTTCTTATATTTAATACCTCCGATTCGGGGTAATGCTCTTTGAGGTATTCCTCGGCAATATCGGCGTCCCTGTCGTCGGTAAAATCGATCAATGCCTGCAGATATATCGTTTCTCCGCCGGTAAGCCTTGCCATACCCTCGGGACTTATTACACAAACATCTCTGTCGTTGATAATGCCGCCTCTTTCCACAAGCTTTTTTACGGTGAATTCCTGCTTTTCGCCATAGTCGTCATAAAACTCCACGGTATCTCCCACCGAGTAGCCGAGAAGCTCCGCAAGCTCTTTAGTCATAGCGGTCTCGTTTTCCGTAAGCTCCATTTCTGTCAGCATGACCTTCATATCATAGGCTTTTTTCAGATCTGTGCACATTATGGTCACATCTGTTTCTACCGCATAGCTGTACATCTGAGGGTCACGGCGGAAGAAGGGCGTGGCGGTGTTTGAAAACAGCAGATAACGGTTTTCCGGCAGCTCCTTGAATATCTCCTCATCAATGCTTGTGAGGTTTATAAACTCAATATCCGTGCTTCCCACAAGGCTGCTGAAATGATTGGAAAAAAGCCTTCGTACGCTGCCCGTCATATCAAGGCAGAGGGATGCGGATATTGAGCAGAGGAATATGCAGAATACCAGCAGGAATGTCCTTCCGGGACGCTTGAAGATATTTTTTAAAGTATGCTTAAATATGATCCCCATTTCGGTTCATTTCCTCCTTTCTCACCATCTGCTTACTCTGTCTTCGGGAGCGATATACATTCCATCGCCCTCCTTGACATCATAAAGCCTGTAAAAATCATCACAAGAGGAAACTACTGCGTTTACTCTTACTATCGCAGGGCTGTGTACGTCATATCTGAGCGCCTCAAGAGCGGTAATGTCGTTTTCCAGAGTACACCACAAAGCCGCATAGCTTTCAAGCACTTCTTTCTTTTCGTCATCACCGGAAAATACCGACATAACGCACTCCACTCCGCCAAGGTCGGCAAAATTCTCGCCAAGGGTATTTTCTCCGTCAACGTGGTAAACATCCATAATAGTGAATTTGCTGTAATACTCCTCGGTAAGCCGCATTTTTTCCTCAAAGGCAAGCCTGTCTGCTTCCGGGAGCCAGTGGGGGTCATAATTTCCGTCTGCGTCAAAGTCAATGCAGTTTGAATCGAATGCGTGGGACATCTCATGAGCGATAACTGTGCCGAGAGCGCCGTAATTCATTGCATCCGAGCGTTCAATATCAAAAAAGGGAGGAAGAGTTATCCCCATAGGTATGGTAATAGTGTTGTTTGTGTCATAGCAGGCGTTTACGGTCTGCGGAGGCATACCTACTATATCGGAGCTGTATTCCTCGCCGATATGCGAAAGAGAGCGCTTTGCGTCTTCCGCATTGATATTTATGAGCGTCTGCAGCAGGTCGCTTCCGATAAGCCCAACTCTGTCGGAATTGTCTGCATCATAAACGGGAGCGCCGATAAGGAACTTTAGGTTGCCCAGCTTTTTCTGCAGCAGCTCCCTTGTTCCCTCGGAAAGCCACTCTGCATTGCCGATAAGGTCATAGCAGGAACTGCGCAGCTCCTCACACATCTCTTCAACAGCTTCAAGAACAGCCTCATCGGTATATCTTTTTGCATAAGCCTCGCCGATAATGTCGGGGAACTGCATACTCATCTCATCAATGATGAGTTTTTCACGGTTTGTTTTCGGCATGGCATAATATTTGTCACGCATATGCTTCATACTGTCGGGAAGAAAATAGCCGTATTGGGAAGCGAAGGACGCTTTGGCATAATCCTTAAGGGCAGTAAGATCGCTTTCGGTAAGCACACTGTTTACAGCTTCAAGCTGATTCTTATCAAGAGTATAATAAACCTCGGGGAGCGTTTCGGCACCCATAGCCTTCACAAACTCCGAAAAATCAAAGCCTGTGAATATGCCGTTCATTTCATCCGCCGTGACTTCTGTTATGTACTTAACGGGATTAGAGTCTTTCAGCACCTCAATATCGGTGTTCCGTGCCACATCCATAGCAATGTTGACCATATCTTCGGCACGTTCTTCCGTTGTTTCCGCATCAACGCCCAAGGCCTTAAGGAAGCTTTCGTTAAACGACTTTACCGACAAAGCGGCAGCGGTACTCTTCATCATATTCTCAAAGCTGAAGCTGTTATAAACAGCAGCGCCTCCCGATACATATACGCCGTAATTCTTTGCATCCAGCCTGTTCATATCGGTCTCAACGCTGAGCATGACCTCAACGCCGTAATCACGGTACAGTCCGGCGCAGACCATCATAAATCCGCTGATGTCCTGTGCCTCGTCTATCTCGGAAAATACGGCGGAAAAGGTAGCCTCGGAGCTGTCGCAGGTGTTTTCAAACTCATTGTAGTTAACGTATATATCGTGGATAAGCTGTTCGCAGCTTCCTGCGGAGAAGGCTTCATCGCTTTCGCCTATCTCCTTTATCATTGATCTTACACGCTCGTCAATGATGTCCTGAGTTTCATCAAAGGAACCGTCGGACGCTTTTCCGAAGCCTATTTCCATAGAATCCAGCCTGTCAAGGTTTACGCAGCCGTAGAAATCGTCCTTGGCAAATATCTCAGTAACGGGAATCGCTTCGGTGACTTCCTGAACTGCAGCGTCTGCGTTCTCAGCCTCTTCCGTAGCGGAAACACAGCCCCCCAGCAGCGACATTGCTATCACAGCCGCAAGAACAGCCTTACAGCGGCGAAGCATGATTTTCTCTTTCAAAATATTTCCTCCTTTTAATTGTGTCAAATCAGGAAAAAGCGGATCACCGTTTTGAGAAATGCTCAAAAAACGGCAGAAACGATTTGATCGGCTTTTTCCCAAACATCATTTGCCATACTTTATACTAATTCTAAATCGTTCTATAGACAAAGTCGGCAGATAGAACACAGCCAATCAAGGAAAGCGACCGCAGCAATGCTTGGTGCCTTGCAAGGGAGCTTGACGACGAGTGGCTGGGTTATAGCTGTCGGATTTGTCTATAGGTTGATTTGGAATTAGTATTAATGCTCCTTCAACAAAGAACCGAGTACCGTTTTACAGCAGCGTACTCTGCTTTTGCATTTATGTATTAAATGATTAGTACAATAATACTATACTACATTATTTAAGCTATGTCAAGTATCTCCCCCCAAAAATTTTTGAAGCACAGATTAGCACTCCAAATCAAAGAGTGCTAATTTTTACTGTATATACACAAATTTATTATAAAATATACATAATATACAGTTATACTATTAATCGTGGTAAAAGAAAAAGAGCCGTGAAAAAACACAGCTCTTTGCCACAAAATGTATGTGGAAGATTTGGTGGAGATGACGGGAATCGAACCCGTGTCCGAAAACCGATCCGCACAACTTTCTACGGGTGTAGTTTGTTGTTAACGTTCCCTCGTCAAGCCGTGAACAAACACACAGCAAGACTTGGTAGCCTGCAATACATTACGGAAACGCAGGCGCTTTTCCGTAACGTTCACCACTAATCGGCGCCTGATCCGAAGCCGTGGTACTCAACGGTCAGACGAGCAGCAATTAAGCAGCTGCTAATTCAAAATTATTGTTGTCGTCTAATTTTAAAACGTGCGCCGTTTAAAGAGATTAGCGCATCTCTACCCGCTTATTATGTTTCAAAGTCCCCGTCGAAGCCTTTACATCCCCGTTTCAGCGGTTATTCACCTTGACGGCACGCTCAATATCACGCTTCGCAGCCCTTGCAGCCATATCCTCGCGCTTA
This sequence comes from Oscillospiraceae bacterium, assembly GCA_051881775.1. Classification (GTDB taxonomy): domain Bacteria; phylum Bacillota; class Clostridia; order Oscillospirales; family Ruminococcaceae; genus UMGS363. The sequence goes on along the minus strand of JBJEQN010000091.1, from coordinate 3,764 downwards.
TCGTGCAGCTTCTTGCCTTTGCATAGTCCCACCTGGACTTTTACCATAGAACCCTTGAAATAGATGGAAACGGGAATGAGCGTAAGCCCTTCCTGCTTCACCTTTCCCATAAGCTGCATTATCTGCTTTTTGTGCATAAGCAGCTTGCGGACTCTCATAGGGTCCTTGTTGAACACGTTGCCGTGGTCGTAAGGTGAAATGTGCATACCGTTTACGAACATCTCGCCGTCCTCAATGACGCACCAGCTGTCTTTAAGATTAACTCCGCCCCTGCGGATGGATTTTACTTCCGTTCCCACAAGCTCTATGCCTGCTTCGAAGCTTTCGAGTATAAAATATTCGTGCCGCACCTTACGGTTCTCGGCAATAGTTTTAAAAGCGGAGTTATCCATAGCTATACGTCCTTTGTACAACAAGTGGTTTCGTAATAAACAATTATAACACGCTGATCTGCTTTTGTCAAGCATTTTGACTTTAGTTTATACAAGCTGTTTTTCAGACGGTATAACAGGCGGCAACATATTCCTCCGCAATTTCGCAAAGTGTAGACGGCAGAACGGAATTATCCGCAGCCAGAAGCAGGAATCTTTCAGCGTCGCTGCGGCAGGAGGAAATATCCGGCACCGCCGCTTCTTCAAGTTTTCCGAAAAGTGTTGTTGAAACGCTTACTCCGTATCGTCGGGTGCCGTCATCAAGCTCATCCTCCGTAAGGCGGTAAACAAGTCTGTTCCCTGCAGTGCTTATTTCTCTTATTACATTCATATGATTTTCTCCTCTTCATTTTTCGGCTCATATCATCTGCCCGAAAATCTTTATATAATCTTAATACAGCTGCAAATATATTATAAATCCCAATATGCCGGATAACAAGTGTTTTTTATCGCAGATTTCCCCCTTTTGCTTTATAATATGACAAACCGGCGACATAATTTTCACTTTATTTATATATATTAATTAAATACCGCAAATCCCCTTATTACAATTTAACCAAAAAAGCGTGCGGTAGAAAAATAAACGCAAAAAAAGTACAAATTTGTGCATTTGCAACAGTTTCGACCCCGTTCTTTTTAAACAAACAAATTGCGCAGAATCAAAATTGATTTTATCCGGCGGTTTTTCTGCCGTTTAAAATAGACAAAATGAATTTTCAAGGAGGTTTTTATTATGGACGCAAACAAATTCACAAAAAAATCTTTGGACGCTATCAACTCGGCTCAAAGCACAGCTATCGAATACCAGAACATGAACGTTGAACAGGAGCATCTGCTCTATGCCCTGCTGAACCAGGAAAACGGGCTTATACCTCAGCTTTTTGAAAGCATAGGAGCTGACAGCGAAAGCGTTAAAAACGTTCTCCTTCAGAAAATCTCCGCTCTCCCAAAGGTAACGGGCAGCGGACGGGAAGCAAACACAGTCTACATCTCTCAGGACGTTGACAAATGCCTTAACGAAGCAGAAAAGACCGCAAAGCAGATGCGTGACGATTTCGTTTCCGTTGAGCATATCGTGCTTGCCCTTTTTGACACGGCAAACAGCAATATTGAGGGCATTTTCAAGACCTTTGCCATAAACAAGGACAGCTTCCTCAAGGCTCTTTCAAGCGTAAGAGGAAACCAGCGTGTACAGAGCGACAACCCCGAGGACACCTATGACGTTCTTAAAAAGTACGGTCAGGATCTTGTTGAGCTTGCAAAGAAAAACAAGCTTGACCCTGTTATCGGACGTGACTCGGAAATAAGAAACGTTATCCGTATCCTTTCCCGTAAGACCAAGAACAACCCTGTTATCATAGGTGAACCGGGCGTCGGCAAGACCGCTATCGTTGAAGGACTTGCACAGCGTATCGTAAGAGGCGACGTTCCCGCAAATCTGAAGGACAGAACGGTATTCTCCCTTGATATGGGCAGCCTTATTTCCGGCGCAAAGTTCAGAGGCGAATTTGAGGAACGTTTAAAGGCGGTGCTTAACGAGGTAAAGAAGTCGGACGGCAGGATAATCCTCTTTATAGATGAGCTGCATACCATTGTCGGCGCAGGCAAGACCGACGGCGCAATGGACGCAGGCAACCTGCTTAAGCCTATGCTTGCAAGAGGCGAGCTCCATTGTATCGGTGCGACCACCCTTGACGAATACCGCAAATATATCGAGAAGGACCCTGCTCTTGAGCGTCGTTTCCAGCCTGTTACCGCAGACGAGCCTACAGTTGAGGACACTATCTCCATACTGAGAGGACTTAAAGAGCGCTACGAGGTATTCCACGGCGTAAAAATTCAGGATTCCGCACTTATTACGGCGGCTACCCTTTCAAACCGTTATATAACCGACAGATTCCTCCCCGATAAGGCGATAGACCTTGTGGACGAAGCCTGCGCACTTATCCGCACGGAAATGGACTCCATGCCTGCGGAAATGGACGACCTTGCCCGTAAGATAATGCAGCAGGAAATTGCCGAAACTGCCCTTAAAAAAGAGGACAGCAAGCTATCCCGTGAAGAACTTGCTTCGATTCAGAAGGAGCTTGCGGAAATGCGCTCCGAGTTCAACGAAATGAAGGCACGTTGGGAGAACGAAAAGAGCAGCATCAAGAACCTCCAGACCCTCCGTGAACAGATAGAAGCTGCAAACGGCGAGCTTGCTCAGGCGCAGAGAAACGGCGACCTTAACAAGGCTGCGGAGCTTACTTACGGACGTATACCCGAACTGAAAAAACAGCTTGAAGCCGCCGAGGACGAGGCTGAAAAGAACAAGGCTGACAGCCTGCTTCACGACAGAGTTACCGACGAGGAAATTGCAAGAGTTGTTGCACGTTGGACGGGTATCCCCGTATCGAAGCTTATGGAGGGTGAACGTGAAAAGCTGCTTAACCTTGAAAACATACTGCATCAGCGTGTTATCGGTCAGGATGAAGCCGTTACAAAGGTAAGCGAAGCCATACTCCGTTCAAGAGCAGGCATACAGGACCCCAACAGACCCTTGGGTTCGTTCCTGTTTATGGGACCTACGGGCGTTGGTAAAACGGAGCTTGCAAAGGCTCTTGCGCAGTGTCTTTTTGACGATGAAACAAACATTGTCCGTATAGATATGACGGAATATATGGAGAAGCACAGCGTAAGCCGTCTCATAGGAGCGCCTCCGGGATATGTTGGCTATGAGGAGGGCGGTCAGCTTACCGAAGCGGTGCGCCGCAAGCCTTATTCCGTAGTGCTTTTTGATGAAGTTGAAAAGGCTCACCCCGATGTGTTCAACATTCTTCTGCAGATACTTGACGACGGACGTGTTACCGATTCACAGGGCAGAACGGTTGACTTCAAGAACACCATCATTATCCTTACTTCAAACCTTGGTTCGGACTATATCCTTGACGGCATAAACGACAGCGGCGAGATCTCCGAAGAAGCAAGGGAGAACGTAAACAAGCTGCTTAAATCCCACTTCCGTCCCGAATTCCTCAACCGTCTTGACGAGATAGTATTCTACAAGCCGCTGACAAAGACGGAGATATTCCCTATTATCGGACTTATGCTCAAGAGCCTGCAGAAAAGACTTCAGAGCAAGCAGTTAACGCTTGACGTTACGGACGCAGCCAAGGAGTATATCGCAGACAACGGCTACGACCCCATTTACGGCGCAAGACCGCTTAAGAGGTTTATCCAGAGTTCTCTTGAAACAATGATAGCAAAGAAGATCATTGCAGACGACCTTGAACCCTATTCGACAATAACTGTAGACTGCGCAGACGGACAGCTTGTTCTTAAATAACAGCA
>JBJEQN010000090.1:0-8370 GCA_051881775.1 Oscillospiraceae bacterium | reverse complement strand
GGGGCTCCTCGCCCCTTGACCCTCGCCAAAGGGACTCGTCCCTTTGGAATCCCATTATCGCTTCGCTGTAGGGACTACGGGTTTGAGAGGTTCTATTGCTTAAAATTCCTAATTTCTTCCTTGTTTTTTCCTCTGTTTTTATGAAAACCTTTGAAAATAGAGGATTTTCAAAAAAAATTTGAAAAAACACTTGACATATTGCCTTGTAATAAGATATACTATAACATTGATAGGGTGTCCTATGCCCTTGTTTCGTTATGCCTTTTCTGCGCATAAATGATATTTTCGATGTTTATCATAAAAGGAGGAGAAAACAATGAAAAGAACTTACCAGCCTAAGAAGCTCCACAGAAAAAAAGAACACGGCTTCATGAAGAGAATGTCCACAAGAAATGGTCGTAAGGTGCTTGCAAGAAGACGTGCAAGAGGCAGAAAAAGACTGACTTACTGATTTCGTTATAGGTGAGCGTTTCCCGTTCCTTTTTTGGTTCGGGTCTCTGTTCTTCTGCTAAAGTCTGAGAAGTATGGGCCACAATTCGGGGAATGCGCCCCTTTTGTGGTCTTTTTCTTTAGAAAAATATCGGCTCTCGGACGCTTTCTTAATGACGCTTTATTCGGGTATTGGATTATGGTTTTTACAGTTAAAATGAAAGAGAACAAGGAGTTTGTTTCTCTTTTTAAAAAGGGCAGATTCGTCTGCGGTCGTTCCTGCGTGGTGTATTACAGAAAAAACGGCTCCGGCAAAAACAAGCTGGGCATTTCTACCGGCAAGAAAACCGGCAACGCCGTTATGCGCAGCAGGTGCAGGCGTATAATCAGACAGGCTTACAGGGAAAATGAATCGCTTTTTCCAAAGGGTTACGATATAGTTATAGTTTCACGCCCCTATACCTGCGAATGTAAATCTACCGATATAAGCGCTTTTTTCAGAAATAAGGTCATTCCTCAGATGAAAAATCCTCCCGTTAAAAATAAACGGTGAGTATTGTTTTTATTGAATATTACAAATTGTTTGTAGTGTTTATTTACTTTAGGTAATATGAGAAAGATATTATTACTGTTTGTAAAGTTTTATAGGAAGTTTATTTCCCCCTTGAAGCCGCCCTGCTGCAAATATTATCCCACCTGTTCGACCTATGCTCTGACCGCACTTGAAAAGCATGGTGCGCTCAAAGGCTCGGTGCTGGCTGCGTGGCGGTTGGCAAGATGCAATCCTTTCAGCCTCGGAGGCGTTGACCACGTTCCCGATGAATTTTTCCTTTACACGCTTAAAAGCCGAAAAAAAAGGGAAGAAAAGCAAGAAAAATCTATATAACTTATTTTACAGTAAGTTATATTTTATATATTTATTATTAATCGTATATTTTGGAGGTCAAAATGGGTGTTATCAGCCAGATAATCGGTTATCCCCTTGGTTGGATAATGTGGCTTATTTATCAGGTTTGCCATAATTATGCTTTTTCTATCATCATTTTTACGCTTATTACAAAAATAATAATGTTCCCTCTTTCCGTCAAGACCCAGAAGTCCACTGCGGCTATGCAGGCGCTCCAGCCTAAGCTTGAAAAGCTGAAAAAACAGTACGGCAAAAATCAGGAAAAGTACAACGAGGAAACAATGAAGCTTTATACCGAAGAGGGCATAAACCCTATGGCTTCATGCTGGCCTATGTTTATCCAGTTCCCCATACTTTACGGTATTTTCGACGTTGTTTACCGTCCTATCACTCATATCCTCAGAATTAACAAGGATATAATAACAGCTGCAAAGGAGCTGCTTCTTAACACAAGCTACGGTACAGAAAAATACTTCCAGCACCGTCCCGAAATGTATATTGTTCAGGCTGTCAACAACGACCCTGAACTTTTTGCGGACGCTAAGTTCTCCGAGCTTGTAAGCAAGGTCCGTGATTTTTCCGAACACAGCACACTTTTCGGCGCAGACCTCGGTCTTACACCTACCATTCATCCCGAGGGCGGTTGGACTGCGGCTGCAATAGTCCTTGTTATTATACCTATTCTTTCCGGTGTTTTCCAGCTTATTATGTCTGTTTATTCCCAGATAAGACAGAAGCAGACCAACCCCGAGGCGGCTTCTTCAATGGCGGGAATGAATATAATGCTTTATATAATGCCTATATTCTCTGTATGGATCGCATTCAGCTATCCTGCAGCTATCGGTTTCTACTGGGCATCCTCCTCATTCTTCTCACTTGTTCAGCAGATCGTTCTCAACAAGGTCTATACCCCCGAGTACGTTTCCAAGCTTATTGAAAAAGACAAGATAAAGCGCAAGAACAGCAAGAAAAAGGGCATGATGGAGCGTTATCAGCAGATGCTTCTTGACCAGCAGGCTGCGCAGAACGGCGGAAGACCTCGTTCAAACACCGTTGCAGCTTCGGGAGTTGTTTCCGATGATGATGACGACGATGGTTCAAGCGAGATAAAGCTGTCCAAGTCCAAGCAGAAGGAATATGAGCGTATGCTTATAAGAGAAGCTCGCCGCAGACAGGCTGAAAAGTACGGCGAAGAATACGACGATTCCGACGATGACGAATGATGTTTAACGGCAAAATACCATTGCCGTAAATATAAGTTACCCCAATATGCAGGCATTCCGGCGGCATATATCAATAATTATCTGAAGGGAGCAAGTTCAATGAAACAGGTTTTTACAGCTAAGTCCATAGATGAAGCTAAGGCTATGGCAGCGGCAGAGTTCGGCGTTGAAGAAAGCAAGATAGCTTTCAATGTTATCGAGGAACCGAAAAAAGGACTTTTCGGAAAGTTAAAGGGTGAAGCAAAGGTTGAAGCGGAATACGAGCCTTCAAAGGCTGAGGTAGCGGCTGATTATATCGCTTCTATCCTTAAAAATATGGGTCTTGATACCACTCTTAACGTTACGGAAAACGAAGAGGGCGCTGTTATCGAGATATTCGGCGACACAACGGGAACAATTATCGGCAGAAGAGGCGAGACCCTTGACGCTATTCAGTACCTTGCTTCTATGACTGCAAACAAGGGCGATAAGGAATACTATAGGATAAGCGTTGATTCCTGCGGCTACCGTGAGAAGAGAAAGGCTATCCTTGAAGACCTTGCTGCTAAAATTTCAAAGACAGTTATCAGAACGGGCAGGACTTCTTCACTTGAACCTATGAACCCCTATGAGAGAAGAATTATCCACTCCGCAGTTGCAAATATTGAAGGCGTTACCTCCAAGAGCATCGGCGAGGAGCCCTACAGAAAGGTAGTTATATCTCCCACAAACCCCCGTCCCAGAAAAGAAGGCGGCAAGGGCGGCTACAACAAGGGCGGCAGAGGCAGAGGCGGCAGACGTTCCGGTGACGGTACACCCCGTTCTCTCGACATGATGAAGACTTCCTTTGAAAAGGAATATAAAAAGCCCAAGCCGGAGGATAATCTTATTGAAGGCGATCTTTACGGCAAAATTGACATCTGAGTTAGTATTACGGCTTTATTTACGGCGGCATTGCACTGCATAATGGTGCAGTGCCGCATTTTATTTGAATTTGATATTGTAGGGGCGCACAGTGTGCGCCCGTAATATGCGGAATATCGGGCGGATAATATCCGCCCCTACAAAATTGTGAGGAATTGATTATGTCAACTATCGCTGCAATTTCAACTCCCAGGGGAACAGGCGGGATCTCCGTTATAAGAATTTCGGGAGAGAACGCTCTTAAAATAGCAGGAGAAATATTTGAACCGGTTTCAACAAGGATTGCTCCCGAAGAAATGGAGGGCTACACCTGTGCTTACGGAAAAATAGTTTCGGACGGTGAATATTACGACGACTGCGTTCTTACGGTATTTAAAGCGCCCAAGTCCTACACGGGAGAGAATATTGCCGAAATTTCCTGTCACGGAGGAATTTTTGTAACGGAAAGCATTTTGCAGCTTGTCTATTCAAAGGGCGCTGTGCCTGCAGGACCGGGGGAGTTTACGAAACGTGCTTTTCTTAACGGCAAAACTGACCTTATCCGTGCCGAAGCGGTAATGGACGTTATCTCCGCACAGGGTAAAGCAAGCAGCCGTTGTGCTGCCGCTCTCCGTCAGGGCGCACTTTTCAGCCGCATAAATGCCGTGTCTGTAAAGCTGATACACTTGCTGGGAGAAATAGGTGCTTGGGTCGACTATCCCGAAGAGGACATACCTGAAGTTGACAGCGGAGCAATGCTTGATACCCTTGGAACAGCTGCACAGGAGCTTGAAAAAATACTTTCCACCTACGACTGTGGAAAAATAATCCGTGAAGGCGTTGATACCGCTATCGTCGGCAAGCCGAATGTGGGAAAAAGCACCCTTATGAACCTTTTAAGCGGCTGCGAAAGAAGCATTGTAACGGACATTGCAGGTACAACAAGAGATATTGTTGAAGAATCGGTGCGGCTGGGGGATATTGTTCTCCGTCTGTCCGACACCGCAGGCATTAGAGCTACGGAAGATGTTGTTGAAAGCTTTGGTGTAAAAAAAGCAGGGGAAAAAATCGAAACTGCAGAGCTTATCTTAGCCGTTTTCGACAACTCCGCCGCACTTACCCCCGAGGACATTGAAATTGCGGATAAGTGCGCAGGAAAAAACGCTGTTGCGGTCATAAACAAGACCGACCGTGAGCCTGCACTTGATACTGATTACATCGAAAGCCGTTTTTCACGGACGGTTTATATCTCTGCTGTAAAGGGAGAGGGCTTGCAGCAATTGCAGGAGGTTCTGACCGACTTATTCAAGACAGACAGTATTGATTACAATGCAGGTGTTCTTGCAAATGAAAGGCAGAGAAGCTGTGTGAGAAATTCCCTTAACGCTTTACGGGAAAGCATGGACGCAATAAAGCAGGGTTACACACTTGACGCTGTAAATATCATTATCGACGAGGCGGAGAATTACCTGCTTGAACTGACGGGAGAAAAGGCTTCGGAGGCTGTTGTCAACGAGGTGTTCTCTCATTTCTGCGTGGGTAAATGATTTTTGCGGCACCTCTCTTTTAAAAGGGTGAAAAATATTGATGAAAAGAAATAAATATCTGGAAGAAATTGGACTTAAAGAAGATCAGTACGGTTTATATAAGCCGAAAAGAACCGATAAACGGCGGAAAGAATGGAATAAACAAAGAAAAGAATATGGCTTTGATGAGCGTGAAACATGGAATCTCAACGGTACAATGGCAGAATGGATATATTCACATTTGATGATGTTCACAGAGATAGGCGGAAAAACCGTTGATTTGAATTATAATACATTTGAATATAACGACAGGAATTTTACGCTGTACGAAGCAATTGAATATATAAAGGATAGATGCAGGGAATATCTTTTATGTCCCAGTTTTGAAAATGGTGAAAAAATGACAGACGCTCTTCATCTCCTTGCGGTAATTTTCCCTGCACTTTGGTGGTAAATATAAATAAAGCAAATTTCTCAAAAAAGGAAAGAAATCATTATGGAAAAATATTATATAGCCGATTATGACGTTGCGGTCATAGGCGCAGGTCACGCCGGAGTTGAAGCAGCGCTTGCTTCCGCACGGCTTGGAGCAAAAACGGCGCTGTTCACAATTTCCCTTGACTGCATTGCAAATATGCCCTGCAACCCTTCTATCGGAGGAACGGCAAAGGGTCACCTTGTACGTGAGATAGACGCATTGGGCGGCGAAATGGGCAAGGCGGCGGATAAGTGCTACATTCAGAGCCGTATGCTCAACAGGGGAAAGGGTCCTGCGGTTCACAGCCTGCGTGTTCAGGCGGACAGGGTGAAGTACCACAATCACATGAAGCACATCTGCGAAAGCCAGCCTAACCTTGATGTGAAGCAGGCGGAGGTAACGGAAGTCCGCACGGAAAACGGACGTGTTTCTTCCATTGTTACAAGGCTCGGGGGAGAGTACCGTGTAAAAGCGGCAATAATCGCAACGGGTACTTACTTAAAGGGCGTTATCCACGTTGGCGAGGTGTCCTACGAAAGCGGTCCCGATGCAACGTTGCCTGCGAACTATCTTTCGGAGAACCTGCGTTCCCTTGGCATAGAGATACGCCGCTTTAAAACGGGTACCCCTTCAAGAGTTCACAAGCGTTCTATAAACTTTGACGCACTTGAAAAGCAGGACGGGGACGAGGACATTCAGCCGTTTTCCTTTGAGACAGACCGTTACTCAATGAAAAATCAGGTGTCCTGTTATGTTGCTTATACAAATGAGGAAACGCACAAGGTCATTCGTGACAACATCGGACGTTCGCCCATTTATTCCGGACGTATCAACGCCGTTGGCCCACGTTACTGCCCGTCAATTGAGGATAAGATAATGCGCTTTGCCGACCGTGAGCGCCACCAGCTTTTTATTGAACCAATGGGTCTTGACACGGACGAGTATTATCTCCAGGGTATGTCCTCATCGCTGCCCGAGGATGTTCAGATAGCATTCCTGCACACAATAAAGGGTCTTGAGCACGTTGAAATAATGCGCAACGCTTACGCTATCGAGTACGACTGCTGCAACCCTCTTGACCTGAAGCACACACTTGAATTCAAGAAGGTAAAGGGTCTTTACGGCGCAGGTCAGTTCAACGGCACTTCCGGCTATGAAGAAGCTGCCGCACAGGGACTTGTTGCAGGAATTAACGCCGCAAGGGGAGTGCAGGGTCTTGAAGAGATAACCTTGCCCCGTTCATCGTCCTATATAGGAACGCTTATTGACGACCTTGTTATAAAAGGCTGTTCCGACCCCTACAGAATGATGACCTCACGAAGCGAGTACAGGCTGCTGCTCAGACAGGATAATGCGGATGAAAGGCTTACGCCCTTGGGACACGAAATAGGACTTATTTCCGATGAACGCTATGCCGCTTTCCTTAAAAAACAGGAGCAGATAAAGGCTGAGATACACAGAATGAAGAAAACCACCGTATCTCCCTCGGCTGAACTTAATACAATGCTTGAAGCAAAAGGCACAGCGCCCATTGCAACGGGAGTAAGGTTTGCCGACCTTATCCGCCGTCCTCAGATAAGCTATGACGATCTTGCACCCTTTGACCCCGAGAGAAAGCCTCTTTCCTACGAGGTAAGGGAACAGGTTGGTTTGAAGATAGAGTATGACGGTTACATTGCCCGTCAGCTTATGGAAGTTGAGCACGTTCAGAAGCTGGAAGAAAAGAAGCTGCCTGTTGATTTTGATTATAACAATATCAAGGGTCTGAGCCTTGAAGCAACAGAAAAGCTGAACCGCATACAGCCTGCAAACATCGGACAGGCAAGCAGAATTTCGGGAGTTTCTCCTGCGGACGTAAGCGTACTTATAATCTGGCTTTCACAGCAGAAGTAATTGTTCCACGTGGAACAATTTTCGGAAAGGAACATCAAATGATATTACCATACAATAAAACGGCGGAACTGTTCGGCAGGTATGAACTTGAACTTACGGAAGAACAGTACCGAAATTTTGACTTTTATGCGCAGCTTCTTGTGGAATGGAACGAAAAAATCAACCTTACTGCAATAACCGACCCCGAGGGGATAACGTTGAAGCATTTTCTTGACAGCACACTTTTGTTCAAGTATGCGGAAATTGCGGAGGAGAGCAGCTATATTGACGTTGGAACGGGGGCAGGCTTCCCCGGGATACCTATGAAAATATATAAAAACAGCCTTGACTGCACCCTTCTTGACAGCCTTAACAAGCGAATAAACTTTCTTAAAGAGGTTTCGGATAAGCTGGGACTGTCTATGAACTGTATTCATTCCCGTGCGGAAGAAGGCGGAAGAAAGGCGGAACTTAGAGAAAAATTTGATATTGCCGTGGCAAGAGCGGTTGCGGCGCTGCCTGTTTTGTGTGAATATTGTATGCCTTATGTAAAAGTTGGGGGAAGATTTATTGCGATGAAAGGTCCTAACGAGGATTACAAAGAGGCGTATACGGCGTATAAGACCCTTGGGGGAGAAATAGGGGAAGTGATGGATTATGAGCTTCCCGATGGGGATAAAAGACGTATTATAATTATAAATAAGGTCAAGGAAACACCGGCAAAATATCCTCGTAATTCGGCACAGATCGGGAAGAAGGCATTGTAAGTCTGCCAGCACAGCGATAACGGGATTCCAAAGGGACGAGTCCCTTTGGCGCAGGTTCTTAGGGGCGCGGAGCCCCTAAGTCGCTCTCCGCAGAGAGCGAAATCCCCTAAAGTAAGGCATAACGCAAAAGCAGCGTTAAACCAAGCAAACTAACAGTAACAAAGGCGCAATTCACATCAAGAAGAGAAACTGAGTAAAGTGTTGCATAACACAAAACCAGTGAAACCGACTATGTGAATTGCGCCTATTCTTACATATCAAGATAAAGTACCCTCGGATAAAATGT
>JBJEQN010000089.1:26522-42031 GCA_051881775.1 Oscillospiraceae bacterium | reverse complement strand
CTTTAGTATATCATATTTTTAATGTTTTGTCTATAGTTTGGTTTGATTATAGTATCATAACTATTCCTCGCAAAACTTATCAAGTATACCACATAAAAATTCATATCTGCCGCACCGTTTTTATACAGTACGGCAGATATTTGCAAAAATTACTCTTCTTCGCTGTCGGTTTCGGTATCAGCCGGTGCCGTGTATACGGGTGTGCTGCTCTGGCTGCGGTCGTTTGCGGCGCTCTGGTTTATCTCGTCAATAAGAGATGTGATGTCAAGCATCATCGCACCGCTGTCGCCGGAAGCAACTGTGGGCAGCCTGCCGTCCCACTTGTCTATGTAGCTCATAAGGATTATCTCCGGCGTTATCTGCTCGGATTTAAGACGGTACGCCTCAGCTTCTGCCTCAGCCTCTGCCACCGTCTGTTCAGCCTCTACCTTTATTCTCTGGAGGTCCTGTTCAGCCTTGAGAGCGTTCTGCTGGGCGGTCTGCTTTGCCTCGATAGCGGCATTGTACTCCTCCGTAAATTCAAAGGAAATGATATTGAATATCTGTATATCAATGCCGTATGAGCTTATCTTGTCCTTAAGCTGCTCGCTCATAAGGTCGCTGACGGTCTGTCTGTTGGTGATAAGCTCCTCGGCAGTGTAGCGTGCCGTTACCGCTTTTACGCACTCCTGTATCGCCGGAGTGATTATGACGGATTCATAGTCCATTCCGATGTTCTTATAAACAGAAGCGGAGTAGGAATTCATTATCTTGTAGTTAACGGCAATGGTGGAACGCACCGTCTGGAGGTCCTTTGAAGCCGAAGAACATTCCGCTTCCGCCTTCTGCACTCTGTTGTCCACAAGAATGATATTCTGCACAAAGGGTATCTTAAAGTGAAGTCCCTCGCTGAGTACCTGGTCGGACACCTTTCCGAAGGTGGTAACTACCCCCGTGTGACCCGACGTTACCGCAGTAAACGCATTAAGCACTATAATAAGCGCAATAAGCACAACGATAACGGTAACAATTATCTTCTTTACGGAAGAACCGCCTCTTCCTACATTAACAATATTTGGATTATCCATTTAACTTATCCTCCCGATCAAAAAGCCAACTCTTCGCTGTCGTCCGCATCGTCTGCAGGAATATCCTTTTCGTCAATTTTCTTGTCGTCAAGGCTCATATCGTAATCCTGCTCGTAATCATCGTCGTCGATATAATAGCTGTAATCCTCAACAGCGGAACGCTTCTTCGCCTTGCAGCTCTTCACAAGCGCAACAATGGCAACAGCCAGCGCCGCACAGGAAAGAACTATGCTTATAACGCCTAAGGTAACAGCAATAGCCTTTACCTTCTTAACATTGTATTGAGCCAGTTTTCCCTTGGTTTCTTCAAGCTTATCCTTAGCTTCGTCAAATTTGTCCTTTGCGCCGTCAAGCATACGCTTTGCCGTAATAACCGCATTCAATAACATAAAACGTCATCCTTTCAAAAATGAATTATTTGTCTTCAAGAGATTTAAGCGCTTTCGCCTCGTCACGGTCAACCTTTATTTTTCCGTCCCTTATGACCGTGACCTCCGATTTGTCAAAGGTAACGGCAGCTTCTTCGGATTTTTCGGGTTTTACCTTCAGCTTGCCCGTAAGAAGATTGACCTCTTCAACATAGCCCTTGAATTTTTCCGTACTTACATAAGCGCCAACCTTAGGCGTGGTCTTGAGCAGAGCCTCGTAGCTGTCCTGCTCGTATTTAAGGCAGCACATAAGCCTGCCGCAGGTGCCCGAGATCTTTGTGGGGTTAAGGGAAAGCCCCTGTTCCTTTGCCATTTTAATGGAAACAGGCTGAAAGTCACCAAGGAAGCCCTTGCAGCAGAACTGCCTGCCGCATATGCCAAGTCCCCCAAGTATCTTCGCTTCGTCCCTTACGCCTATCTGCCGCAGCTCTATCCTTGTTCTGAACACAGAAGCAAGGTCCTTTACAAGCTCACGGAAATCCACTCTCGTTTCAGCCGTAAAATAGAACAGCAGCTTGTTGTTGTCAAAGGTACATTCAACGTCCACCAGCTTCATATCCAGCTTATGGGCAAGTATTTTCTCCTGACATATTTTAAAGGCATTCTGTTCCTTTATTTTATTCTGCTCAACTATTTTTTTGTCCGATTCCGTTGCCGACCTTATGATAGGTTTAAGGGGAACTGTTATCTTGCTGTCCTCCACCTTTCGGTTGGACATTGCCACCTCTCCGCATTCAACGCCCCTTGCCGTTTCGACTATGACAAGTGCGCCTGTTTCAAGCTTCTGTCCGGCAGGCGAAAAATAATACACCTTTCCGGCACTTTTGAAGCGTACTCCGATAATTTCGGTCATTGTTCAAATTCCTCTCTATATTTAAACCGTATAAACGGCGTGATTATTACATAAGCATTCCGCTCAGCGAAGCCGCAGCCGCAGCAACATTGACGTTGGAACCGCAGTAGTCCGTATATTTTCCTAGAAGCTCATGTATATTCTGCGCTCTGCGGAAGGAAATACGCTCCGCAAGCCGTTCCGCTCCGCTTCTGAAGCAGCCTGTAAGCTCTGCCCTTTCCCCTTCAAGACGTATCACGCAGGCATCTCTTATGACCTTGTCTGTCATACCAAGCACCGCCGCAAACCTTTCCCTGTTCTCTCCGACATCGTGAAGTGCCTTGTTAAGCCCGTATTCATCGCCCTTTATGATACATTCGGCAACGGCACGGCAATGCTTCACAAGCTCCGCCGAATCACCGCCTTCAAGATAGTCAAGGCAGGCTCCGATATTGCCGTGAAAAGCCTCCAGAGCGTCCTCTATCTGCTCGGCACTGTACTTTTCTTTTTCTTCAAGAGCGCTCCTGCACTCCCCTTCGCTGCATTCGGGAACGCCGAAGGTTATGATCCTTGAAAGGACTGTCGGCAGGAAAGCACTTCTGCTTGCAGCCGTAAAGATAAAATACGCATAGTCGGGGGGTTCTTCTATGAGCTTGAGCAGTATATTCTGAGCAAGAGCTGTCATATTTTCACTGTCCGCAAAAATATACACCTTTGAATCGCAGTCATTTGGAAGAATATAGGCATCGCTGTATATCTTTTGTACAGTCGGAACACCGTATATCATAGCCTTTCCGGTTCTTTCCGGCAATATGACATCGGGGTGGGTACCCTCGTCTATCCTTCTGCAATGGCGGCAGCTTCCGCAGGGAACTCCGTCCTCACACCGCTCGCACATAAGAGCTTTGGCAATATACAAAGCGGTAGTTTTCTTTCCCACGCCTTTTTCTCCGGTCAGAAGAAAGCCGTGGGCAGTCCTGCCGCTGCACTTCATTGCGCTTACTGCGTCTGTTATATGCTTTTTTGAATAAAGGGTCATACCTTTTCAAACCGCTCTATATCGGTAACGAAAACAGTTGCGCCGCCGACGGGTACTTCCAGCGGAAAGGAAGCCGCCTGCATTTCAATTCCGCTCATATTTGAAGCAGGAACATACTGTTTTCTTCTTCTTGAGCATTTTTTTATTATTTCGATAACGTCGTCCACTCTTTCATCATCGGTGCAGATAAGGAAGGTGGTGTTTCCCGACATAAGGAAGCCGCCCGTAGAAGCCAGCTTTGTTGCGGAATAACCTGCCTTTGTCAGAGAAGAAGATACAGCGTGGCTGTCATCGTTGTTTACAACGGCGTAAACCAGTTTCATAGCAATCCGCCTTTCAGAAATAAATGCAAGGGAAAACCCCTTCATATTATTTTATCACATTTACTTCCGAAATGCTATACATTTTTAAAATTTTTATGCTGTTTTCATCAAAAATCTCTCCGCCTGCCGCCACGGGCACACAGGGAGGACACACCGTCCTTGCCTTTGCGCATATCCTGCCCACAGCTTTCTCCGCAGGAACGACCTCGGAGGACGCAAAAAACGCCTCTCTCGGGGACATTGCCCTTTTCGGCGGAACAAGACTAAAATCAGGCGGTTCAAGCCTTATCCTCGGCATAGGCATTGCCATAAGCGCATTTTCTGCCCTTTCAAAGTCCGCCTTGCGGTTTTGGGGAGAAAACATAAGCATAACGTGTGTCATATCCGCATATTCCGGCTCAACGCCACAGCTTCGCAGATACTCCGCCGTTTCAAAGCCCGTTTTTCCGCAGGGCAGCGTGTATAACGTCAGCTTAAGCGGCTCGGAATCGCATATATGATAAGCGTCTTTCAGCTTTTCTTTAAGTTTCCGGACTTCCGTCACCGTTTCCGCCAGTTCTCTGCGAAAATTCTCCGCAAGATACCTGTTGCAAAGGTCAAGTGACTGCAAAATAAGATAGGACGGGCTTGAACTGCCAAAAAGCGCCATAGCCTCCTTCGCCCTTGCCGAATATTCCGCAGAAGCCGTGTGAAGATACGCTCCCCCCGTAAGCACGGGCAGGGTCTTATGTGCGGAATCGCAGCAAATGTCCGCACCCAGCTTTATGGGGTGAATATTTCTTTCAAGGAAAGCAAGGTGTGCGCCGTGAGCGTTGTCCACAAGCAGCGGTTTCCCGTAAAAGCGGCACACCTCCGCAATTGCTTCAATATCCGCAACGTTTCCAAGATAGTCGGGAGAGGTTATATAAACGCAGACAACGTCCCTGTTTTCTTCAATCACCTTTTTAACGGATTCGGGGGTTATTTTTCCGCCTATAACAGAGCCGTTTTCAAATTCGGGATATATCCAAACAGGGTCAAGCCCCAGCAGTATGCAGGAGTTAAGGAACGCCTTGTGTGAATTTCTTGCCGCAGCCACCTTGTCACCGCTTCTGCAAACCATTGCAAGCATTGCCTGTATGCACAGAGTAGAGCCGCCTGCGGAATAGAAAGTGCCGTCCGTGCCGAAAAGTGACCCGGCGTTCCTTTCGCTTTCGGCAATAATGCCCTCCGCTTCAAAAAGAGCGTCCGCACCGCCTATTTCGGTTATATCGTAGGGATAGACAGCGGAAATAAGGTCGTTCCCCACTGCCCCCTTATGCCCCGGCATATGTCCCCTGACCGTATTTTTTTCTGCGTAAGACTTAACAAAATCATATATGGGAGTATTCATTACAAAAACCCCTTTAAATTAATTCGGAATTAGGAATTCGGAATGCGGAATTATAAGCGCTTCACTAAATGGATAAAAATCCGTGAGCAAAGCGAACACCTTATTTTCACTTTCAACTTTCCACATTTCAAATTAAAAATAATTCCGCATTATAATTCCCTTCCGGTAATTATTTCTACGCTGTCAAAGCTGACGGGAATATCTTTTCCATATCCTTCGTTAGGTATTCCCGAAAAATCCGGCGGCGTAATACCAAGCATTGTGTATACGCCAAGCATATCATTCATTATCGGCATTCTGTCACCATCAAAAAATTCACCTGCTGTTTCGTCTGTTAATGAAAGCGTATCGTAAATTACTCTGAGCAGATTTATATCAGCGCTTATAAACAAATCGTAATATTCCTTGTATTTTCCCACAGAATATTGATTTTTATCAGTACGGTTGTATCGATAATGATTCTTTACATATTCACAAGTCTTGAAATTTAGGCAAAATCTGTATTCCGTATATAGCCAGTTAGCTTTGTCGCAAACATCGCATGGATAAAAATCTTTTCCGCTTTTATCAGGCATACATACAGGTACAAGAATTTCTCCCGGGCATAAATCAGATGTGTTCCAATATTGCAAATATCGTCCTTTAGTATTCAGACAAAAATCTATCAGTGTATAATCTGACAAGCATATTAAATAATTACGCCATCTGCTATGATCATAATTAAAATAATCAATTAGGTCAATAATTAATTTTAAACCATAACAAAACATACCTTTGATATTTAATCTTGAAATATCATTTTCCATTATGATCACCATTCTTTTTCACAATGCTGTATACATACAGATTTTTCGGCAATGCTCCATTATTTATTGCGTTATTAATAGCATTAGGGATACGCTGATTAAAGTGCAGCGTTCGTTTCGCCGGTTTGAAAAATGTACAAGTTTACTGCTTTGAAGGCATTTTGAAAAACGGCAGAAACGTATTTGCCGCAGCAATATCAGCATTTACTTAGCATAGACCGATATAATTCCGAATTCCGAATTCCGAATTCCGAATTATCTTTTTTTCACCATTTTGACCTTTTTCTTTGGAGAAAGTCCGTCAAAAATTTTCTTTTTCAGCTTCTGCGCTTCTGCGGCAAGCTCGTACCTGTCCTTGTAGGAATCAAAATCCGCAGAAAGCTCCGCTGCCCTGTCGAACATATCAAGCTTAAGCACCGTTTTTACTATGCAAAGGTCAACGAACCTGCATCCGCTGTCCAGCAGCTTCGCAAGCACCGTTACCGCATTTTCATACCGTCCGTTTATGCACTCGTGTATGGCAAGACTGCGCTTCATTGTGTTTGAGGAATCCGCAAGGACAATGTGGTTGTACTCCTTGTAAATGCGGTCAGCCTCCTTGAATTTATCCCTTATAAAAAGGCTGAAAATAAGGTTGTGCAGCAGATTGGGATAAAGGCTCTTGTCAAGGCGCTCAAGGGTCTTTTCCTCTTCACACCTGCGGAATACATCGTAAGCCTCCGTCAGCTTTCCCCTTATTATAAGGGCGTTTATAAGCAAACTCTGCCCCTCGGCAATGTGAGACTTCTTTTTCAGCGGCTCTGTATCCGCCCTGAGCGCTTCTATATATCCGTCCGAAAAGCCTTCCTCCGCAAGTATGGCGGCAGAAGCGGCAAATGGACTTTTTTTCTTGAACAAATTAAAACTCATCTTCTTTTACCGAACTTTTACTGAAGCGTCTGCACTACTTCGATAGCCTTGATAAGCTGAGTATCTGCGGTAAGCTGTTCTTCCTCGCTGAGTTTTGAAAGGTCAACCTCCGCAGGGAGCGCAACTTCAAACTGAGGCTTGATGCCCGTACCGTTGTAATCGCCGCTGTTCTTGGTCTGGAGCGTTGCAACGGTGACCTTCACCGCCGAGCCGCCCGTCAGCTTATGTGTGTACTGCATAACGCCCTTGCCGTAGGTGGAGGTACCCACTATCTGAGCGTTGGCCTCGTCCCTGAGAGCCAAGGCAAACAGCTCCGAGCAGGACGCCGTTGTGGAGTTCACAAGCACCGCCATTGGCATAACGATCCTCTCCGCTTCGGTGGTTTTTACGACAACCTCTTCATAGTCGATAAACTTTGCCGTTACCACATCGCAGTCGCCGAGAATGCAGTCAAGGCTTCCGCTGAGAGATTCTACAAGTCCGCCCAGATTTCCTCTCAGGTCGAACACCAGCGCCTGGGCACCGTCCTCGATAAGAGCTGCAAGAGCGTTTCTCAGCTGGTCGGGGGTCTTTTCGTTGAAGGTGGTTATTTTTATGTAGCCAACGTTGTCGATAAGCCTTCCCTTAACGGAAATTATCTCCGTTTTTTCCGAAGTAACGTCAACAGAGAAAAATTCGGAATAACCCTCGCTGTTGGCTCTCTTTATATGCAGCTTCACCTTTGTTCCCTCGGCGCAGGCAAGGAGGGCAGAAGCCTCGTCATAGCCGTTTTCGTAAGCAATAACGTCTGTGTTGTTAACGGCGGTGATAATATCCCCTGCAATGATACCTGCTCTTGCGGCGGAGGAATTTTCCTCAACGGACACGACCTTGATATAGCCGCTTTCTTCCTTTTCCCATGTAAAGCCGAGACCTATCTTTACGCCTGCGTCCTTCTGGAGCAGCTCGGCGTATTCCTCGGCGTTGTAATAAACGGCATAGCGGTCGTTCAGACCGTCAACATAGCCTTCCATAATGCTGTCCATAAGCGCCTGCTCGTCAATATCCCCCACATAGTTGGCTCTGACGTACTTGTCAAGCTCGGAAAGCCTTGTGTATACCTCTTCCTTTTCGGAAACGCTTTTCACCGTTGCGTTAAAAACCTTCATGGAATAGTTGTATGTAATAATAAAGGTCGCCGCCGCAACAAGCGCCATAAGACCTATTGCGATCCCCAATGAAATCTTCTTGTTCATGTTACTCTCCCAAATAAAAAGGCGGCATTGCAGCAGCATATCCCTGCCCTTTGCCGCCTGTTTTTTATCAGTTGTTGATATTTACATAATTGAGCGGATCGGTACGCTGACCGTTTACACGCACTTCAAAGTGACAATGGTTTCCGTAAGCGTAGCCCGTTGCACCGATGTAGCCTATCACCTGACCCTGCTGTACAATATCCCCCACCTTGACCGCAAGGCTTGAACAGTGGGCGTAAAGCGTAGCAATGGAGTTTCCGTGGTCGATAACAACATGCTTACCGAAGCCGTTGCCCGTATCGCCTGCCGTAATGACCTCTCCTGCCGCCGAAGCAACAATAGGCTCGCCGTAGCAGCCGGGCTTTGTAATATCTATTCCGCCGTGGAAGTCGTTTCTTCCCTCTTCAACTATGTATCTGTTGCCGTAGCCGTCGGACATATTGCGCACGGTAGGCACAGGCCAGATAAAGCCTGTTTCGCTGTAGGAAGTGAAGGTGCTTACATCCTGCTCAACATAGGTCTCGCCGTTAGCTTCCGCCTGCTTTTTGCGCTCCTCTTCCTCCTTGCGCTTACGTTCCTCTTCTTCCTTACGTCTGCGCTCGGCTTCTTCCTGCTTTTTGCGTATCTCTTCCTGAATAGCCTTTTCGACCTCCGCCTGATCCGCAACTATTTCATCATAACGCTGGCTGTAGTCGGCAATACGCGCCTCCTGCATAGCCTTTGTTTCGGCGTGGTTGTTGTAGGTCTCCCTCAGCTCTTCGTAATACTTCTCTTCCTGAGCCTTTTTGCTTTCCTGAACAGCTATTTTTTCTTCATACTCCGCTTTATCGGCATTAAGAGCGGCTATCTGGGATTTAAGATCCTCTATCATATCGTTGTCGTGCCTTGAAACACGCTCGATAAGCTCCATTCTTGCAAGAATATCGTAAAAATCCGTTGCGCCTGCAAGTACAGAAGCATAGCTGTCGTTTCCGGCAATATACATGGCCCTCAGACGGAGCCTGAACTGCTCTATGCCCTCGTCGATCTCCGCCTGTCTTTCCTCAATGCTGACGGAAAGCTCGTCTATCTCCGCCTGATACAGCTTTATCTGTTCTTCTATGTTTTTTATCTGCTCCTCCTGAATACGCATCTTCTCGTCATATTCGGCAAGATACTGTTCCGTCTCGTCCGCCTGACCCTCGTATTCCGCAAGAGTTGCTTCAATTTCGCTGCGTTCTTCCGCAAGCCTTGCCTGCTCCGCCTCAAGCTCGGACTGGGTATCCGCCATAGTGTCCGAAACGCCGCTTGAAGCAAGTACGCCCACCGTTACCGCAGCAGCCGAAACGAAAGCCGTCAGCCTTTTCAGAACTGCGGAAGCATTTATTTTTTTCATACGATCACCTTAAACCTTAACGTACTTCCTTGTGCTCATAACTGTTCCCACAGCGCTTATAAGTGCGCCTGCAGCAATGTATCCAAGAACTATCTTCCATGTAACTCCGCTTATGTTTATAAGTCCGGAAGCGCCTATAGCCGTCCAGATCGTTGTGTCCTGCATAAGCACCTTTCCAAGCTCGGAATAGCCGAGTATAGTTATAACAGCCGCAGCCGCTCCCGCAAGCACACCGATAAACATACCCTCAACAAAGAATGGTATCTTTACAAATGCGTTGGTAGCGCCCACATACTTCATTATCTCTATCTCACGCTTTCTCATTTCAACGCTTGCCCTTTCCGCATTTGAAATGATAACAAGGCTTACTATTATAAGCGCCGCAAGGATAGTGACCGATATAACGGAAATAAAGGATTTCAGCTCCGTAAGTATATTTACGAAATCGTTAGGCGCTTTAACGGTGTATATGCCGTCTATCTTGTTTATTTCCATAAGAGTTGCGCTCATTTTCTCAATATCCTTGACCTTTACACGGTAGGAATCGGGCAGAGGGCTGTCGTCGCCGATGTACTGGAAAAGCTCTTCGGCGTCGTTCATTCCGGCTTTCATTTCCTCGAAGGCCTCTTCCTTGGAATAGAATGTGACAGACGAGATATTTTCGCTGTTTTTCAGCTTTACCCCCATCTGTTCGATGCTTTCCTCGTCAATATCGTCATTAAGGAAAATAATTACCTCGTTCTTGTTCTCGATGCCGCCAACGATAGAGTTTATATTTGCGATAAACAGGGTCGTAAAGCCGATGAGCAGAAGCGATACCATAAGTATGCAGAAAGAGGCAACGGACATTATCCTGTTTGTCCATATATTTCTTATTCCCTGTTTAAACAGGTAATTCATACTGCTTAATTTCATTTATATGTATTCCTTTCACCCCGTGCAGGCCTTAAATAATGTCGTCAAACACAACACGGCCGTCCTGAATGGTAACCGTTCTTCCGCCAAACTCCTGCACTATCTCATGCTCGTGAGTTACCATTATAACGGTAGTGCCGCAGCCGTTTATAGCCTGCAAAAGCTCTACAATATCATGGGTCAGAGCAGGGTCAAGATTTCCCGTAGGCTCGTCCGCAATAATAAGCTGAGGGTCGTTCACAAGCGCCCTTGCAATAGCCGCTCTCTGCTTTTCACCGCCGGAAAGCTCGCTGGGCTTGCAGTGCGCCTTGTCCTTAAGTCCCACAAGGTCGATAACATAGGGCACGCGTTTTCTTATATACTTTTTTGGAGCGTCTATGCAGCGGAGAACGAAAGCCACGTTGTCGTAAACGTCCATATTTTCAATAAGCTTGAAATCCTGGAAAACGCAGCCGATAGTTCTTCTCAGCTTGTACGCCCTTGTTTTCTTCATTTTTGAAAGGTTGAAGCCGTTGACCTGGATACGTCCCTTAGTAGGGTCGATCTCCTTCAGCAGAAGCCTTATGAACGTGCTTTTGCCGGCGCCGGACTTGCCTACGACGAAAACAAATTCGCCGTCCTTTATTTTTATGCTGACGTCGTTAAGAGCGTCAACACCGTTTGAATATGTAACAGAGACATTTCTCAGTTCAACCAAATTTTGCACCGCCGTTTCAGTATAAGGTTTCGACTGCGGCAGACGGAGCGCTCCGCATACCGCAAGGATTAGAAAAGGGCAGAAAAACTCTCTGCCCCATTATTTTTTTATTAAATTCCGCCCTTAGAACTTAGTGGGATTTGCGGCAAGGTATTTCTTTACCATAAGAGCGATCTTGAAGATTATCGCATGGTCAAATTCTCTCAGATCAAGACCTGTCAGCTTCTTTATCTTTTCAAGTCTGTAAACGAGAGTATTTCTGTGTACGAACAGCTTTCTCGAGGTCTCGGAAACGTTAAGATTGTTCTCGAAGAAGCGCTGGATAGTGAACAATGTTTCGTGGTCGAGGGATTCGATAGTACCCTTCTTGAAGACTTCCTGGAGGAAGGTCTCGCAGAGAGTTGTGGGAAGGTGATAGATAAGTCTTGCGATGCCAAGATTGTCGTAGGAAACGATGACCTTGTCCGTGTCGAATACCTTTCCAACTTCAAGAGCAACCTGCGCTTCCTTAAAGGAACGTGCAAGATCCTTAACGCCTACAACAACGGTTCCTATGCCCACAGTAACTCTTGTATAGAATTCGCTGGACAGCGTATCGGAAATAGAACGTGCAAGCTTTTCAAGATCCTTGGATTCAATGTTATTCTTAACTTCCTTGACAAGAACAATGTCGGATTCGGTGATGTTGAGAACGAAATCCTTGGTCTTGTCGGGGAAAAGGTTCTGGATAACGTCAAATGCGGAAACATCGTTGGAAGAAATGATCCTTATAAGAAGAACTACACGGCTCACATCGCTGTTGAAGTGCAGTTCTCTTGCCTTTACAACAATATCTCCGGGAAGGATGTTGTCAAGAACAACATTCTTGATAAAGTTGCTGCGGTCGTATTTTTCATCGTAATACTGCTTTATGGAAGAAAGGGTAATAGCCATAATGCTTGCATACTTTGCGGCATTATCGTCTGTTCCTTCCACAAAAACAGCGTAATCGGGCTTTATATGGGAGCCGAACGGCTTGTATGTATAGCCGTCCCTTACGAAAATGTCATGTGAATCGCTCAGGTCAAGAGAAACAAATTCGTTGGTGGTTCCGATCTTGGAAAGCTCGCTGCAGGCAACGATAGTAGCGGTAGAATCCACAACTCCGATAGTGCAGTCCATTGTATCTCTCATCTGATGAATTAAACCCTGAAACAATCTGTTTGACATATATCCGGTCATCCTTTCATTTTCACGCTTTAAAAGCGCACACTGTTATATATGGCATCCCTGCCGATGCCTTGATATAAACAAAATTACCGAAAAGCGCACAATAAGCTAAAATTTTTTCTATATGCGCATTTATTACACAATATATCTTATCATATTTTGTGCAAATTTGTGTGAACTTTTTATTAATTTGTTGTCATCTGCACAAAAAACTTTTGGAATTTCGTCAAAATAAAAAAAGCACCGCAAAAAGCGATGCTTTTAATAAGCAAAAACCGTCAGACAACAGGTGTTTATCTTGTTTCCTCAGCGAAACCGCTTTCAACAAGATCGATAAGACCGTCAACAGCAGCTTCTTCGTCAGCGCCGTCGGCGATGATCCTGATCTGAGTGCCGCCTACAATGCCGAGTGAAAGAATGCCGAGAAGTGACTTAGCGTTTACTCGTCTTTCTTCCTTTTCGATCCAAATAGAGGATTTGAATTCGTTAGCCTTCTGAATAAAGAAGGTTGCGGGACGAGCGTGAAGACCAACCTGATTCTGAACCATTACATCTTTAACGTACATAATTCTCTCTCCTAACTCATTTCTTTGAAGCACCCTTGTGCAATCTATTCTCTGTATGTTTTATATTATACCCCCGAAAATTACGATAGTCAACGGAAATTTGTTATAATTCCGTCCTCTGCGGCAAAATTCTGCTATTTGAATTAAGCTGCAGCAGTTTGCGCCGCTTTTCTTTGTCTATAATTACTAATTTTATAAGCTATGAACAAATTTCCACCGAAATTTATAGTTATTTCAACCGAAAACTTTTAATCAAAAATCGGTTTAAAGTTTACTTTTTGTCCATTTTAATGTTTTGGACATATTTTTGGTACATATCTGGGCGCCGCTCTTTGGTTATTTCGACAGCCTTTTCATGGCGGAAAGCGGCTATATTTTTGTGGTGACCCGTCAGCAGAACAGGGGGAACAGCCTCTCCCTCCCATATTTCCGGCTTGGTGTAGTGGGGATATTCAAGAAGTCCGCCGAAATGGCTTTCCTCCTCAAAGCATTCGTCCGCCGCAAGCACGCCCGGACACATTCTCGCCACAGCGTCTATCATCACCATTGCAGGCAGCTCACCCCCGGTAAGAACGTAGTCCCCAATGGAAATTTCTTCGTCAACGATCTTGTCAAGCACACGCTGGTCAACGCCCTCATAATGTCCGCACAGCACGAACAGCCTTGGCATTTTTGACAGCTCAACAGCCTTCTGCTGAGTAAAGACCGCTCCCTTTGGGGACATATATATAACGTGGGGCTTTTCCTCAGCCATTGCGGCAACAGCGTTGAAGCAGCGGTAAATAGGGTCAGCCTGCATCACCATTCCCATTCCTCCGCCGTAGGGTGTGTCATCCACTCTGCGGTGCTTGTCAAGGGTGTATTCCCTTATCTGGTGACAGTGAACTTCTATCTTTTCCGCCTTCCTCGCCCTGCCGATAATGCTTTCGGAAAGCACCGCTTCACACATATCGGGGAACAGGGTCGCAACGTCAATCCTCATCAAAAAGACCCTCCAGCTTGTGTATAACCATTTTACCCTCAGGAATATTTGTTTCAATTACAACATCGGGTATAGCAGGAATAAGCCTTATTTTGCCGTCGTTATCCTTTATATGGTAAACGTCGTTAGCGCCCGTTTCGGTAACATCGCATATTTTTCCGTAGCAGGTGCCGTCGTCTGCGTCAAAAACCTCCAGACCGATAAGATCCTGCACAAAATAGCTGCCCTCTTCAAGCTCAACGTCGTTTCTGTCCATATATAATATTTTATTCCGCAGAAGCTGTGCCTGTTCAACCGTATCGGTGCCTTTTATCTTCATAAGCACGATATTTTTATGTGGGTGCGCCCTCTGTATCTCAACGGGGGTCTTGCCCTTGTCGAAATAAAGCACATCAAATTCACACAAAAACTCCTGTGAATCACACCAAGGCTCAACTCTCACTTCGCCCTTCAGACCCTGAACGGCTACTATTTTACCTATTTCAAGAAATTGTTTCATTTGTTACCTCGTTCTTTCTTTTCTCGTCCTCCACCATATCTTCAAGAAGCTTGGAGGCGCATTTTCCGTAATAATCCGACCTGTAAAGGCTTTTGCAGGAATTTATTATATCCCAAGCCGCAGCCTTATTTCCCATAGCCGCAAAGCACATTGCCTTCCAGTAGGAAACTGTAAATATAAAATTCTCCTCCGGTATACGGGTCTTCGGCTTTCTTGCAGCCGTAACGATACGCAGCGCATTATCAAGCAGACCAGCGGCAGTATCATAATGTCCGCAGTAATACTCGTATATCCCCAGCGCAAGGGAAACATTGTCGCCGCAAGCCGGACTGTTCATATATGTTTTAAGGTAATAAAGCCCGTTATTATAGGCTCTCTGCGCATTTTCCATATCGCCTTTAAGCAAGTACGCCGTTATAAGGTAAGCGTAATACAGATGCGCATTTGAGGGCTTTTTCGCAAAAACGCTGCTGTCGATACCGCTTAATATTTCAAGCGCCCTGTCCGCATATCCGTTCCGCAGAAAACAATCCGCCGCAAATACGGGGAGCAGCTTTTTTTCGCTGTAAAGCCGCTCTGTTTCCTCATAAAACTTAGGGCTGTAACCCTCGGTACGCTCTATCACGCCGCCGCTTCTTAATCCAAAATATATGACAGCATAAAATATTCCGTACACCGCCAGACCTACCGCTGCCCCAAGCAGAATAATACCAAAAGCCTTATAAAAATCACTCCGGATCAAGCACAAGACTATTGCCCATATATCAAAGGGTATCGCTATCAAAGAAACAATGTTGCTCATCCCCTTGAAATTCAGCTGCTTCATTGTCAGCTTTGCGTTTTTGGCATAAAGCACATATTCCGAAGAGATCCTGCCCTTTTCCCCTGCACTCATATTTTCGTTCATAATACACCCCGTCAAAGAAAAAGGAATACCGTGCCGTTCCGAAAACACGGAGCAAAACACAATATTCCCTTAGATCAATATATTTTTACGTCTTTTAGTCTATCTCGACCATTATCTTCTGATTCTGTCTGCCTGCGCCGGCACGCATAACGGTTCTGATAGCCTTGGCAATTCTGCCCTGCTTGCCGATAACACGACCCATATCGTCGGGAGCAACGTGGAGATGATAAACGATAACGCCCTCCTCGTTAGGCTCGTCAATATCAACGGATACAGCGTTCTTATCTTCAACAAGACCGTTTACAATTGCAATAAGCAGTTCTTTCATATATATAAAACCTCACTTCC
>JBJEQN010000089.1:0-26422 GCA_051881775.1 Oscillospiraceae bacterium | reverse complement strand
AGACCGTTTACAATTGCAATAAGCAGTTCTTTCATATATATAAAACCTCACTTCCTCAGAGGCAGACCCTCTGAAAATCCGCTTGACCCTTGCATAACAACAAAGTCTGCGGCACGGTAACGATAATACCAATAAAAAGCCTTAACAGGGTACAAAGCAAGCCGCTCTGCACCGATAATTATTTCTGTAAGAACATCGTTATGGACATCTGAGGAAGGCTTTTACCTGCCCTCAGAGTCCGCAAGATGAACAAGCCGCAAACAGGAACTTACTTGATGTCGTTCTTGTCGAAAAGCTTCTTAACAGTTTCGGTAGGCTGTGCGCCGTTAGCCATCCACTTCTTAGCCTTTTCAGCGTCAACACTGAAAACAACGGGATCCTTTGTGGAATCATAGTAACCGATCTCCTCGATAAATCTACCGTTTCTGGGGTATCTGGAATCAGCAACAACGATTCTGTAGAAAGGAGCCTTCTTAGCGCCCATTCTTCTGAGTCTGATTTTAACTGCCATTTATATTCACCTCCAATAAAAATTCCAAAGGACAATGATTAAAATATATTTTTCATAGATCTTAAGCAATGTTCCCTATATATCAAAGCATTTCTGCATTGAAGCAAAACGAAACCGCCGCTGCGGCGATAAGGAGCGCCGCCGAAACGGCATATGAGATCTTCACCGCATTATTTCTGCTGTAAATAAGCTCCAGCAGGCTGTAATGCGCCGAATCCGTGTTCTCTTCCGACTTTTTGCCTGCAAGATAGACCGTAGGCTCAACCGCAAACAGCAGTCCGAGAACGATAAGCATATCAAAAATAAATGTCATACCAAAAAAACTTCCTCAAATCAGGTCAGTAAACACCGCTATGCCGTAAAGCACGAGCAGCGCCCCGACTATTACTGTCAAAACCCTTGCGCCGTTTCTTCCAAGACGTCTGAAAAGGGGTCTTGTTTCAATATATCTCATATACCACTCTGCACCGAATATCCCAAGCAGCACGAAAACTGCGCCGAATATCCCGAAGAGCAGCAGATAAAAGACTTTCATAGATTATTTCATGGGAGGCAGACCGCCCATACCCATCATACCTGCAGGCAAACGGAGCTTGTTTTTCTTGCCCTTGCCGTTTTTGCCCATAATGCCAAGCTGCTTCATCATCTTCTGCATTTCCTCAAACTGTTTGAGCAGCCTGTTCACATCTGCAACGGTATTTCCGCTGCCCGAAGCGATACGGCGCTTTCTCGGCGGAGTTATAATGGAAGGCTTTGCTCTCTCCGCAGGTGTCATGGAAAGTATCATTGCCTCAACTCTTCTGACCTGCCTGTCGTCAACATCAACATCGTCAAGCTTATTGCCAACGCCGGGGAGCATACCAAGTATCTGCTTTATAGGACCCATTTTCTGTATCTGCTTCATCTGGTCAAGAAGGTCGTTCATATCAAAGGTATTCTCCTTGATCCTTGAAGCCAGCTTCTGGGAGTTTTCCTCGTCAAATGTGGACTGCGCCCTTTCGATAAGGGTAAGCATATCGCCCATACCGAGAATTCTTGACGCCATTCTGTCGGGGTGGAACTGTTCAAAATCCTCCAGCTTTTCGCCCGTGCCCACAAATTTTATAGGCTTGCCCGTAACGGCGAGAACGGACAGCGCCGCACCGCCTCTTGTATCGGAATCCAGCTTTGACATAAGCACACTGTTAATGCCGAGAGCATCGTCAAACGCCTTTGCAACGTTAACAGCGTCCTGACCTGTCATTGCGTCCACAACAAGCATTATCTCGTTAGGCTGGGTTTCTTCCTTTATTGCCTTCAGCTCGTTCATAAGAGCCTCGTCAATGTGAAGACGTCCTGCCGTATCGAGAATAACCACATCGTTGCCGTGGTCTTTAGCGTGTTTAACAGCTTCCTTTGCAATGGTAACAGGATTTATCTGCCCCATTTCAAAGACCTTTACATCAGCCTTTTTCGCAACGACCGCCAACTGGTCGATAGCCGCAGGACGGTAAACGTCACAGGCTACAAGCAGCGGTCTTTTGCCCTGCTCCTTGAAATACTTTGCCAGCTTAGCGGCGTGAGTTGTTTTACCGGAACCCTGAAGACCGCACATCATAATAACGCAGGGCGGCTTCGAGGGGAAATTTATCTTTGCGCTGTTATCGCCCATAAGAGCGATAAGCTCCTCGTTAACGATCTTTATTACCTGCTGTCCCGGAGTAAGGCTTGCAAGCACATCTTCGCCAACGGCACGTTCCGTTACCTTTGAAACGAAGTCCTTTACCACCTTATAGTTTACGTCCGCTTCGAGAAGAGCAAGCCTGACCTCTCTCATAGCCTCCTTAACGTCGGCTTCGGTCAGCTTACCTCTGCTTTTAAGACGTTTAAACACGCTGTTCAGTTTTTCGGATAATCCTTCAAACGCCATAATAGCCTCCCGTTAAAAGTACAAAGCGGAAAACCGCTCAGAACAGATCTTTATTTTCCTCGGCGAGCTGCACAAGGTACTCCGCACGCTTTACTATCCCCTTAGGGAAGCCGCAGTGCGCACATTCCGCCTTTATATCGGCAGAAAGCTTGCCCACCTCTTCGATGATCTCGTAATATTTCTGCGATCTTTCGGCAAGGCGGAACTTTTCCTCAAGCTCAAGCATTGTCTGCTCTCCCCGCTTGATGCTGTCTCTTACGCCCTGTCTTGTAATGTTTTCATGCTCCGCAATTTCGGAAAGGGACAAGTCCTCGTTATAATAAAGATCAATAACATCACGCTGTTTATCGGTAAGCATACAGGAATAATAATCCAGCAGCACAGAAAAGCGCAGATCCTTATCACTGTTCACCAAGACCCCTCCGTTCCAACATTGAATGTAAAGCAAATCAACTTTACATATTATACAACAATTTATCCGTTTTGTCAAGGGATTTTGCAGCTTTTTTTGCAATATTACAATTTGTACAAAAAATCGGAGCCTTTCCGCAGAATATTTGCAGAAAAGCTCCGTAAAATTTATTTTTCATTTTCATTTGTCCGCATAAGCCTCGGGGATATAAACGTACATATACTCCTCCCCCGTGGGCGCAGCAGTGTAAAGGTATGTGGAATCTCCGCTCTTAACGGTGCGGCGGAAGGGTTCTCTGCCGCTTGTTTTAAATTCTGTAAGCCTTTCGCCCTCAAAGGAATAACATTCTATCGGCTCTACATTGCTTGTTTCAATGGTTCCGCTGCTGACATAGACCTTGCCGTTCTTAACGCCCAGAGGATTTTCCTCCGAAGCCTTGCAGATAGCTTTAAGAGATGTTCCTCTGCACTTTACCGAGCCTGAGCCGTTGAGGTCGCCTACGCCGGTAGCAAAGTTGCCCTCGCAGAGAATGTCCATAACGCCTGAATTGAGCGTTGTATCCACATTTCCCTCCAAAGCGCCTATTCCGGCAATATTCTTGCCCTTTACCACTATGCCGCTCTTTCCGCCGTTGATAACGATATTTCCGCTGCCCTTGTCAAAGGTTCCGACGCAGCAGCAGGAATCGCCCGAGATCTGAGCGTTTATGTTTGCGGCGCTGTCAATTTTTATATGTCCGCTTCTTGCGCCTACGCCTATGACCTTTTCTCCGCCCATAGTTATTTCGGCGTCCACGGGATTCATAAATATGTCGGTCTCACCTGTAAAGCTGCCTATTCCCACAATATCCTTGCCGTCTATCTTCAGCTTCACAGTACCGCTGATGATCTTTATAAGGGAATCGGCAGAACCAGTGCCGCCGCCTATTCCGATAACATTGTCACCCTTGCAGCTGACATTTATCTCACCCTCGCAGGCAAGCATTATCTTTCCGAAATTCTGCATATAGCTTCCGCCTATGCCGTAGGAGCTTACCTTGTTATCGCTTATGTCAAGGCTTCCTGCGCCGCTGACAAACAGCTTTGCGCCCTCGGGAACTCTTATTCCGCCGCGGCTGAAGGTATTGCGTCCCTCTATCTCCATATTGACCTCGCTGCCCTTGGCAAAGGTCAGAACAGCGCTGTCATCCGAAACGATGTTGACGTTTTCAAGCCTGAGCCTTGATTCCGGCTCTGCATCGCAGGTTATCTTCATATTGACCTCGGTGTCGGGGTCGCCCTTTAGCACAGCCTGCTTGCTGGTAATAAATATCTCGTTGAAGCCTGCAAGTCCAAGCTCCACAATATCCGCAGTTTCGGGTTCGGTTATCCTGTATATCCTGCTTACCTTGCCCTTGTGCTTAAGGTTAAAGTTTATGATATGATTCTTTATGTCAAGAGGTATTTCAAGCATAAGAACGGCGGTAGCACGGCAGGCAACATAGCCCTGTATAAGGTCTACGCCGAGAGAGATCACCGTTTCAAGCTCTTCAAGGGTCTCAACGCCCTCACCGAGAGCCATTATACCATGCTGAGAAGCAAAATCCACCATATTGGCAACAAGGTGCTGACGCTGAATATCCTTGTCGATATCCTTTATTATGGAACGGTCTATCTTTATGTACTCGGGCTTCACCGCAAGAAGTGTGGAGTCGTTTGAATAGCCTGTTCCGTAGTCGTCAAGGGCTATCTGTGTCCTTCTTGAACGCAGACGGTCGTCCAAAGTTTTTACTGCGCTGTCAAATACGGGGTTTTCCTCCGTTACTTCAACAACTATCTTGTCAAACAGGGAGCCGTATGTGTCAGCCAGCTTGATGAAATCCTCGTCGGACAGGAGCGCATTGGGTATACAGTTGATGAACATTTTTCTCGTGCTGAAGAAGTCCTGATTTTCCGAAAGTATCTTCATCGTGCTGGAGAAGGTTATCTGCTCTATCTTGTACAGCATTTCCTGCTGCTTTGCTATTTCAAGCACTTCAAGAGGCGACAGCTTTATACCGTCCACGGTATGAGGTCTCATAAGTGCTTCGTAGCCGAATATCTCGCCTGTACGGGCGTTAACGATAGGCTGGAAGTGGTAATCTATGCAGCTGTTTTCGATTATCTGATCAAATACCTGCACTTTTCTGAATTCCTGCGCTTTAAGCTCGTAATCCTCTCCGCTGAAAGCAACAGGAGCCAAAGCACTGCTGTTTTCTGCGTCAAAAGCCGCAAAATCCGCATGGGCAAGTATAGTTCCCACATCGTTGTCCGTTCCGCTGAAGCAGGCATAGCCGCAGAATACCTTTACGCTGCCCTTTTCATCGCCGGACATACCCGACAGCATTTCCTGTATACCGCTGCATATCTTATCCGCCAGCTTGCGGCAGCCGTCCTCGTAGGTCTCGGTAATAAGAACGCTGAACTCGTTGGACGCCGTTCTACCCGTAAAAATATTGTGGGGATTTTCGTATTTCTTGATATAAGCTGCGACCTTTGAGATGATCTTTTCCGCAGCCGCAGTTCCGGCAAAGGAAGTAACGCTGTCCATGCCGCTGAGAACAAAGTTGATAACGCCCAGAGTGCCGTTGTTCATCTCCGACGCCTTTCTCACCTGTGAGGCGAAAGCGTCGGAAGTAAGAACGCCTGTGGGTTTATCGTAATATTTAAGGCTTCTTATAACATTTTTGCAGGCAACATACTTTGAAACGTCTATGATCTCTATAAGATCATAATTTCCGAAGCCGGAGGAGCAGACCTTTATCCACTTATCCGCAATGCTTGTCATATAAATATCTTCTTCGGAGCTGAGACGGCTGGAGATCATTTCCTTTATTATGCCCGAATATTCATCCTCGCCGATAACGGAGGATGTTGCCGTTATTCCTGTTATTTCCGTGAAATTCGAGCTTAAAAGAGCGGTCTTTTTCACCTTGTCAAAACGGATGAAGGCAAAACCGTCTATACTTTTTTCCGTTTCCTCAAGGCAGACAAGCTCCCTGTGCAGCTCCTGTGCGCCGAACACAGCAAAGCCGGCTCCCACAACGGCAGGAACGGCTGCAAACACTGCAGGCAGCGGCACAAGACCGAAGCAGGTCACCACCGCATACACCGCCGCCAGTGCCGAAAGCACTCCGGCAGTCATGAGCAGAGTCCTTATTTTTCTGAACTTCCCTTTATTTATCATAAGCTACGTTGCCCGGCAAAGGCTATGCGCCCCGTCCGCCGGACAGTCCTCCCCAAACACCCAAAATATGCTGATAGGTTATCACTAAAAATTATATATCAATTATTCATTTTTTTCAATATTAATTTCGACCAAAATTTAACTGAATTTATATACTATTCAAACATAACCGTATGCTTTTTAAGTGTTTCGACATTTTTTTACGCCAAATGCCTTTTATACTAATTCCAAATCGTTCTATAGACAAAGCCGACAGATAGAATAATCCAAGTCAAGGAAGGCGACCGCAGGAAGGCTTGTCGCCTTTCAAGGGAGCCTGACGCAGAATTGGATTATTATAGCCGAGGATTTGTCTATAGGTTGATTTGGAATTAGTATTATAACGCAAAAAAGCGCACGGAACCTTGCCCGTGCGCCCTTTACGCTTTAGCCGTTAAAAATTACTGGTTATCTTCAATATACTTAACAACATCGCCAACGGTCTTGATGTTCTCAACAGCCTCATCGGGAATTTCGATATCGAATTCCTCTTCAAGGCTCATAACGAGATCAACAACGTCGAGAGAGTCTGCGCCCAGGTCGTCCTGAATGTTAGCGCCGGGTGTTACCTTATCCTCGTCTACGTCGAGCTGATCAACGATTAACTCCTTTACCTTATCAAATACCATTTCGTTTTCCTCCGTTCAATTTTTATCTATATAAAGAGCAACCGTCACAACCACTTCGGATAGACAAATTGGTCCCTATACGCAGTGCAAAATCAGCCTTCTTCAAACTCGCCGATTTTTCTAAACTTAGTATATCGTTCATTTAGCAAAACGTCAATATCTATCTTCATTTTTTTGCATAGCGTTTTATACAAAAATTCAGAGATATTTTCGGCAGTTTGCCTATGATCGTTCTGAGCGCCCCCTAAAGGCTCCTCAATTATCTTTTCCGCAATGCCAAGTTCAAGCATATCCTCGGCAGTTATCTTCATTATTGAAGCGGCTTCCTTTTCCCTGCTGTCGTCCTTCCAGAGTATTGAAGCGAAGCCTCTGGGCGAAATTACGGAGTAAATGGAATTCTCCAGAACAGCCAGCTCGTCGCATACGCCAAGCGCCAGCGCACCGCCGCTTCCGCCTTCTCCGAGAACTACCGATATAACAGGCGTGCGCAGGGTCATAAATTCCATAATATTCCTTGCAATAGCCTCGCCCTGACCTCTTTTTTCCGCTTCAACTCCGCAGAAAGCGCCGGGAGTGTCAATAAAGCAGATAACAGGACGGTGGAACTTCTCCGCCTGTCTTGCAAGCCTTAAAGCCTTGCGGTAGCCCTCGGGGTGGGGCATTGCAAAGTTGGATTCCTTATTTTCGTTGAGATTTCTTCCCTTTACCTCCGCAATAAGGGTAACGGGGATGCCGTTCAGACTTGCCAAGCCGCCTATTATTGCTCTGTCGTCACCGTAAAGACGGTCGCCGTGCATTTCAATGAACTCGTCAAAAATCATTGGGATATAATCCCTTACCGTCGGACGGTTCTTGTGTCTTATAAGCTCCAGCCTTTCGGGAGGGGTAAGATCGTTTATCTTTTCCATTTCAGTTTTCCTCCCCCTGTATATCCGGATTTTTGTGAAGCTTTAAAATATGCGCAAGAGTACGGCGCATAGTCTTTCTTTCCACTATCATATCAACAAAGCCGTGTTCAAGCATAAATTCAGCGGTCTGGAAATCATCGGGGAGCCGCTGCTTGATAGTTCCCTCGATAACTCTTCTTCCCGCAAAGCCTATTACCACCTTGGGTTCGGCAATGATAATATCGCCGAGAGAAGCAAAGGAAGCGGTAACGCCGCCCGTTGTGGGGTCGGTCATAACGGAGATGTACAGCAGTCCTGCTTCAGAGTGTCTTGCCGCAGCGCCGCTTGTTTTTGCCATCTGCATAAGGGAAACAATGCCCTCCTGCATTCTTGCGCCGCCCGAAGCTGTGAACATTATAACGGGGAGCCTTTTTTCCGTTGCATATTCAAAGGCTCTTGTTATCTTTTCGCCCACAACGCTGCCCATTGAAGCCATCATATAACGAGAATCCATAATGCCGATAACGCATCTTTCGCCCCTGATAGTGCATTCTCCCGTAATAACGGCGTCTTTGAGCCCCGTTTTTTCCCTGAGTTCTTCCTGCTTGACTTCGTAACCGGGGAAATCAATGGGGTTTTTGCTTGTCATATCCTTGTCAAATTCAATAAAGCTGTCCTTGTCAACAGTAATGCTCAGACGTTCTCCTGCGGAAATTCTGGAGTGGTAGCCGCACTTGGGGCAGACCTTGAGATTTTTCACCAGTTCGTCTGTCATTATCATATTAAGGCACCGGGGACACTTAAAGGCAAGATCCTTTGGTATCTCAACGGATCTTTCCTCTTTATCCGCAGTTTTCTCCGCATTTTCCCCGTTATCCGACATATTGAAACGGGTCTTTACAACATTAAATAAATCTTCAAGCAATTTTAAACTCTCCTTTATTAAGGATAAAACACGTCATTTCTTAACCGCCCGTTATTCCGCCTATTATAAACCTAAGCGCAAGAACAACGATAAGTATTATCATCACCGTTCTGTACGCCTCGTCGCCTGTCTTTTTGAACTTTTTGGAAACCGAAACTATCTCCAATATTCCTAATACCGGAAATAAAAGTGTAAGTATTATGCCCACGATAAGCTCGGTCAAAGCTGAACCGCTGAGCTTTCCGCCGCTGCTTCCGCCGTACTGTGCGCCCCTGTTGTTCGTTGGGTCAAAGTTTGCGTAAGGGTTGGCGTTCTGCCCCGTGGGAGCGTTGTAAGTACCTGCATTGTTCTGCGGCGCATTATAAGTACCTGCCGTATTCTGCGGAGCGTTGTAAGTGCCTGCATTGTTCCTCGGCGCAGGATAAGCGCCGCCCCGATCGCCCACCTTTATTTCGGGCGCAGGTGTTTTATATTCCTCCGCAGGCTTGTCATATGCCCTTATTTCGGGCATTGAGCTTTGTTCCTTTTCCGCCGGTGCATATTTGTCACCGATGTTATAGTCCGACGGGTCATAATTATAAGGAGCGGCAATGCTCGCCTCGTCGGGCAGCGTATATCCGCATTCGGAGCAGCTGCCGTTTATTACCCTGCTTCCGCAGAGGGGACATTTATTCTGTGCCAAAATACCACCCCAACATTATCTATTGCTTAAATGACAGACATTATCCAGGCGCTCAGTCCAAAGGGATCCCAGTCGCTTAAAAGCAGGCCGAAGCCTATAACAAGATACAATATTCCCAGCCCGAAAGCCTTTATATCAAAATTCTCGGGGTCGTATCTCTGAAAGCGCCATCTGCGCCAACCTGTACTCATGCAAAAATAAAATATGCCCATAAAGAGCGCCGAAACAGGCACTAACAGCACAAGCAGAGCCTTCCACCAATGCTTTTTCACTTCTTCCACGAAGCCGTGTACAAAAACGCTGAAAGCGTCCTGAGGTTCTTCCTGAGGCTGCACCGGCGGAGTGTAAACGGGAGGCGGCGGAGCAATATTCACCGCAGCACGGTTATTAGCCGCCGCAGTATTGCCCGAGGAAGGCTTCTTTTTAAGCGCCTGACCCACGGATTCAGCGGAGGGAATGCCTATGGAGTCCATTTCCGACCATTCGGGAGAGCCTTGCGCCTTGCCTGTGCCGCTTACAGCCCCGGGAACAGCGCTTATTTCCTCTATTTCATCGGAGCTGTGCTGCTCTTCCTGCCGGTTATAATCATCGGGGTCGTAGTTGTAGGGTGCGGCAATGGTGTTTTCATCGGGAATTTCATAACCGCAGGAAAGACACACGCCGTTCCTGACCGTTCCGCCGCAAAGAGGACACTTCTGCACAGCCAACCACTCCCCTGTGTAAATTTACTTGCTCATTTTTCTTCCGAGATAGCCTATATCGTACTTGCCCGACTCAAAAACTGGGTCTCTTATAAGTCCGAGCTGGAAGTCTATGTTCGTATCAACACCCTCTACGATAAATTCCGCAAGCGCCCACTTCATCTTCATCAAAGCTTCTTCCCTTGTGGGAGCGTGAACGATGAGCTTTGCTATCATGCTGTCGTAGTAAGGGGTTATTGTGTAGCCCTGATAAGCTGCGCTGTCCACTCTTATTCCGGGACCGCCGGGAGTGTGGAGAGCGGTTATCTTGCCGGGGCAGGGTCTGAAATTGAACTCGGGAGATTCCGCATTTATACGGCACTCGATAGAATGTCCCCTAAGCTCAATATCCTTCTGTGTAAAGGGCAGCGGTTCCCCTGCGGCTATCTTCATCTGCGCCTTTACAAGGTCTATGCCCGTAACATTTTCCGTAATGGGGTGTTCAACCTGAATACGGGTGTTCATTTCCATAAAGTAGAAATTATTGTCTGCATCAACGAGAAATTCAATTGTTCCTGCGTTGTAATAGCCGCATACCTTAGCTGCGGCAACGGCTGCAGCGCCCATTTTCTCACGAAGCTCCGGTGTCATAATGACCGAGGGAGTTTCTTCAAGCACCTTCTGATTCCTGCGCTGCATGGAGCAGTCACGCTCGCCCAGATGTACAACGTTTCCCTGCTTGTCGGCAAGTATCTGGAACTCAATATGCTTGGGGTCAACGATAAATTTCTCCATATAAACGCTGTCGTCGCCGAAGAAGCTGAGAGCCTCCTGCTTTGCGGCGGTTATCTGCGCTTCAAGGTCTTCCATGCGCTCAACAAGGCGTATTCCACGTCCGCCGCCGCCTGCAGAAGCCTTTACCATAAGGGGAAAGCCTATTTCCTCTTTAGCAAGGCGAATAGCCTCTTCCATAGACTTTACAGTGCCGTCGGAGCCGGGAATAACGGGAACTCCGGCTCTTTTCATAGCAGATTTTGCCGCAGCCTTATCCCCCAGCATTTCAATTGATTCGGGAGAAGGACCTATAAAGTTTATTCCGCACTTTCCGCAGTTTCTTGCAAAAGCCGCATTTTCGGACAAAAAGCCGAAGCCGGGGTGTATAGCGTCCGCACCCGTTATCTCACAGGCAGCAAATATAGCCTGTTCGTTAAGGTAGCTGTCCTTTGTTGCAGCGCCGCCTATGCAGACAGCCTCGTCAGCTATCTGTGCATGGAGAGCGGAACGGTCGGCTGTGGAAAAAACCGCAACCGTTTTAAGTCCAAGCTCACGGCAGGCACGGATGACCCTGACTGCAATTTCGCCTCTGTTGGCGATAAGAACCTTTTTAAACATAACCGTTATATTCCTTTCAAAGGGAATTACTTGATAGCAAAGGAAATTTCGGCGGAAACGGCCTTTTCGCCGTCTACCGTTGCAACCGCCTTGCCCACGCCCACAGGTCCCTTGACCTTGATTATCTCCACCTCAATGCGGAGAGTGTCGCCGGGGCGCACCTGTCTGCGGAACTTAGCTTCCTTTATTCCGCCGAAAAAGCCTATCTTGCCCTTGTTTTCGGGCAGACCGAGAAGCGCCACCGCTCCTGCCTGAGCGCACATTTCAAGCATAAGCACTCCGGGAACAACGGGGTATTCGGGGAAATGTCCCTTGAACCAGAATTCGTCGGGGCTCATAAACTTTGTAGCCACAACTCTCTTTCCAAGCTCAAGCTCTTCTATCGTATCTATAAGAAGGAAGGGGTCTCTGTGAGGGATAATTTCCATTATCTGTTCTTTATTCATTATCGCCATAGCATTAAGCTCCTTTTATTCAATGACCATAAGAGGCTGGTCGAATTCAACAGCTTCGCCGTTCTTTACAAGTATACGGGTAACTGTTCCGTCAAACTCGCTCTGTATTTCGTTCATCAGCTTCATCGACTCGATTATCATAAGAACGTCGCCCTTCTTCACCTTTTTGCCAACTTCGGCAAAGGGAGGCTTTTCGGGGCTTGCGGCAGCGTAAAACGTTCCCACGATAGGAGATCTTACAACGTTGCCCGTAAAAGCGGCCTGTGCTTCCACCGTGGGAGCCGCATTGGGAGCAGCTGCATTAACGGTAGCGGGCATAGGATCCATAGGCGCAGGCATAAAGGGTGCACCACCCATCGGAGGAGGCGGAGGACACTTTCTGCCCTTAACGGTTATGCTCTTTTCGCCTGTTGTTACGGTAATTTCTCCAAGATCCTTTTCCTTAACTATATCTGCAAGCTTGGCAATTGTTTCAAGGTCAAAGTCATAAATTTTATTGCTCATTTTTGTTTTTGCTCCTTAACCTGTGTATTTCTTAATGCATATAGTCGCATTGTGTCCGCCAAAGCCGAGAGAGTTGGAAAGAGCGCCCTTGATGTCAACGCTTCTGTTTCCGTCAACGGCATAATCCAGGTCACACTCGGGGTCGGGAGTGGTAAATCCGAGAGTTTTGTGAACAAAGCCTTCCTTTACGGAAAGCGCTGTAACGATAGCTTCAACAGCACCTGCAGCACCGAGAAGGTGACCTGTCATAGACTTTGTGGAGTTAATAACGGTCTTTCGTGCAGCGTCCTCGCCCAAAGCGATCTTTATAGCGTTTGTTTCATATTTATCGTTAAGACCCGTGGAGGTTCCGTGTGCGTTGATATAGTTTACTTCCTCGGGTTTAAGACCTGCTTCTTCGTAAGCGTGCTTCATTGCGTAAGCGGCAGCTTCGCCCGTAGGAGAGGGACTTGTCATATGGTAAGCGTCGGCAGTTGCACCGTAGCCTGCGATCTCGGCAATGATGTTTGCACCTCTTGCCTTTGCGTGTTCAAGCTCTTCAAGGAGCAGCATACCCGAGCCCTCGCCGAGAACGAAGCCCTGACGGTTAAGGTCGAAGGGAGTTGAAGCCTTGTCAAGCTCGGTGGCTCTTGAAAGCGCGTGCATATTGTTGAAGCCGGAGAGGGCAAAACGTGAGATACACGCTTCCGCACCGCCGCAGAGAGCAGCGTCAAGGTAGCCATCCTTTATCTTGCGGAAAGCCTCGCCGATAGCGTGGGTAGCGGAGGAGCAGGCTGTTGTGGTGCAGAAGTTGTCACCCTTGAAGCCTGTGCGCATTGAAACGGTTCCTGCAGCCATATTTCCTATCATCATAGGGATAAAGAAAACCGATACCTTGTCGGGCTTTGCGTTGAACTTTGTTACCTCTTCTTCCGTAAGGTTAAGGCCGCCGATGCCAACGCCCACAAGAACGCCCACTCTCATGGGGTCAAGATCCTTAAGGTCGCTTCCTGCATTTTCGAGAGCCTCCATAGCGGAGCATACCGCAAACTGGGTGAAGCGGTCCATTCTCTTTGCTTCTTTTTTATCAATATATTTCGAGCTGTCAAAATCCTTTACAGCACCGACTACTTTTACATCAAAATCGCTTGCGTCGAACTGGTCGATGAATGACAAGCCGTTTTTGTTAGCCTTTACATTTGCCCAGTATTCCTCAACGTTTTTTCCGAGAGGGTTAACTGTGCCCATTCCGGTAATTACAACTCTTCTCATCAGAACACTCCTTTTCTTACATCATAAGTCCGCCGGAGATCTCAATTACCTGACCCGTTACATAAGAAGCGTCCTTTGAAGCAAGGAAGGAAACCACGCCTGCGATCTCCTCGACCTCGCCGTAGCGCTTCATAGCGATAAGGTCAAGCATTTTATTTTTCTGTTCCTCGGTAAGCTTGTCGGTCATAGGTGTCTTGATAAAGCCGGGAGCAACTGCGTTGACATTGATGCCTCTTGAACCAAGCTCCTTTGCGGCAGTCTTTGTCATTGCAATAATTGCGCCCTTTGAAGCGGAATAGTTTATCTGTCCGGGGTTGCCGTAAAGACCTGCAACGGAAGCAAGGTTGATGATCTTGCCGTGCTTCTGGCGCATCATAACGTTTCCGGCAAACTTTGTCATATTGAATACGCTTTTCTGATTTACCGCAATAACAAGGTCGTACTGTTCCTCGGGCATTCTTGCCATAAGACCGTCCCTTGTGATTCCTGCGTTGTTAACAAGAACGTCAATTGTGCCGAAGCGCTCCTTGATAGCCTTGACCATAGCCTCGCACTGGTCATGCTTTGAAACGTCTGCGCAGAATACCTCCGCCTCAACACCAAGGCTGCGTATCTGCTCCACAATATCATTATTTTCAAACATACCCTCGTTTATGTCGTTAAGCGCAATGTTGTAGCCGTCCTTTGCAAGGCGGAGAGCTATCGCTGCGCCTATACCTCTTGAAGAACCTGTAATAATCGCTGTTTCAGCCATTTTTCATCTTCCTTTCGTAAGCCGTGCTTATTTAATATAGTATAAAGTAAGTTTTTATCAATATTCGCAGATAACTGCACCGTAGGTAAGACCTGCTCCGAAGCCTACAAGGCAGATCTTCTGACCCTTCTTTACTCTTCCGTCCCTTACAGCCTCGTCAAGAGCCGTAGGAATGGATGCGCTGGAGGTATTGCCGTGCCTGTCAAGAGTAACGATGAACTTATCCATTGAAACTCCCAGATTCTTAGCCGCAGTTTCAATAATGCGGACGTTTGCCTGATGTGGGATGAACCAGTCTATGTCTGCAACGTCAAGTCCTATCTTTTCGGCAGCAGCAGAAGCCGCAGAAGGCAGAGCCTTTGTAGCGAACTTGTAAACTTCCTTGCCATCCTGGAAAAGGAACTGGTTAGCGCTTGTGAAATCCTCGCCGTAATCATCGCTTTCGGTGGTACGGAAGGGGTGACGGTCGAAGAACCTCTTTGCATAGAGGAAGTGCGCTCCGCTGCCGTCGGAACCGAGGAAGCTGGTATAGAGCTTTTCGGAACGTTCAATAACAACTGCGCCTGCACCGTCGCCGAAAAGAACGCAGGTAGCACGGTCGGTAAAGTCAACGAATCTTGAAAGCACCTCGGAGGAAACTATCAGCACATATTTAAGGCTCTCGTCCGTCTGGAGGAAACGCTTAGCCGTGTCAACGCTGTACGCAAAGCCGGAGCAGGCAGCATTAAGGTCGAAAGCAGCGGCATTTACTGCGCCTACTGCGTTCTGTACAAGACAAGCAAGGGAGGGAGTATAGAAATCCCCCGTTACCGTTGAGCCGATAACAAGACTGATATCCGCAGGGTCGATGCCTGCAGCTTCAATAGCCTTTTTCGCAGCCTTTGCGCCCATCTGCCAAGCGGATTCGCCGTCGCTGAGGAAACGGCTCTTTATACCTGTACGGGTGGAGATCCACTCATCGCTTGTTTCAACTATTTTCGACATATCATCGTTAGTGATATTCAATGTAGGGGAATATGAGCCTGTGCCAAGAATATTAATACCAAACAAAATATTTTACCTCCGTATTGAATTTTTTTAAATAATATGTTATACTTGTCTTAAAGCTGTCATTTTACGACATAACAGCCGGCAAACAGAGGTAAAACACACGTTTTTGTATGCCTTTTTTGCAGTTTTCGTTAAGAAAAGGAAAAATTTTCTCACGCTTGCCGTACAAAACCATACATTATATATTGTAATATTTTTCTTCGGCCTTGTCAACCGTAATTTCAGCTTTTATTTAATATGACGGAATTTTTTTATTGCATAAAAGAGGCAGACAATGTAAAATATCTGAAAGGAAGTTATATAAAAATGAGCAAAAACGTATTTTTATTCTCAGGTCAGGGTTCCCAGTATGTGGGAATGGGCAGGGAGCTTTGCGATGCTTACCCCGAAATAAGGGGAATGTATGACAAGGCAAGCGAAATTCTCGGCTTTGACCTTGCTGCAAAGTCATGGGAAGCGGAGGAGACCGAGCTTGCGCAGACCGTTATTTCCCAGCCTGCAATTATGATGACCTCTCTTGCCGCATTTGAAGCGGTAAAGAAGAACGGCGTGGAATTTTCCGCAGTTGCAGGACACTCCCTTGGCGAATATGCCGCAATGGTGGCTTCGGGCGTTCTCTCCTTCGAGGACGGCTTCAAGGTGATAAAGGCAAGAGCTGCCGCAATGCAGAAGGCCGCAGAAAACCAGCACGGCGTTATGTACGCAGTAATGGGTCAGGCGCCCGAGGATATTGAGCGCATCTGTGCGTCCGTTAACGGCTACGTTGTTCCCGTAAACTATAACTCCGCAGTTCAGACTGTTATCGCAGGTGAGCCGGAGGCTATGGAAGAAGCAGTTGCAAAGTTTGCGGAAGTGGGCGCAAAAACTATCAAGCTGAACGTTGCCGCCGCTTTCCACTCAAAGCTTATGCAGCCTGCCGCAGACGAGTTTGAAGCGGAGCTGAAAAAGATGAACATTACCTTCAACAAGCCGCAGGTACAGTTCTTCTCCAACCTTTACGGCACGGAAATGCCCGACTTTGACAATATGCCCGAAAAGCTGGCAAAGCACATCGTTTCACCCGTTAAGTTCACCTCCGAGCTTGCACTTATGCAGGAGCAGGGCTTCGAAAACTTTATCGAGCTTGGCCCCAACAAGGTTCTTACCGGACTTGTTAAGAAAACTCTAAAGGGCGTTAATGCGGTCAACGTT
Source organism: Oscillospiraceae bacterium (assembly GCA_051881775.1). GTDB lineage: Bacteria > Bacillota > Clostridia > Oscillospirales > Ruminococcaceae > UMGS363. The sequence goes on along the minus strand of JBJEQN010000089.1, from coordinate 9,947 downwards.
GAGAACGCAAAAACTCTTGAAAAGGCACTTGAAACGCTTAATGCTTAATTCGGAATTCGGAATGCGGAATTCGGAATTATTTTCAATTCGTAATTACGGTATTGGCTGCGGAGATGGATTTTAAATATCCGCCGCAGGCGCACCTTAATTATTCATTATTCATTATTCATTCTTCATTATTCATTAAATTTATGTAAGGGAGCGGTGCGGAATGGCAAAAATCAAATATTATGCTTCAATACTGCTCCTTGGGTTGGCTTTATGCGGCTGTAAAGCGGAAGATGCTGCCACAGACAGCGCCGGAACGGAAGAAAGCATAGGAGAAATTTCTCTCCTTGAAAAAAAGATAATCGGGGCCTCGGACATTGAAAACACCTTTGTTTACCCTGCCTTTTCGGGAGATCTTGACGGGGACGGTGAAGAAGAGCTTTTCGCCGTATGCGGAACGGGCGGCACCTTCGGCAGCCTGTGGTATGCAAGTACAGAAAGAGCGGATGAGATCTGCACTGCGCAAGCCGAGTGGGGCGAATTCCGTACCGCAGAAGTTGGCGGCGATACCCTTATTCTTGCGGAACGCCTTTCCGCCACGGACAGCGTTACATACTGTTTCCGAGTGGAAAGCGAAACCCCTTTACAGCTTGATACCTTTGGTGCAGGCTTGCTTACCCAAACAGGCGAAGCCGAATTCACAGGCCTCCAAAGCACCTACGACCTCTGCACCGACGGCACGGGACACACGCAAAAGCCCTACTGGTTCCGCTATGAAGACGGCAGCTTCAAAGAATATCGCGGTCGTTCCATACTGTACGAAAATTTCAAGGACGGCTTCGGCGGAGTTACGGAGGATTTTGCTTATCTGAAGCCCTATTTTGACGAGATAGAAGCCGAAAACGGCGAAATATCGAACTTTATTGTCCGTGACAACGGTATTGTCAACATAAACTATACGGTCGGGGAAGAAGGCAAGGAATTCTTTGCTTACAGATATTTCCGCACCCTTCTTGTAAATAACGGCGAGGTCACGGACGTTACCCCCGAAAACAACGGCGGCAGCTACAAAGTCTCCATAACAGGCGATCTTCTTGACGAAAGAATGTATTGATTTTCTTGCACAAATAGTATAATCTATGGTTTATATTACTTTTTGTAAATAAGAATCAAGTAAATTCTTGTATATATCAGTTTATTTATTACTATAAGTATAAAGGAATGGTTAAAATGGAAAAGTATGCAATTTTAGGTTATCCTCTCAAACACACAATGTCGCCCCCCATACATAAGCGCCTGTTCGAGCTTGAGGGCAAAAGCGGCGTTGAATATGAGATATGCGAATTTGCCCCCGAAACTCTTGGGGAAAAGGCGGAGCACCTTAATTCTTTAGGCGGATATAATATCACTATCCCCTTTAAAGTTGATATAATAAAGTATATTGACGAGCTGGACGAATCCGCCAAGCGCTACGAATCGGTGAACTGCGTTGTGAACCGTGACGGAAAGAACATCGGCTACAACACCGACTGCTACGGCTTCCTCAGAGCCCTTGAAGCAGGCGGCGCAAAGCTGGGCGGCAGAGTTCTCCAGATAGGCTGCGGCGGCGTAGGCAGAATGATGGCTATTGAAGCGCTCCTCCACGGCGCAGACCTTACCGTTGTTGTTCTCAAAGGCTTTGAGGACACAGCCGAAGCTGTTGTCACCGAGCTGAAAAAGCAGGGCTGCGGAGAAGATGTGCTTGCACGGTTCAGATATATCTATGCAGAGCAGATCGGGGGCGATTTTGACCTGCTTATCAACGCCACTCCCGTTGGAATGTTCCCGAAGGTGGAGAACTGCCCCGTTACGGAAGAGGTTATCTCACACTGTGCCTGCGTTTTTGACGTTATATACAACCCCGACAAGACAAAGCTTATGCAGATCGCCGAAAGTCACGGCATAAAGGCTATCGGCGGAATGGCTATGCTTGTATGGCAGGCGGTGGTCGCTCACGAGATATGGAGCGGTGCAAAATACAGCGACAGCGACATCGAGCAGCTTATCGAAGATATGAAAGCCGCTCTTGTAAAGTAACATAACATCATTTTCTGCGCATAAATGCACACAAAGAAAGGAGCCGGAGAAATGAGCTTTAAATCACGGGTAATAATGCTTGCAAAAGCCATAAGCGTATGGTGGGGAATTTTTCTTATCTTAGGCTGCTGCATAGGTTTCAGCGTAAACATCCTTTTCGGATTATTTGCCGTATCGGGAACGCAGAAGCTGGAAATGAAAATATTTATCCCCATTCTTATCTCAGGCTCCCTTGTTTTTTCCGTTGTTGCATACGTTATAAGCACGTTTCTGAGCAGGCTGCCGGCTAAAAAAATGCGCAGGAAGCTGGATAAAACAGCCGCAGAAAAGGGAATTTGCAAGGATTACACCGACATTCTCTCCGCAAACTGCAGGGGTGACATAAAAAATCAGGTATGCACGGAGCTTGCCCTCTCCGCACTTGTTTCCGGCAATACCGCAAGGGCAAAGGAACAGCTTAACAGGATAGACGTTATAAGCGTTCTTGACGTTGCCCAGTCTACGGGGAATTACACCGCTGCGGCATATTATTACGCCGCTTCTGTACTGGTTTCCGCCGCAGAACGTGACTACGACAGCGTTAACGCCGCCTATGAAAGCGGAAAATTCTACATAAACGCATTGAATTACGACTTTTACATAACGGCTGTAAAGGCGCTTGCCCTGCTTAAAACGGGTGACCCCGACGAAGCGCTCAAAACAGCCGAAAGCGCCTCCGCTCTGATAAAGGTACAGCCCAAAAGCAAGCTGCATCTACTGAGAGGTCTTGCATACGAAGCGCTGGCTCAGGTATTCTTTGCCAACGGTATGTACGCCGAAGCCGAAGAAGCCGTGCTTGAAGCTATGGACATCAAGCTGACTGCCGAATTTGAAAAGGATATGGTCTCTCTCGGCAGAGAAATAAAGGAAAACTCCGCTGCAGAAGTTTAATACTAATTCCAAATCAACCTATAGACAAATACTCGGATATAATAATCCAATTCTGCGTCAAGCTCCCTTGAAAGGCGACAGCCTTCCTGCGGTCGCTTTCCTTGACTTGGATTATTCTATCTGTCGTCTTTGTCTATAGAACGATTTGGAATTAGTATAAAAATAACCTGTATTTTCCGCCCGTGAGCAATTTTTTTCCGTTCAGTAAGAAAAAAATTGCTTGCGAGCGGAATTATTTGTCTGAACTTATGTTGACATTGGGGCAAAAAAGGTGTATTATTATATAGATAGTAGGTTAAAGCGATATAATATCAGCTTATGAGCCGGAACAGCTCACGGACTGCCGGTTTCAGCGGAGGAACGTAAAAATGTATTTCGGAAGCGTTAAATTTTTTAAGCATCTGATATATACGGTAATTATCGGATGGTTTGCGGCGGCAACCTTTCTTGCCGTCTTTTTCGGCATAAGATTCGGCTTGGAAGCTAAGAAGAACAAGGAGCTTGCCGCTGCCGCCGAAGCTGTAACGGATGTTTCCGCAGAAGATGAAGACCTTACCCTTGAACAGTATTACCTGCGCATGGCGGCGGACGGCTACACAACGGAGGATATACTGAACTTTATCAAGGATAACGACAGCACCGCTTTTGACGGCTTTGCCGAAAAATATATTGCAGGAAATCCCGATAAATTTGACGTAAACGCCGACAGCGCAGACTCCGGCTCGGGCAGCACGGCGGCTGAATACACTCTGCTTTATCCCGACCTTTACGCCGAAGCCCCTGCGGAATTCACCGAAAAGGAAAAGACCATATATCTTACCTTTGACGACGGTCCTTCGGAAAACACCGTTGACATTCTTAACATTCTCGATAAATATGATATAAAAGCAACCTTCTTTATGTGCGGCGGAGAAAGCGAGCGCACAAAGGAGCTTATGAAAATGGTTGCCGACAAGGGTCATACTATCGGCATACACTCCATTTCCCACGATTATGACAAGGTTTATGCAAGCGTCGAAAGCTTCCTTGAGGATATGAACGATACATACAACTCAATATACGAAGCAACAGGCGTAAAGCCGCAGATAATGCGTTTCCCCGGCGGAAGCATCAACAACTACAACAGGCTCGTTTATCCCCAGATAATTGCGGAGGTAACAAGACGGGGCTTCGTTTATTACGACTGGAACGTCAGCGGCGAGGACGCTACCACCCACGCCACCTGGACCAGCATCTACAACAACGTTCTTAACGGCATAAACGAGAACACCTCGGGAAGAGCCATCGTTCTTCTTCACGACAGCGCCGACAAACAGCTTACCGTCACAACCGTTGAGGACATAATCAAAGCGCTGCTTGCAGACGGATATTCGTTTGAAGCCCTTGACAATACGGTAAAACCCATTACTTTTTCATATGTTGACTGATACAGATAGAATACACAAAGATAGGAGTTATTGAAATGAGCCTTAAAGATAATTTTAATCAGGCGCTCAAGGAAGTTCTGAAAAGGGACGGTCTTGTGGGAGACGGCCATTCAAAGGAAACAAAGAAAAAATCCGAGCTTGACAAGTATCTTGAACCCGAGCCTGCAAAGACAGCTGCGCCTGCAGAGACTGCCGTTAAAGCGGAAGAGCCTGCTCCTGCGGAAATACCTGCACCTGTACAGGCTGTCGATGAAAAGCCTGCGGAAACGGCTGCACCCGCACCCGAAGCTGCGGCTTACGAAAGTCCTTATATAAAGCCGGAGCAGAACGTTTCCCAGTTCGGCACAGGCGCATATGCAAATAAAACTCCTCTTTCCGGCGGTTCTGAGGTCAAGAGCGGCGTTGCGGAGCCTGAACAGGGCGCAAGTCCTTTCTCCCAGTTCTCCCAGTATGCCCGTCAGAGCGGCGCTGCACAGAGAGGCGAGGATTCTATGCGCAGCTCCTCATATGACAGCAGATTCGGCGGCTCCTACGGTTCGGGTCAGTCCTTCGGAGGCGGTTCAACTCCTCCCCCTCCGCCTATCGCTCCCCGTTCATCACAGTTCAGAGGAAAAGAGCCTGACGGTCCTTACTACGAAACAGAGGAAACCACCGTTATTTCAAGAAACACTATTATCGACGGAAATATCCGCTCCTTTGCCAACATCAATATCGACGGCAGCGTAAAGGGCGATGTGAAGATAACCAAGAATATAAACGTAACAGGCAAGATCGTGGGAGATATAGAGTGCAACAACTCCGTTATGTCCGGCGCTTCAATGCAGGGCAACATTCTCTCCAAGGGTCAGGTGCAGATAGACAGGGACAGCCTTCTTCTGGGAGATATTTCCGCACAGTATCTTGACCTTAACGGAAAAGTCAAGGGCAACATCGACGTTGGCGGAAAGGCTGAATTCAAGACCGACGCAGTTATCCTCGGCAATATTACCGCTTCAACTATCACCGTTCTTGACGGCGCAACAATACAGGGTTATGTAAACACAACATTCCTTCAGGAAAGCTCTTCAAGCATTTTCCCCGAAGCCATTGCGCTTTCGGAATAATTAACGGTATTTTTTACGACTTTCGGGAGATGATATAATGGATGACAAAGAGCTTGACCTTAACAACGATATCCTCGATCCCCTTGAGCTTAACGAAGAAAATCAAAACAGCGGCTATGTTCCCAGATTTGAAAGAGATCTTGCAAAAATGGGCAGCCTTGAAGCCTTATCTGAAGCAAAAAAAGCTGAAAATGAGCAGAACGCCGCAGTTATAACGGAAGAAGCGCCCGAGGACAGCTATGAAGCTCCCGAGGAAGAATATGAAGAAGAATTTGAAGAGGAATATGATCCTCTTGAAGAGGTATACAACCGGGAAGAGGCAGTAAACTCTTATTCTGCCGAAAACGAAGATAATCCCCATTATCAGTACCATACAAAGCCTGTCACCGAAGAGCCTGCCGCAGAAACAAGGCGAGCTAAATCTCTTGCGGATTTTGCAAGAGAAGCTGAGGAAAAGGAACGCCTTGCACAAAAGGAAACGCCCGGAAACAAGTTTGCCGACCGCGGTCTTGAAGATGTACACGTTTCCGCAGATATGCTCAGCGATATGGGCTACAGCGAAAGGAAAAACACCGCAGAAAATATCCGCAGACAGATGGAAATGGACGACCTTGCCATGGAAATGGGCGATGCGCCGAAGCTTGAAGAAATGTCTACGGAATATGCTCCCACGCAGAAAAGGGCGGAAGACCTTGTCACAAAATCCCGTCTTGACAGAGAAGAAAAGCAGCTCATGAAGGAGCGCCTTGAAAAGGAAATAAACAAGCGTCCCGAGGGCTACAGCAAAAAAGCCAGCCTTGAAATGTACAACACTCTTATGCGTGAGCAGAAGATAAAAAGAGCGCAGAAGGGCTTTGTCGTTACCGTTATGCTGGTTGCTATGGGCATTATCACCGCAGTTGTAACATATTTCAAGCTGAACTGGAATAATTCACAGCTGTTTATGTATTTATCCTATGCAACTGCCGCTTTTTCAATTCTGCTGATGATAAAGGTCAAGGCGGTAAAGTCGCTGTCCTGCGTATTTTTTGCAGTAAATACCATACTGCTTATAGGTCCGGGAGCCGTGCAGTTTACCCTTGAAACAGGCTTTAAACCCAATACATATATCGAAACACTGGTTTTCTTTATAATTGCCATCGCACTCAGCGCAATAATATGTATACAGCTTTGCACAAATGCCAACATTGACACCTACTATACCACCAATATAGCCGCAGAGCGCCGCAAAGCCGCTGCAGCTGCAAAGGCAAAGCAAAGCGCCCGTCCCCGTCAGGTGAAAAAACGCAAATAAAATTTACAGGGCTGTCCTATATGGGCAGCCTTTACAAATCTATAATTGAAAGGGATACCCGTTATGAACGTCAGACAGGCAATTCACGACTATATTTACGGCGCAAAGGAGGAAATGCTCTCCGACCTGCGCACTCTTGTTGAGATACCCTCGGTAATGGGAGAAGCGGAGGAAAACGCTCCCTTCGGCAAATATCCTGCAAAGGCTCTTGCCGCTGCACTTGATATATGCAAAAGGGACGGCTTTTCCGTAAGAAGTATTGACAATTATGTGGGAACGGCAGACTTTTTCCCCGACAAGGCGGAGCATCTGGGCATTCTTTGTCACCTTGACGTTGTTCCGGAAGGCAGCGGCTGGAGCGTTCCCCCATTTGCTCTTACCGAAAAGGACGGAAAGCTCCTCGGCAGAGGCACCATAGACGATAAGGGTCCTGCAATAGCCGCTTTATATGCAATGAAGGCGGTAAAGGCGTTGGGTCTGCCCATAGATAAAAATATTCGCCTTATTCTCGGCACAAATGAGGAAAACGGCTCCGCCGACCTTGAATATTACCAAAAAAAAGAAGCACTCCCGCCCCTGCTTTTCACCCCCGACGGATCCTATCCCCTTATAAACATTGAAAAGGGAATGCTTCGTATGCGGCTTGAACGGCACATTTCCGACAGCCGCCTTATATCCCTTAAAGCAGGACTTGCGGTGAACGCCGTTCCCGAAAATGCCGAAGCTGTCGTAAGCGGAATAACGGAAGAAGCCGCCAAAAACGCATTATGCGCACTTTCGCTGCCCGTTAAATTCACTTTTACGGAAGAAAAGGGCTGCCTGACGATCACCGCAAACGGCAGAAGCGCTCACGCCTCCACACCGGAAACGGGAGAAAACGCTCTTACGGCAACGCTTGCTCTGCTTGCGGCGCTTGGCATAAAAGACATTGAGCCGTATGCAAAGCTGTTCCCCTACGGCGAAACGGACGGTCTTTCCTGCGGAATAAAATGCTCGGACGAGATCTCGGGAGCGGTCACAACGGTTTTAAGCGTTGCAGAGCTTAAAGACAGCGTTCTTACCTGCCGTCAGGATATACGATTCCCCGTATGCGAAAGCTGCGCAGGCATCATAAACAAGCTGGAAAAGGCGGCATCAGCTTGCGGAATTACCCTTTCTGCGGATATGAAGTCCGAACCCCACAACGTTCCTGCGGAAAGCAGCTTTGTAAAGACGCTTCTTGAAGTTTACGAGGACGTTACGGGAGAAAAGGGCTATCCCGTTGCAATTGGCGGCGGTACCTATGTCCACGACACGGAAAACGGCGTTGCCTTCGGTGCGGAATTCCCCGGCGAGGACAACCATATGCACGGCGCAGACGAATTTATAAGGACGGAAAGCCTGCTTCTGAACGCCGAAATTTACGCAAATGCCATAGTAAAACTTTGCGGAAAGGAATGATAGGATTGTATAAATACGAAACACATATGCACACTCTTGAAGCCAGCGCCTGCGCTCATTCAACGGCTGCGGCAATGGCGGACAAATACAAGGCGGAAGGCTACACGGGAATTTTCGTTACCGACCACTTTTTCAACGGCAACACCTGCATTCCCCGTGACCTGCCCTGGGAAGAGCGTGTAGAGCTTTACTGCAAGGGCTACGAACACGCAAAGGCAAGGGGCGATGAGATAGGTCTGGACGTATTTTTCGGCTTTGAATACGGCGACGGCGGCTCGGATTTCCTTGTTTACGGTCTTGACAAGCAGTGGCTTCTTGATAACGATGATATTCTTGATATGGAACTGACACATTTTCTTGAATATGCACGTTACTGCGGCGGCTTTGTCGTTCACGCCCACCCCTTCCGTGACTATGAATATATCAGAAAAACGGTGCACTGCCCTCATTTTGTGGACGCAGTTGAAGTAATAAACGCCTCCCATTTATACCCCGAATTCAACGAGAGAGCGAGGCTTTACGCACAATGGTACGGTCTTCCCGTTACCGCAGGCTCGGACGCACACAACACTACCGACAGATGGTTCGCAGGCGGCGTGGTAAGCAAAACGCCGTTCCATACCATTTCGGACTATGCCGAAGCGGTAAAGAACGGCGAACTTGAACTGCTTGAAGGCAGGATACCCGGTTGACTTAACCTACAACAGTATACAAATTATAATCGCTGCCCGATATTTCAACGCCCTTTGCTTCAAAAAGCTCGGACACGGTGGCAAACTGATAGCCTTCGTCCAGAAGCGAGGGAATTATGGTATCAAGTGCTTCCACCGTGGGAGTGTTGCCCGAAGCGTCGTGAAGAAGGATGATAGTACCGTCCTTCACCTGAGCCAGAGTTTTTTCTATACGCTGCTCCACGGTAACGTTTTTATCCCAGTCGTTGCAGCCAACGCCGCAGATAAAGGGCATATCAATGTTTTCATACATTGTTTCGTTAACGGCAATATAGGGCGGACGGAAGAAACGGGTAGTCTCCCCTGTTATCTCCTTCACCTTATCGGAAACAAAATCCACCTCGGCGGTTATCTCTTCCGCAGTCATTTTGTTCATATATGGATGGGTCTTTGAGTGGTTGTCTATCTCACAGCCCATATCATAAGCACGTTTTACCACCTTTTCGGTCTGTGCGTTTATATTGTTTCCAACGAGGAAAAACGAGCCGGGAACGCCGTATTTTTCAAGCATATCAAGCACCAGCGGCGTTGTATCCGTGTTTGGACCGTCGTCAAAGGTAAGAGCAATAACAGGCTTTTCGGGGTCTATCTCATATTCCAGCTTTGCCACGGTGGTTTCTGTCTGCAATTCTGCAGTGGTATCGGTTCTCATAACAAAGCTGCCGCTTTCGGCAATGGTCACAGCACCGTCAGCCTTTGCAGCGCAGGAGGTAAGGAGCATTGCCGATAAAATTGCCGTAAATATTGCTTTTTTCATTTTCCTATCAACCTTTCTTTATAAAATCAACGGGGTTGTTGCACGTTAATTAAGTGCGGGCGGATAATATCCGCCCCTACATAAAACTGCGTATTATCGCACATTTATCTTGTAGGGGCGGCTATCAGCCGCCCGTTTTTTGTTATAATTTATACTAAACACCATTTAAAATATGGAAAAAATCAAGCCGACAATCTTGTA
>JBJEQN010000088.1:0-8647 GCA_051881775.1 Oscillospiraceae bacterium | reverse complement strand
GAGGTTTTTATGAGAATTAAATTTGATATGCAGCTTGAAGAGCTGAATAAGAATATGATCTCCATGGGCGCACTTTGCGAAAGCGCCATTGCTCAGGCGGTGAAGTCCCTTATCGAACACGATCTCAGTCTTATTGAAAGCGTTAAGGACGCTGAAAAGGAGATAGACCACAAGGAAAGGGAAATTGAAGGTCTGTGCATGAAGCTCCTTCTTCAGCAGCAGCCTGTTGCAAAGGATCTTCGCACTATTTCTTCGGCTTTGAAGATGATAACAGATATGGAGCGAATCGGCGACCAGGCGGAGGATATTGCGGACATCGTGCATTTCTGCGACCTTTCCAACGAAAACTGCCGCAGGGATATTTCCGAGATGGCAACGTCCGCTATAAATATGGTCAATCTCAGCATTGACGCTTTCGTTAAAAAGGATATTGAGACCGCAAAAAAAGTTCTTGCTATGGATGATACGGTTGACGACTTGTTTATTAAGATAAAAGGTGATATAATAAAGCTGATAGCCGAGAATCCCGAAGAGGGCGAAAACGCTGTTGATATTGTTATGATAGCAAAATATCTTGAGCGAATCGGGGATCATGCTACAAATATTGCGGAATGGGTGGAGTTTTCTCTCACGGGTTCCCATGAATGATCACGGCTGACATATTTTGAATTTGGAGTAGGATGTTATGATCTACTATGTTGAGGACGACAGCAGCATAAGAGAACTTGTGCTTTACACGCTGAAAAACACAGGCTTTGAGGCGCTTGGTTTCGATAACGGCGCAGAACTTGCGGCAAAGCTGAAAAAAGGCGAGATGCCGCAGCTTATTATGCTTGATATAATGCTTCCGGGCGAAGACGGAATGGAAATATTGCGCAAGTTGAAAAGCGGTGCGGCTACAAAGAAGATACCTGTCATTATGATAACCGCCAAGGACACCGAATTTGACAAGGTGAACGGTCTTGACTGCGGTGCGGACGATTATATCTCCAAGCCCTTCGGAATGATGGAGCTTGTGGCGAGGATAAAGGCTGTACTGCGCAGAGCAGGCGGAGATTCGGACACCGATGAAAGCTATGCTTACGGAAAGGTCAAACTTGACCTGCGCAGCCATACCGTTTCGGTAAGCGGAAAGACTGCGGAGCTTACTCTTAAAGAATTTGAGCTTCTGCGGCTGCTTATGAAGAATGCAGGTGCCGTTCTTACAAGAGATATGCTGCTTGAAAACATCTGGGGCTACGATTTTGACGGCGAAACAAGGACGGTGGACGTTCATGTCCGCACTCTCAGGCAGAAACTTGGAGAGGGAGCAGCCATAATCGAGACTGTCAGAGGCGTCGGCTACAAGGTAAAGCCTGTTCCGGCGGAGGAAACTCTGTAAGAGCCGCAAAAACGGAGGATATTGGACTTTTATGAGAAAAAGGATATATTTAAGCATCTGTCTTGCTTCGCTTATAACCCTTGTGCTTACGCTTTTCTTTTCGGCAAGGGTAATGTACCGCAATATGTACGGCGAGGTCAAGTCGGAGGTGGGCAACGAGGCTGAATACATTGCCATTGCCGCAGAAAATATGGACGAAACGGTGCTTGGCGACTACATAGAGGAAACGGGCAAAAGGCTTAAAAACCGCATAACCTTTATTGCGGCGGACGGAACGGTGCTTTACGACAATTACACCTCCGCAAAGGGCATGGAAAACCACCTTGACCGCCCGGAAATAAAGGACGCTCTGGAAAAGGGCAAGGGAGAGATAACACGTTCTTCCTCCACCCTTGGAGAGCAGACCTATTACTACGCCGTAAGGCTTAAAAGCGGAGATATACTCCGTATTGCAAAAACGACAAGAAGCGTGGGCGGACTTATCGGCAGCTCGGCGGTGTGGCTTGTGATAATTGCGGCGGCTGTTGCGGTCGTGGCTGTTATAACGGCAAAGCTGCTGGCGGATTCCGTGATAAAGCCCGTTAACGAGCTTGACCTTAACGACCCTGTTTCAAATGTGACCTATGAGGAGCTTTCTCCGCTGCTGACGAGAATGGACAAGCAGAACAAGGAGATAAGCGCACAGATAGAGAAGCTTTCCGAGCAGAAAAGGGAGCTTGGCTACATTACGGGAAATATGACCGAGGGACTTGTTATTTTCGGCAAGGACGGGGCGGTGCTTACGGCAAATGCAAGCGCTGTGAAGATACTTGGCAACGAAGGTGCGGCGGAGTATCTGGAGCTTTGCCGTTATCCCGAATATATTTCCGCAGTTGAATCGGCTCTCGGCGGAAAGGCGTCGGACAGCAAGCTGCATAAGGACGGCAGGGTCTACCGCATGACGGTGAACCCCGTTGAGGATTCGGAAAAATACGGAGCGGTGCTGTTCCTTGTGGACATTACCGAAACGGAAAGCGCAGAGCAGATGCGGCGTGAATTTTCCGCAAATGTTTCTCACGAACTGAAAACTCCGCTTACCTCGATAATGGGTGCGGCGGAGATAATCGAGAACGGCATTGCAAAAAAAGAGGACATACCTCACTTTGCAGGTCAGATACACTCGGAGGCTTCAAGATTACTTACCCTTATACAGGATATAATACGCATTTCACGGCTTGACGAGAACGATGTTACACCCGAGTTTGAGCAGGTGGGACTTGAACAGGTGTGCCGCACGGTAGCTGCGGAGCTTGCCTGCAAGGCTGACGACAGGGGAGTGACGGTGAACATTGAGGGCGGAAATGTGACTGTGAACGGAGTAAGATCCATACTGCACGAAATGATATACAACCTCTGCGACAACGCCATTGCCTACAATAAAAAGGGCGGAAGCGTTAATATGATACTGTCTGAGGAGAATGGTGAAAAGGTGCTTTCCGTGGAAGATACGGGCATAGGCATTGCGCCGGAGCATCAGACGAGAGTTTTCGAGCGTTTTTACCGTGTGGACAAGAGCCGTTCAAAGGAAACGGGTGGAACGGGACTTGGACTTTCCATTGTGAAGCACGGAGCGATACTGCATAATGCGACCGTAAGCCTTGAAAGCGAGCCGGGAAAGGGAACTAAGATAACGGTGAGGTTTAAGGACAGAACGGAAGTTGACGCAAAGTAACAGACCCCACTGCGAAGCAGAATAAAGTTTACGTCCACGCTTTTCAAAGGGTGGCAGGGGTCAAGGGGGCAGCGCCACCTTGTCGCTCTCCGCAGAGAGCGAAACTCCCTAAACTAAGGTGCAACGTATTGTAAAAGCAAGCAAAGCAAAGTAAAAGTTACAAAGGCGCAATTCACATAAAAAAATCGGAATCAAGTAAAGTGTCGTATGGCATCAAACTTGTAAAACCGACTATGTGAATTGCGCCTATTTCTATCCCATAGAAACAAAACTACCCTCGTAACAAATATACTGAGCGGAGCGAAGTGTATTTGTTACGACAAAGCAACCGTAGTGTCGTTGTTCCGACAAAGTCTGCTGAATCGCACAAAAAGCGCTGACTCACGGGCGCACACTGTGCCTCTGCAGAAAAATGTAAAAAATGCTGATTTTGTGCGGAAAAACTACAGCTAAAGTACGCCGTGTCGGATAAAATGTCCGTCGCTTCGCTCCGCACATTTTATCCGAGGGTACTTTATTGTAATATGTAAGAAATGGCGCAATTCACATAGTCGGTTCCGCAGGTTTTATGGTATACAAAACCTTGCTCGTTTCCTCTTCTTGATGTGAATTGCGCCTTTGTGTTTATTACTTTGCTGCTTTTAACGCAGTTTTGTTATGTGCCTTACTTTTGGGGATTTCGCTCTCTGCGGAGAGCGACTTAGGGGCTCCGCGCCCCTAAGAACCTGCGCCAAAGGGACTAATCCCTTTGGAATCCCGTTATGCTTCGCAGTGGGGGCTGTTACTTTGCGTCAGATTTCGTTCTTCTGAAACAGCCTGTTATGCCTTACTCTTTATTTTGTACTTCTGCTGTTTTCTCAGCTTCTGCGCCTTGATTACCTTCATTCGAGAGAACTCCTCACGTTCCTTTTCGTCAAGGCTGCCGGAAATGTATTTAACAATATCACGGTACTTGGGGATAACGATATTCTGCAGAGCGTTCGCCCTCGTCTGGGTCTTTCTTATGGAATTTGTCAGACGGTAAATGCTGTTTTCCACCTCCGCAAGGACAACCGTCATTTGCTTTACCTTTTCAAAGCAGATATACGCCCTGTCAACGTTGGAATCGGTGTTCATAAAGCCGTAGTCCAGCTTCGGCTTCTTCTCCGCCATGGACAGCTTCGGCAGCTCGCAGCCCATTACACTGCGGTAGGACACCGTTATGCCGTTCTCAATGGGCATTCCCTCGGCAATATTCTGAACAACGCCGTGAGTGATGTTCGCCGTCTGGAGCGCAGAATACGCCTCAATATAGGTGCTGTCTATTGTTCCCCGAAGCTCCTTTGCCTTGTCAACCATCAGCATAAGCTCACGGATAAGGATATTTCTCTTTTTGTCAAGCAGCTCATAGCCAAGCTGTGCAAGGGCAAGGGATTTCTGCGTGTTAAGCAGGTTTCCTTTGGTGGGAAATACCTGATCGGCCATTGAAGCTCACTCCTTTAACTGAAAAGCTCGGCGGCTTTCGGATTGTATTTTTCTTCAAGCAGATTTTCGTCAACACGGTCAAGCGCCGCCTTGGGCAGCAGCGAAAGCAGGTTCCAGCCAAGGTCAAGGGTCTCCTCAATGGAGCGGTTCTCGTCCTCTCTCTGGGAAACAAAATACTTCTCAAACATCTTGCCGAAGTACATATACGCCTTGTCAAGGTCGGAAAGCTCGTCCTCGCCGATAACGGAAGCCAGCGCTCTTGCGTCGCTTACCTTTGCATAAGCGGCAAAAAGCTGGTTGGAAACAGCCGCATGGTCCTCTCTTGTATAGCCCTCGCCTATGCCGTCCTTCATAAGACGGGAAAGTGACGGCAGAACGGATATGGGCGGATAAATTCCCGACTGCTCCAAGCCTCTGTCAAGCACTATCTGACCCTCGGTAATGTAGCCCGTAAGGTCGGGTACGGGGTGGGTAATATCATCGTTAGGCATTGTAAGGATAGGTATTTGCGTGATAGAGCCGTCCGAACCGTTTATAACGCCTGCTCTTTCGTAAATTGAAGCAAGGTCGGAATAAAGGTAGCCGGGGTAGCCCTTTCTTGCAGGAATTTCTCCCTTTGAGGAAGAAAATTCACGCACAGCCTCGGCATAAGAGGTCATATCCGTAAGGATAACAAGAATGTGCATATTTTTTTCATATGCAAGATATTCCGCAGCAGTCAGCGCACATCTGGGCGTAAGGATACGCTCGATGATAGGGTCGTTGGAAAGGTTCAGGAACATTACAACACGCTGTAAAACGCCGCTTTCCTCAAAGCTTCTGCGGAAGTAGTCGGCAACGTCGTTTTTAACGCCCATTGCGGCAAAGACTACGGCGAAGCCCTGTCCGTTGTCCTCTGCTATCTTAGCCTGACGGACTATCTGCACCGCCAGCTTGTTGTGTGAAAGACCGGAGCCTGAGAAAATAGGCAGCTTCTGACCTCTGATAAGTGTCATAAGAGCATCGATCGAGGAAATTCCCGTGTTTATATAGTTTCTCGGATAGGTTCTTGAAACGGGGTTAAGGGGGCGTCCGTTGATGTCGGCGGTCTTTTCGGGGAATATCTCTCCAAGTCCGTCAACGGGACGTCCTGCGCCGTTGAAAACTCTGCCCAGAAGCTCGGGGGAGAGGGGCAGCTCCATAGGCTTGCCCAGGAAGCGTGTTTTCGTGTTTTTAAGGGAAAGCCCCTTTGTACCCTCGAAAACCTGCAAAACGGCTCTCCGTCCTGCTATCTCAACAACTCGGCCTATTCTTCTTGTGCCGTCGTCAAGCCTTATGTCAACTACTTCATCGTAAGCAACGTTGTCAACATTGTCAAGGACTACAAGAGGTCCGTTTATTTCCTTTAATCCTACATATTGTAAGCTCATAACGAAAGAACCTCCTGCGTCAGTTTCTTTATACCCTGTTCAATTTCAACGTTAAGCAGACGGAACATTTCCGGCTTGTCGTTGGGTATATCGTACTTTATCTTAATTACCTTTTCAAAAAGTCCCGTTTTAAGCAGGTCTGCGGTGCTTACGCCTGCTTCGACTGCTTTTTTGGACTGGGTGTAAAGGTTGAGTATTGCGCCCATCATAAGGAACTGCTTTTCAAGGGGAACATAGGTATCGTCCTTGTGATAAGCATTCTGCTGCAAAAAGCCTACTCGGACAACTCGTGCAATTTCAATGACCAGCTTCTGATCCTCGGGAAGAACGTCCGAACCGATGAGCTTGACTATCTCCATAAGCTTGTTTTCCTCGTGGAGAATTTTTGTTATTTCAAGACGGTATTTAAGGAAGTCGCTGTTTACGTTTTCCTCATAATATTCGCCTAAGTCGTCGGTGTATTCGGAATAGCTGTCGTTCCAGTTTATTGCAGGATAGTGTCGTGCGTATGCAAGAGCCTTGTCAAGCGCCCAGAAGCAGCGCACAAAACGCTTTGTGTTCTGTGTAACAGGCTCGGAGAAGTCTGAACCCTGAGGTGATACGGCGCCGATGATAGTAACGGAGCCTTCCTTGCCGTTCAGCGATTCAACATAGCCTGCTCTTTCGTAGAATTCGGATATTCTTGAAGGAAGATATGCAGGGAAGCCTTCTTCCGCAGGCATTTCTTCAAGTCGTCCGCTTATCTCACGGAGTGCCTCAGCCCATCTTGACGTAGAGTCAGCCATAATTGCAATATGGTAGCCCATATCACGGTAATATTCCGCAAGGGTGATACCCGTGTAAATGGACGCTTCACGGGCTGCAACAGGCATATTTGAGGTGTTTGCGATAAGAATGGTACGGTCGGTAAGGGATTTTCCCGTTCTCGGGTCAACAAGTCCCGAAAATTCTTCAAGAACTTGGGTCATTTCGTTTCCACGCTCGCCGCAGCCGATATAAACGATAATGTCTGCGTCGCACCACTTTGCAAGCTGATGCTGGGTCATAGTCTTGCCCGTACCGAAGCCGCCGGGGATAGCCGCCGTGCCGCCCTTTGCAATGGGAAGAACGGTGTCGATAACTCTCTGACCCGTAATAAGGGGTCTGTTTATGGGCAGACGCTTTGTAAAGGGTCTTGCCTGCTTGATAGGCCACTTCTGACAGAGGGTAAGCTCTTCCTCGGTGCCGCCTTGCTTTCTTATCTTAACAACGGTGTCGTTAACGGTATAATCACCGTCGGGAGCCGTCCATATTACCTCGCCGCTGAGATTTGGGCGGAGCATACACCTGTGTTCGATAACAGGCGTTTCGGGGCAGACAGCGTAAATATCGCCGCCATTCAGCGTATCGCCCACCTTGACTTTAACGGTAACGCTGTATTTCTTAACTGTATCGAGAGAGGAGACCTCGGCGCCCTCAGCAATGAACGCACCGCTTATTTCCTCCAGCTTTCTGAGAGGACGTTCTATTCCGTCAAAAATGTTTGACAGGATACCCGGTCCGAGAGTTGCGGACATAGGCATTCCGCTGCCCGAGACGGGTTCGCCCGGTTTAAGTCCCGTTGTGGATTCGTATACCTGAATGGTAGTCTCCTCGGAGTTTACGGCAATGACCTCGCCGACCAGCTTTTTTACTCCAACATAGACCATTTCAAGCATACTGAAATCATCGGTATCTTTTACCTTGACAACAGGACCGTTTATTGAGTATATCGTATTCAATGCTTTTTCCTCCTGTTGTTTGTCATTCCGCAAAGGCGTTGCTGTTTACAAAGGAGCTTTTCTGTTCTTCAACGGCAAGGTCGAAGGTCTTGTCAACCACCGTGCCCTTTTCCTTTGAATAAACGGAAAGACCACCCAGCTTAATGGAGCTGTCGGGGGTAAAAGTGACGTTTTCCGCTCTTACCACCTTTTTTAGCGCCTCAGCCAGCTTCATATCCTCGGGAGCAAGCCTTACCTCCGCACCCTCTCCAACGTTCATAAGAAGAAGGGTCTTAACAAGTCCGTCCGCATAAGCGTTAGTCTGCCTGTACTCGGCAATGCGCTTTTCAACGGCTTCAAAGACCTTTGCGGAAAGCTCCTCTCTGCGGCGGAGAATGCTTTTTTTCATCTCCAGCTCCGCCCTTGAAATATCTCTGACATATTTGCTGCCGGTTTTCTTCTGCGCCGAAGCAAGATACTTCTCGGCGCTGCTTTCCGACTCGGCTTCTGCGGCGGAAATGATGCTTTGCTTTTCCGATTCAGCCTCGTCAAGCAGCTTTGACACCTTAACGTCTATCTCCTCGTTAACGGCGGAAATAAATTTCTGCAGCTTTTCGTTTTCTGTGCTCATTTTATCCGTTCCCTTTCGTAAGTATTCCGAAGCCTTACAGCTTCAGACCGATTGCGGATTCGATATATTTGGATATATTTTCTGTAATATTGGAGGTCGCATGACGGTCGGGTATCTCAACGATAAGAGGAGAACGGCGGTTCAGCTTAAGATCGTATACAAGATCGCTGCAAAGCCTTACCAGCTTTTCCGTAATAAGTATTACCGCAATGCTTTTGTCCTCCATTGCTCCGAGAAGAGCGTCTTTGACCTCACGGTGTTCGTGAACGACAACTCCGTCAATTCCTGCAAGGCGCATACCCATTTGTGTAT
>JBJEQN010000087.1:0-1730 GCA_051881775.1 Oscillospiraceae bacterium | reverse complement strand
ACGGTACTGCCGAAATATATTCACGATTGCCCGTTGCGGAGTTTACTGTTCGGCAGACCATTGTGGGACTTGGGTATTCGGTCGAAAGGACAGAGGAAAATGAACTGTGAATGTGAGCTTAACTTTGAATATCACGAGTTTGTGGAGTGCATAACTTCGGCTTTGGACGCCCGTGACCCTTATACGGGAGACCATTCAAGGCGTGTCAGCGATATGGCTTGTTTTCTCTGCGGAAAGCTGGGTGTATCCTCGGCAGAAACGCAGGAGATACACATCGCAGGTCATCTTCACGACATCGGCAAAATAGGTGTTCCCGACCGTGTTCTGCTCAAACCCGGCAGGCTTGACGATGAAGAATGGACGCTTATGAAAAAGCACCCGGAAATTGGTGCGGAAATACTTTCAAAATCGCAGCATTTTACAAGAATTGCAGCCATAATTCTTCATCATCACGAGCGCTGGGACGGCAAAGGTTATCCTTTCGGCGCAAAGGGTGAGGAAATTCCTTTCGGTGCAAGGATAATCACCGTCTGTGATTCCATTGACGCTATGGCTTCCGCAAGAGCATACCGAAAGGCGCTGCCTCTTGATATTTGCCGAAGCGAGATCGAGAAAAATATGGGGGTAATGTATGACCCCAAAATTGCAAAAACGGCTCTACAAAACTGGAATGAGCTGACTAAAGAGTATACACCGGAGAAATAATGACAAAACCGACAGCCAATAACTGCCGGTTTTTTAGTGAAAAAAAGGAGTTTGATAAATGATAAAAACAAGGCTGATAAAAGCAGTTCCCGAATCGAAAAAATACATAGCCGCAAACGTGGTTTGTCAACTTGTGGGACTTGCGGCAGGTACGGCGGCGGTCATTTCTATTGCGGATTTTTTGCAGAAGCTGTATGAAAAGAATACATCGGGCGAAAGTTTGCTTTGGCTGATAATCATAGTCGCCCTTTCGCTTATTGTAAGGGCGGTATGCATAATGCTATCGGAAAAAGTGGGCTTTGAATCCTCAAAATTGGTGAAGCCGGTGCTTCGTAAAAAGATAACCGAAAAGCTGCTGCGGCTTGGCTGTTCGTACAATTCACAGACGGCGACTGCGGAGGTCGTTCAGCTTGCAGGAGAGGGTGTCGATCAGCTTGAAACATATTTTGGAGCATATCTTCCCCAG
Organism: Oscillospiraceae bacterium; assembly: GCA_051881775.1. Lineage (GTDB taxonomy): Bacteria > Bacillota > Clostridia > Oscillospirales > Ruminococcaceae > UMGS363. The sequence goes on along the minus strand of JBJEQN010000087.1, from coordinate 559 downwards.
TTTTTCTATGCAATGCTTGTACCCGTTTTTCTCTTTGCGGTGATGTCCTTTTTCAGCCTTAAAACGGCTGTTATTCTGCTCATATGCGTGCCGCTGATACCCATTTCCATAGTCTGTGTGCAGAAAATAGCAAAGCGGCTTCTTGCGGATTACTGGGGGCAGTATGCAAGGCTTGGTGACAGCTTTTTGGAAAGCTTACAGGGTCTTACTACGCTGAAAATTTATCAGTCGGACAAGTTTTTTCACGACAAAATAAACGCCGAATCGGAGCGATTTCGCAGGATAACAATGAAGGTGCTGACAATGCAGCTTAACTCCGTTACGGTAATGGATATTTTCGCATACGGCGGAGCGGCGGCAGGAATTATCCTTGCAATTCTCGGATTTTCAAAGGGTGAAATTACTCTCTGCGGATTTATTTCCATAGTGCTTTTGTCGGCGGAATTTTTCCTGCCTATGAGAAAGCTGGGCTCGTTTTTCCACATTGCAATGAACGGTATGGCGGCAAGCGACAAGATATTTCGTTTGCTTGACCTGCCCGAAAATGAAGACGGAAGGT
>JBJEQN010000086.1:0-43034 GCA_051881775.1 Oscillospiraceae bacterium | reverse complement strand
ATAAAGCCTGTTGCCGCAAGCAGGTTAAATATCCTTACTCGGAAATCCATATTCTGCGCAAAAAATTGTTCTTTATAAATTTAAACATTTTATCACCTATCAAGGAATTTCTGCATTTTTAAGATAATTTGAAGGACATTTAACGCCCTGTGTTCATTATATCACACAGCTTTTTACTTTGCAACGGTGCAGCCGCAGGAGTGTCCCCGAGGGACATTGTATCCGAAGTCACAATGATTTATAATCAAACTATGAAATAATGCTGTATTCTAAAAGGGGGAGCTTATGTGAATATAAAGAGGTTTATTTTCTGCGCAGCAGCTGTAATGATGCTTGCAGGCTGTTCGGACGAGATCACCGATATGGTCGACCCGTCAACCGTTGATGCCGGTGTTCTGTATCTTTATGATGTAAAAAGCAATGCAGTAAAAGCGGGTGAAGAATTGTCGGAGGACGGTGCCGGCGGTTTCTGGATGCCCATCTCCAATGATGTTTATGCCGAATTTCAGGATCCCGATTGTATAGGTGCGTGGTCACCCGATCAGTATTTCGGCGCAAAGGAGCTGAAAGAAGGCTTTAAAAACGGCACAGTAGGCTTCGGCTCAAGGTTTACATGGTCAACCGGAGAGGACGGAAAAATAATCTCTATGTATGAAGAGAATTACTACGAAGACTATTATCCGACAGATTGGGAAGGAGAGGAATAATATGGGGATATTGCTTGTTTTTCTTTTTCTGCCGATCTCGGTGGCAGGAATAATCTTATCAGCCTTGAAAATAAAAAAGAAACCCCTAAAAATTACCGGTATAGTTGTTTCTTCCATAGTTACTGCGATCCTGCTCTTCCTTGCGATACTGGTCATAGTTTTCTGGTTCGACGATGACTTGTATGACGACACTGACCCGAGTTCACAGTTTGTTGCGCAGGTAGAGGGTATGACCGACAATGAGGACGGCACTTTTACATACGATGACGGCGAAATATCCCTTACCTTTGAGGAGATTCCTTCAGATGAAATGGAAAATGACATTGCGGAGGCTGCGTCAGTTGAGAAGAGTTCTTCAGATGAAACCCCAAAAGATAATGCGGAGGCTGCGTCGGTCGTGAAAGGTGAAAGCTGCGGCAACGAGTGGACAGTTGTATCCGACGATAAAGGCGTTCCAAAGATCGTTTATGTGAACTCGGGGGACACATCGGTATCTGTGACGGTAAACAATTTTCCCAATGACAGAGGAAAGGAATATGCTGCGTCCGTAGCTGCTGCACTTGTAACGGATAAAAAACCATACTCGGAAAATAAAAACGAGAGCAAATACCGCACGGACAGTTCAAGCTTCTATATTGAAGAAGCCAACTGCCTGCTGTATTATCCTGCACAGCTGACTTCTTTTTCAAAAAAAGGCGACAGCTATATTTTCAGTGACAAAAAGAGCAGCGCAGCGCTCAAGGTGACCCTTTCGCCCAATAACTACACTTCAATGGCAGAGGTCGAAGGCTTTATAAAAAATACGGAAAACAATCTTGTGCTTGCATACGGACCCAACTGGTTCACCTCCGAGATCAGAAAAAGCGAAAAGGTGTTCTTCGGATATTCAGGCTTCGGAAGTAAATATATTGTTGAAGCAGAATTGACCTACCCCACAAAAAACAGCGAAATTTTTGACGATTTGAGAGGACTTATAAAATGCTGCTTTGTCGGTGACGGAATATGGAAAAGCAAAGCATCATCGGAAGGCTATTCAAAAGACCGCTCCACGGCTTACAGCGAAAAATTCAGCCGTGAAATTGCGGCATATTACAGCAAAGAATACGGTGTTATTCTTCTTTATCCCGAGATTTTCTCACAGGTTGAAAAAGAGGACGGAATGGTCATTTTTAAGGACCCTGTAACAGGTGCGCAGATAACATTTTTGGCTGATCCCGATTGCCTTTCCCTTGCTGACTGGCCGGCGGCATACGGCTTTGACGAAAGCTATATTGACGGTGAACGCCGTGTAAAGGCGAGCTATCTGGACGGCGGTTCATACGCTGTTATGTATCTTACCGACAATGAAAACGTATGCGCTATCCTTAATTACCCCACGGAGTATGCCTGGGTATATGAGGAGTTTGAACAAGAGTTCACCATTGTCACATCAGGCTCGGAAATACGCAATGTGGAGATGCAGACCGTTTTCATTGAGGAATACGGCGCACTTATAACTATGCCGCTCCAGTTTACGGAAACCTCTTTTTATGACGGCGTTATCCGATACGAAGATGCACTTAACGGAATGGAAATGGCGGTTTCCTTTGACTATCTCACCTCCGAAACAGAGCGGAAAAACCTTTTTGCCTGCTTTAATGTTGTTGCTGACGATGATAATATTTTTGTTGGCGACAGCTATGTAAGGTGGCTTTCCAATCAAGGCTTTTTCTATGGTGCAAGAGGAAAAGACATGAAGGTGCTTATGCAGATAGATTCTCCCAACGTGGAGAGAGCATACGAAAGCACTCTGTCTATGTTCTCCGTTGAATTTGTGACAAAGGAGAGCAAGGAAGAAACCAAGGCACAGACACTGGCCAAAGAAGCAGCCGGCATTGAAGCTATGTCAGACCCACCCGAGGCGACCGTACAACCCAACAAGGTGCTTATTTATGAAAGTGACGAAGACTATGCCTATGCGATCACAGAATACGAAGCCTGGCACAAAATTGAGAAGGATTATATTAAATACAAAGTTGAAACCACAGGAGATGAACCGGACGGTTTTGTTTACTATGACGAGTGGGAAAATACCGTTGTCAATATCTTAAAAATTCTTAAATACAATAACTATGACATAGATTACTATGCTTTTTCCTCGTTATGCTGATGCTCCCCCTGTTTTCGCTGAACGCATGGGCAGAAGATTACAGCGCTGAACTGAATTCTCTGCACTTTGATATTGAATTGTATGGGGACGGAAGCGCATTTATCACCGAAACAAGAGAGGTCGTGTTCACCGGTGATCATGAGTTTACCCGTTATGGAGTGAATAATATATTCACCGGTCCTCGGGTATTCACCGATTGGCAGGTTTCGATTGACGGGACGTCTGCACCACAGCTTGATGAACCGGACAATGAAAACCGTCCCGAGAACACCTTTGCGGTGGAGGATACCGATGAGGGAAATACCGTTTACATCTATTTCCGACAGCAGAGCAGCGGCACCCGCACCTTCCAAATCAGCTATTGGGTGGAAAATGCTGTAAAGCTCTATTCCGATGTGGGTGAGTTTTTTTGGAACCTGACCGCAAAGAGCGGCATTTCCGATATTGGTACTCTCACCGCCACATTAACAGCGCCCGATGGTGTTCCGATAGAGGAATTTCGCATCTGGGCACACGGACCTCTCAACGGTACATTTGAAAAGCAGCCTGACGGCTCTGCGTTCCTGCAGGTAGATAACGTTTCGGTGGGTACGATCGTTGATATACGTTCCACCATGCCTGCATACTGCTTTTTCGGCGGATGGGAACAGGAAGGCGAGGCGCTGGACGGCATTTTGGCGGAGGAACAAGAGCTTGCCGACAGCGCAAACGCCAAGCGTGAGGAAGAAGAGCGTAGGCGTGCTGAGCAGGATGCCTATTGGGCCGAGCGAGAAGCATGGGAAGCGGAGCATCCTGTTTTGTATTCCATCGAACAGTTTTTGTATTCCATCGAACAGTTTTGCCAGACGGTTTGCGACTCGGTTTATTACTTTCTGGAAGAACATGGCATACTTTTAATAGTTATCATTCTCTTAAGTCTCCCGATCCTTACAATAACCGGCGTGTTTTCCCTGATTGCGCACATTGTACACAAGATCAAAATGAAAATGTTTAGGAAGCGCCCCACCCAGTCCCCTCGATATTACCGGGAGCTTCCCGATGACCGATCAGCACCTGTTGTTGACAGGCTGATACATTTCTACGACGGCAAGTCCAACATCTCCAGACAGATCTCTGCAGCGATGTTGGAGTTGGATCTGAAAAAGCTGCTCAATTTCAGCACGGCTGCAGGAGATACCACTATCCTGCTGAATGAACAGCTGGGCGAAGAGCTGTTCCCCCGCACATCGCAGGATAACGCAGAAACTGCATCGGAGCATACTCCGAGTTATCAGGAAACGCTATGGGATTTTCTGTGTAATGCTGCCGATGGAAGCGGTCGTATTTCTATAAAAGACCTCAAAAAGTATATTAATGACAATCGGGATGAAGCCTTGAATTTCCGCAGCAGCTTCAGCGGTGCAGTGGAAAGAGAATATACGGAAAGGGTCAAAACAGAGGACGAGGACACACATTCCTCCAAAGGTTTCAAGCCTTATCTGATCATTGCTGCGGCAGCAGGTATCCTTGCGATGCTGATCTGTATGTTAGCTATGCTGTATGACGGCATCCGGATCGCTCCTTCCCTCCTGGTCGGAATTATCACCTTTGTGGCAGTGCTGATCATACTGGCCATTATCCGCTGGGCAATATTGTTCGTGAATGAACTAAGCGCCTACCATGTTTTGGATCAGCAGTCAGAGGACGACCTTGCCCTATGGCAAGCCTTCGGACGTTTTTTGGATGATTTCACTACCTTTGAGGATAAGGAACTCCCGGAATTTCCCGTATGGCGTAAGTACATGGTCTATGCCGTTGCTATGGGTCATGGTAAAAAGTTGGCGAAGGCTCTGGCATTAAAGTATCCCGAAGCTATGTCGGCAGGAAATAATGACGCCTATAATGACGATATGTATTACTTTATGCAGGACATGGCTCTTTATGATGCAATGGATTCCATTGGCCGTGAGGTTGCTGAAGTCAGGGCATCCGGTTCTTCCGACAGCGGCAGCCGGAGCGACGATGTCAGCTGGAGCGACGGCGACGGCGGCGGCGGTGGTTTCTCCGATTCCGGCGGCGGCAGTGACAGCGGCAGCGGCGGAGACTTCATCGATTAAAATAAAACAGGCTGATAAGTATTTTATGTCAGCCACAAAGAAAGGTGTAATACTAAGGAAACGCTGATTAATACTAAACACCAATAAAAAACGGGAAAAAATCTGCGCCGAAATCCATTATACGCAAGATTGTCGGCTTGATTTTTTCCATATGTCGGCTTGATTTTTTCCATATTTTAAATGGTATTTAGTATAAATCGTTTCTGTCGATTTCTTCGCATTGATCAGCTTTTTCCTAATTATAATAAGGAGGCAAACGTATGACGCTGGGAATGGCTATTATTCTGCTGGCATTGGCTGTGGCAGGTATCGTGCTGGTTTTTAAGTATTTGCGCAAAAAGCCAAAACTTCGCATAATTTGTCTTGTGCTGTTGTCTTTGATAGTGCTGGTTCTCGTCGGATATATCGGTCTGACCGCTATTTTTATTGATGCGGTGCAGAATCAGCCGCCTGCGCAATGATCAACCTTGATTTGAATTATATGGCAAAAAGGCGTACATCATACCGTAGCGGTAAGGTGTACGCCTTTTTATGATTTTTTCTTTCAGCTGTTTCAATACTACTACAAGCAGATACGACAGCTATAATGCGTCGGGCTTAACAAGTCCATCAGTTTTAGTGGGCTTTGAACGGCTTAATAATCCCCGAAGTCCCATTCAAGAGTAACAACACACTTTGGATTGTATTTTCTGAAATGCGCCTCAAACTCACTGTCCAAGCCGCAGCCCATAAGGTCAAGCTCCTTAAGCTTTGTCAGCTTGTAAAGAGCGCTCTCGTTCTTGACGTTGTAATCATATATGCCCAGGAATTCAAGCTCTGTAAGATATTTCAGCGGCGCAAGGTCAAGCGCAAGGTACTCGCCGCCGTAAGAACAAAGGCTCAGGCATTTAAGCTTCGTCAGCTTTTTCAGCGGAGAAATATCCTGCACATAATTGTAGTTCAGAACAAGCTCTTCAAGATTTGTAAGATCTTTCAGACCCGAAATATCATTTATACTGTTCACATCAAGGTCAAGGCTCTTTAAATTTGTCATATTGCTGAGAAAATCGCAGTTTTTAAGTCCCATCTGTATTATGCTCAGTTCTTCAAGCCATGTCATCTGAGAAACGGTTTTCCTGTTTGCCGCCGACATATATTCAAATCCCGAAAGAGACAACGACCTCAGATTTTTCAGCCTTGTAATCTGGTCAAAGCCAACTACCGTTGTAACCGACAGCGACAGCGAAGTAAGTCCCGTCAGTTCACTGAGCGTAACTCCGCTTACCTTTCCCCTGTCAAGACTAAGCTCTGTCAGCTTCGGCAGTTCTTTCAGCACCTCAATGTCAGATATACCCCTGCTGTTGAGCCTAAGACTTTGCAGCTTTTTCATTCCTCCAAGTGCGGAAATATCGGAAAAAGTACCGTTAATATCCAGCTTTTTCAGCTTCGTAAGTCCTTTTAAGGGCGAAAGATCGTCAATGTTGTACAGCGTGTCGATCTCCAGCTCCGTAAGATTTTTCAGCTTCGCCAGGGCAGAAATATCCTCGCATTTGCTGTTCTGGTAATGCAGCTTTTTCAGTCCCGTCATCTTTTTAAGGAAGGAAATGTCCTCCGCACCCTTGTTGCCGCAAAGTCCAAGCCACACAAGATTTTCCATTTTAGCAAGATAAGCGGTGTTTTTCACATCGCAGTTAACAATGTAAAGATTCTGCAGTTCCGGGAACTTCTCCGCCGCCAGCTTGCAGTCGAACACCGTGTCCTTGGGAATGAAATAGTATTTTTTGAAGCCGGGAGCCCAGTATTCCGCCCAAAAATCAGAATCGCTCTCCCGAACAAAGCAAAGCTGCTTCGCCGAAGCCGGAATGGAGTTGCCGTAAAACTTCACCTTTTCCGTTTTTGCAGCAAACGCCCCGAAAGGCAGCACTCCCACCATAACAGCCGCCGCAAGTATAACTCCTAAAATTTTTCTTATGCTTTTTTTCATGTTAAATTCCCCTTTTTGTCGTTAAATTATTGACTTGCGGCACAGCTTCTCCCCGTTACAGCAAACGGCAGAAAATATCCGCAAAGGTCCTTAAAAATGAAGGTACGCTGTTTTTTATAACAGCCGAAGCCGCTTCACGCTCCTCGGGACTGAGCTTTCCAAGCTGTTCAATAACGCTTCCGCTTGCCTTTGAGTCGCCGAATGCAAACATACCGTAAGCGCAGTCCCCCAAAGCGCCGTACTTAGCCGCAGCAGCGCCTCCCACAGCAAATGTTCCTGCAGCCAATCCCCCGAAGGACAGCAAACCAAGGGAAATTGCCCCGAAAGCCAGCGCTCCCACGGAAAAACAGCCTGCCGCAATAAGCCCTGCTGCAAATAATCCGAATGCAAGCACTCCCACCGAGCAAAGCCCAACGGAAAATACACCTGCGGAAAGCAGCCCTACCGATATAACGCCTCTCGCATAAAGTCCAACGGCAATAAAGCCCTTTGCACTCTTTCCCACGCACCAAAGGGGCATACCGAGAACGGTTTTCTCACTCTTTCTTTCACGAAGGCGCAACGGTATCCTTATAAACCCGTCCATATCGGACATTTCCGCACCCTGTTCAAGGCTTTGCACCTCTTCCGCTTCGTCCTTAAGCAGATAATCCGCAGTACAGCCGAAAAGCCTGCTCAGTTCAATTATCCTGTCCGTTTCGGGATAAGCAGCGTCCGATTCCCACTTGCTTATAGACTGCCTTGAAACGCCAAGCCTTTCCGCAAGCTGTTCCTGAGTATAGTTGTTCTCTCTTCTGAGCCTTGATAATTTTTCTCCCGTAGTCATAAAAAAACTCCTCTCATTTTTCCGCCGACATCAGCATCGGCTGTGTCAAAATCATAACTCCGAAGAGGTTTTAACACAAGAAATTACGGAGTTCTTTATGTAAACTTTCGGTTGCAATGACGGTTTTATGCGGTTTTATCGGTTTTCCTGTTGTTGTAAACGAACATTGCGGCAGCGGCGGCAATAATGACCCCGTAACCCACAAAGCTCCATACGTCGGGCACCTGTCCGAAAAGGAAGAACCCCAGTATGGCGGAAAAAATTATTTGCGAGTAGTCGAAAACAGAAACTTCCTTTGCAGGCGCATGAGTGTAAGCCGCAGTAATGGAGAACTGTCCTCCTGCCGCAGCAAGTCCCGTCAGAAGCAGCATACCCGTCTGGTACAGCGTCATAGGCGCAAAATTGAATATGATGTACGGTATGGTCACAGCGCAGGAGAACACCGAGAAAAAGAACACAATAACAGGTCCCTTTTCTCCCCCTCTGCCAAGTTTTCCCACAAAAGCGTAAGCCGCACCTGCTCCCATTCCTCCGAGAAAGCCTATCACCGAAGCGAACAGATCGGCATTGGCAAAGGTAGGCTTGATTATGAACAAGCTGCCGATAAAAGCGGAAATTACCGCCCCGAGCTGAAAAATCGTAGGCTTGTCCTTCAGAATGAACATCGAAAATACCACCGCAAAAAAGGGCGACATCTTGTTCAGCATTGAAGCGTCCGCAAGCACCAGCCTGTCCACCGCATAAAAGTTGCAAAGCATTCCGGCAGTTCCGAAAAACGCCCTTGCAAACATATATTTCCTGTTTTCCGGCTTGCAGGTTATCTTAATGTGATTCTTTTTAAGTACGCCGAAAGCCAGTATCGCCGCAACAAAATTCCTGAAAAAGCTTTTCTGCACAAAAGGCAGGTCGCCTGCAAGCCTTATGCTGGCATTCATCACCGTAAAGCAGAACGCCGCACATATAATAAAAAGTATTGCCTTGTTTTTATCTTTCATTTTCACCTTTCCCATCCGTCCACAGCTTGCCCAGCAGACTGCGGATCCTGTTCATATCTATCGGCTTGGAAAGATGACCGTTCATTCCGCATTCAACCGATTTTTTCATATCCTCGTCAAAGGCGTTTGCCGTCATTGCAACAATGGGAACCGTCCTTGCATCCGCCTTGCCCGAGCTTCTTATCCGCCTTGCCGCTTCAAGACCGTCCATTTCGGGCATTCTTATGTCCATAAGAACAGCGTCGTAATATCCCGTCTCGGAAGCAAGGAACATATCAACAGCAATTTTGCCGTTTTCCGCCGTTTCAACGGTTATTCCGTCCTTTTCGATAAGAGTTTTGGCAATAAGCACGTTCATCTCATCGTCCTCCGCAAGAAGAACTCTCTTGCCCTTGAAGTCCTCGGGACCGAAAACTCTCTTTTTCTCCGCAGGTATGGTCTTTTCGGAAATCTTCATAGGCAGCGTAAAGAAGAACTCCGAACCTTCGCCGGGTTCGCTCTTTACTTCAAGCATACCGCCCATCATCTTGACAAAGCTGTCACTTATGGAAAGACCAAGTCCCGTTCCGCCGTATTTTCTCGCAGTAGCATTGTCCGCCTGCTCGAAGGATTTGAATATCTTGCCCTGATTTTCCTTGCTTATGCCGATACCCGTGTCCTTGACCGAGAAGCGCACGGAAACCGAACCGCCGCCGCAGTCCTCCTCCCTTACGGAAAGAGTTATGCCGCCCTTTGATGTGAATTTAAGCGCATTTCCGAGAATGTTCAGCAATACCTGACTGAGCCTTAAAGGGTCGCCGTTGACAAAGGGGTGCTTTATCTCCCTTTCAACGTTAAGATAAATGCCCTTCTGCTCCGTCTGTACCCTTATAAGGGTGTCAACATTGTCAAGGAGCGAATTAAGGTCAAGGGGTACGTCCTCAATAGTCATTTTGCCGCTTTCAATTCTTGACATATCAAGTATCCTGTTGATAAGGTCAAGGAGATACTTTGCGGACTTGTCTATCTTTTGCAGACAATCCTCCGTATCGGGGTCAAGCTTTTCGTTGTCAAGAGCAATGGCAGTCATTCCCATAATAGCGTTCATAGGCGTCCTTATTTCGTGTGACATACTTGAAAGGAAGTCGCTCTTTGCCCTGCTTTCAAGAGAAGTCCTTGATTTAAGCACATACGCCGAGATTATCTTTGTAAGCTCCAGCATTGTGTTGAGCCTGTCCTCGCCCACCGTGTCCGATGCGCAGCAGAACGCCATAAAGCCCAACAGCTTTTCCTTGTCGAATACAGGCACCGCAGCCGCCGAACCGCCGTCTCTGAGAACAGTTACCCTTTTTTCAAGAAGACCTGCCGTTGCTCTGAAGTCCTTTTCCATGACCGCAGGCTCGCCTCTGCCGAAATAGGACAGCATTTCATTGTAGCTTTCATCGTCAAGGTGTATAGGCTCCGTGTCCATATCCGTTCCGCCGTAGCCGCACCACTGCTGATATACCCGTATAGTTCTGAAATCCTTGTCAATATCGAACATTGCTATCTTTTTAAGGTCAAGCACAGCGCAGGCCTTGCAGAAAACAAGGTGCAGCGCATTATGTATGCTCTTGGTCTTTTCAAGCATATTCAGCGCATAGGAAATAATGTTGTCCGTGAAAACGTAACCGCTGTTGAGGGCTTCCGAATCTGCGCTTGAATCGCCTGATTTGTACCTGAGCAGAGCCGCCCTTGCCTCGGGGTCGTCCTGTGCGTCACAGAAGTAAGCCACATCGGGGTACTTTGGCATCTCTGCGGCAAATTCCGCAAGCCTTGCATTGTCCTTTGCATAAAGGAAGGGCGTTCCGGCGTCGTTCTGTGAAATTCCGATATGGCACTTTATAAGGGAATTGCTGTCCTCCGAGGTGTATATCGTGTTAAAATAGGACATAGCCTTTTCAAACTCCTGCTCAAAATCCGCCTTTCTTTTTCCCGGCAGATAAACGCCTATATCGGAAATTTTTATCCTCCAGACAATATCCTCGGGCTTCATAAACATTCTGATTATGCGTCCCAGCTCTTCAACAACTCCGTCGAAGCAGAAGGAACCGTAAAGGCTGATAAATTCGTTAACGTGCTTCATGGAAATAATGGCAATGCTGTAGCCTATGCCCCGTTCAAGAATATTCTTTTCGACCAGCATACTGCCATACTCACTGTTGTAAAAGCCTGTGGTCGCATCTCTGTTCCGCAGGTCAAGCCTTTTTTCCTCGTCCTTCTTTTCATCGGTAATGTCAAAGGAGCTTGCGATAATTTTAAGGGGTCTGCCGTTGTCGAAAACGGTGCGGCTGCTTATCCTGCACCAGCGGCAATCACCGTTCCTGCGGAAAATCCTCATCTCAAAGGTTCCGCCGATATTTCCGCTCAGGAAGGAAAGTATTTTGGAAACATCCTCTTCGGGGCATATCTTTCCGTCCTTGACAAGCTGCTTGAAATCACGGTATACCGTGTGATTCTTGTAGCTGTTGGGGTCTTCGCTGTCAAGATGATATACCTTGAATATGTCCTCTGCGCAGTCGTATTCCATAATATTGTTTTTGGAGGTCTGGAGAGCGATGATATAACGCTCACGCTCCGCCTGCAGGTCGTTGAAATACTGCTTTTTTGAAGCATTAAGAATACTGAAAAGCTCGGATATCCTGCGTATCTCAACGTTTGAAGTATCTACCTCGGGCATATCCTCACCCTTAGCGGCAAGCTCCGCACATTCCGCCAGCTTGTTAACAGGCTTTGAAAGAAGTCTTGCAATTATCAGCGCCGCAGCAATTCCCACAATAAGTGACACAGCCGCCGCACCTGCTATCGTTCTGAAAAACGGCTCCTTTTCGTTTATAACGCTGTCCTCGTCAGCTACCGCAAGAAGATACCAGTCCGTGCCGCTGTAAGGCGAATCATTTTCGTAAAGGTCAATTTTTCCGACAGCGCATACACCTTTTCCGCCCGAGGACATAGCCGTTCCGGGCATACTGTAAAGATAGTCTGAACCGTGAAGCCTTGTGAGCTTTATCTCCGAACCGAGAGCAAGCGGCTCTGCAGACCTTACGCCCACCGCCGTGCATAAGCGGCACATCATATCCCCGTTTTCTTCCGAAGCGTCCGAGGAAGCTATAATATAACCCACATCTGTCTCATCGGCAGGCATTATTGAAGAAATGCGGCTGGAAAAAATGCTTATGCCAATAACGCCGTAAGCCTGCCCATCGTAGATAAGGGGCAGGGAGTAATATATAGCGCCCGTTCCGTCCATGCCTGCTCCGCCCCACCAGAATCCACCGTAAGCCGCAGCAGGACTTCCGAAAGCCGCTTCAAGAGGTCTTGAAAAATACTCCGCTCCCTCTCCAACATCAACGCCGCTTTTCCAGTTCATATCCAAGGGTATGCCGTATTTTGAAGAAATAACACTGCTTCCTCTCACCACCATCATATCCGAACGGTCGTAGGGTGAAGAATCGGGGTCGGTGTCCACAACGTAAACGCCCTTTCTCACGCCCTTTTCAAGTCCGAGATCACCGTCAAAATCAGCAAGCACCGCAAAAGCACCGTTGACCGTGTTAACGTCAAAAAGCGTAAGCAGCTCCCCGGTCAGTTCTTCAAGATAGTGATCCTTTGCCCTGCCGCTGCCGAAAAACTCGTCTATGCCGATGTTTTCCGCTTCAAGGACAGTTTTCATATTCTCATAAGCATACTCCGCCGTTTTGTCAATATCCGCCCAGCGCTCCGTCATTTTGGCTTCAAAGTAAACGCTCTTTTCCGCAGCGTACTGTGTAAGATTCCTTTCCGCATTCTCATTTACCGAGCCGGGAGCAGCGTAAACCGCCGCCGCCAGAGCAAGCAGTGCCGTCTGTACCACCGCAACAAATATCATTGCGGCAGCCGTTATCATATATCCGCTGTACATTCTTTTTTTCTTCATAATAAGATCCGCTCCGATGCTGTGTATAATAACTCACTTTATCATAATAATACTCAATAAACACTAAATGCCTATTAAATTATAGTGTTTAGTATATTTTATTCCTATACACTATATATTATATCAGAAGCGCAGACATATTTCAAGATTTTTCAAACAAATCTTCCAAAAACATTAACAAAAATTAATTTTTGATAAAGTTTCCTGCTTTTTACAGCAATTTCTCCTTTATTTTATGTATTTTTTATTTAAATATAATTAAAATTTTCAAATATCTATTGACTTAACGAAAATGATGTATTAAAATATTACATATAAAGATTTTATAAAGATTTTAAAATTAGTTTCACCTTAAAACAGGCAAAAATATTTGATTTTTAACATAACAACAGCTAAAAGTCTTTAACAACGCCAATTTTAGTATAGTTTCCAATATTAAAATAGTCTGATACACATTATAAGGATATAAATTATTTATAAAGATTATTTTAAACTTTGCTCCTGTGCCGTCGAATTTTCTTAAATTTAAGGTAAAAAATGTAATTAACGTTACATTCTGCGATATTTTTATTAAAAAATTTGTCATTAAACTATTGAAAAGTCTAAGACAATATGGTAAAATATGGTAGTAAAATTGATTAGGAGGTATATTTATGTCATCAAATGTTAAAATTCTCGTAGGCGACGAGGGAGCTGAATTCGGAAAAGTATTTGCTGAATCACTGAAAAAGTCAGGCTATGCCGTAAACTCCTGCCTGAGTGACGGAAGCGTTATCATGAACGAAATACAGAAGGAGCAGCCCGACATCGTAGTCTGCGACGCACTTATGCCCAATGCGGACGCTATGGAAATAATCCGCCGAACGGAGCTTTCATCGGGCAAAAAACCCTTTTTCATCGTTATCTGCCCCTACAGGAACGCCTATATCGAAAAACAGGTCATGTCCTGCAAAAACGCTTATATCATCATCAAGCCCTTCGATACGGAAATGCTTATAAGCGTTATCCGCCACATTACCCCCTCCTCCGTTGCGGATTTCGAGGACGACAGCGATTATTCCCATATGGAAATGGTCGTCACCGACATTATCCACACAATCGGCATACCTGCCCATATCAAAGGCTACCATTACCTGCGTGAAGCCATAATGCTTGCCATAATGGACGAGGATATGCTGGAAAGCGTTACAAAGCTGCTCTACCCCACCGTTGCAAAACGCTTCGATACCTCACCGTCAAGAGTTGAAAGAGCCATAAGACACGCTATCGAGACCGCATGGGACAGAGGAGATGTTGACGTACTTACCAAAATGTTCGGCTACACCGTTAACTGCGGCAAGGGCAAGCCCACAAACTCGGAATTTATTGCCCTCATTACGGACAATCTCCGCCTGCGCTTCAAAATCTCCGCCAAAAACGGAATAAAGCAAAGTCAGCCTAAAATAGCTCTTGCATGACATAATTCCTTCACCGGATCCCCCATAAAAGCCCCGTTCCGAAACCGCAAAGTTTTTCGGAACGGGGCTATTTATTCTGTTGAATAATTGTATCGAAGCGCAGAAGCTCCGCATATAATAAATCAGGCGGAAAATATTACCGCCGGCGGCAGGAGGAAAGCTGCATTACAGAAAGGACGCATTTCTATGGACAGATATATATTTGCCTTTCCCTCCGTCACAAAAGCAATGAAAGCCCTTACTATCCTGAAAAGCAGCGGATTTTCCGGTGAAATAGTACGCACTCCCCGTAATCTTTCGGCAGGCTGCGGCTACAGCGTTGCAGCGGAGGGCGACCCCGGAATGATAACAGAAATTCTCGAAAAAAACGGCATAACTCCGAAAGCGTCGGGCAAACTCTGAGCTCTGTCAAGGATATAAAGACTTTCCGGCAGTGTTTTTACGGGCGGAACGGGTCTACTGCTCCGCTCCCACCATATAATGAAAATTGAGAGGTTCAAGATGATCAACTTCGACAACTCGGCGACCTCATGGCCGAAACCCCTTCGGGTACGCAAAGCGGCGGCGGAAGCTATGGTGCGGTACGGCGGAAATCCCGGAAGAAGCGGACACAGGCTCTCTATCGAGACCGCCGAAGCAGTGTACCGTGCCAGACAGACCGCAGCAGGATTTTTCGGCGCAGAAACGGAAAACACCGTTTTTACCCTTAACTGCACCCACGCCCTTAACCTTGCAATAAAAGGCATCGCAGGAAATGGCGGACACATAATAATCTCAAACCTTGAGCATAACTCGGTCGCACGCCCCGTACACGCTCTTTCAAGATCGGGCGGAGAATACGACATTGCGGAGATAACCCCCGACGACGATGTTACCCTCGGCAATTTTGAACGGCTTATACGCCCCGACACAAAAGCGGTGGTCTGCACTCTCGGCAGCAACGTTACAGGCAGGATAACCCCCTGCGAAAAAATAGGCGAGCTTTGCCGCAGAAACGGTATATGCTTTATCGCAGACGGCGCACAAGCCTGCGGCGTTATTGACGTTAAGCTGTCACAGGGCATAAACATACTCTGTACCGCAGGACATAAATCCCTTTACGGTCCTCCCGGCACAGGTCTGCTACTGTCGGACGGCAGCTTCCCCATTGCTCCCCTTATGGAAGGCGGAACGGGCAGCACCTCCCTTGAACTTGACCAGCCCGACTTTATGCCCGACTGTCTTGAAAGCGGAACGGTGAACACCTGCGGCGTGATTGCTCTGGGCGAGGGCATACGCTTTGTTTCGGATATGGGCACGGACAGGATATTCACCCACGAAACGGCTCTCTGCAAACGCTTTATCGAAGGAATAAAAGACCTTGACAACGTTGTTATTTACCGTGACAAAGGGCGTTATCTGCCAATTGTTTCCTTTAACATAAAAGGGCTAACATCAAACGAAGCGGCATCAATGCTCAGTGACGCCGGCTACGCTCTCAGAGGCGGACTTCACTGCTCCGGTCTTGCGCATAAAGCAATCGGCACCGCACCGGAAGGAACGGTAAGATTTTCCCCGTCCGTGTTCAGTTCAAACGCCGAAACAGACGGCCTTATAAAGGCTGTGCGGAAAATATCGGCAGCGGCTAAACCGCGAAGCGTCTAAAGTTTACGTCCACGCTTTTCAAAGGGTGGCAGGGGTCAAGGGGGCAGCGCCCCTTGTCGCTCTCCGCAGAGAGCGAAATCCCCAAAACTATGGCGCAACGCAAAGCAGCGATAAAACAAGCAAACTAACAAACCCAAAAGCGCAATTCACATTCAAAAAAGGAGTAACATAATGTTTTGTTTCAAAACATATTATGTTGACCCGTTAATGTGAATTGCGCCTATTTCTAACCTGTACAAACAAAGTAACCCTCGCAGGAAAATGTAAGGAGCGAAGCGACGAGCATTTTCCTGCGACACGACAAATTTAATGCGGAATTATGGACGGTTTACCTTAATATGCCGTGTAAGCAAATCGGGCGCACAATGTGCGCCCCTACAGGAAAATGCGAAACAATGCTGATTTTATGCGGAAAACTATTGGCAAAATATGCTATGTCGGATAAAGTGCCCGTCGCTACGCTCCGCACATTTTATCCGAGGTTACTTTGTTGTGATATGTAAGAATAGGCGCAATTCACATAGTCGGTTCCGCAAGTTCTATGTCATATGACACATTTCTTGGTTCCGCTTTTGATGTGAATTGCGCCTTTGGATTTTTTACTTTGCTTGTTTTACTTTTACAATGTGTTATACCTTACTTTAGGGGATTTCGCTCTCTGCGGAGAGCGACCAAAGGGCTTTGCCCTCTGGACACCCACCACCCTTTGAAAAGCGTGGACGTAAACTTTAGACGCTTCGCGGTGGGGAGTTTCTTTGTAATCCAATTATCGCTTAGTTGTTCTTCATATACTCAAGATTTCTTGAAATAAGCTCGCATCTCTGCTTTACGCAGTCAACGGAACGGAGAGGGTCGGAGGGTGTGTTGAAGGTGTAGTCCATCAGCTTCTCAACGGTAGTCGAAGCAACGTGGAGCCTTGTGTCGGAGGAAGCGTAGTAGATGTAAACCTCGCCATTTTCACGGGCAATTGCACCGTTGGTGAAAACAACGTTGGAAACGTCGCCTACTCTTTCTTCGCCGTGAGGAGCAATGAAAAGTCCCGAGGGCGAAGCAATAAGCTTTGAGGGGTCGTTAAGGTCGGTCGCAAACACATAAATAACGTAGCGCAGACCTGCAGCGGTGTTTCTTACGCCGTGAGCGATATGTATCCAGCCCTTGGGTGTCTTTATGGGAACAGCGCCTGCACCGTTCTTTACCTCTGTTATTGTATGGTAAACTCTGGGTGAGATGACCGTTTCTTCGGTGCAGATCTCAGCGTTGGTGATGTCCTTTGCAAGACCGAAGCAAACTCCTCCGCCTGAGCCTGTCTGAATGAAATCGTCCTGAGGACGGGTGTAGAAGGCATACATTCCGTTAACGAATTCCGGGTGAAGCACAACGTTTCTCTGCTGGGGAGACTTGGATTTAAGGTTAGGCAGTCTTTCCCATGTTTTCAGATCCTTTGTGCGGACGATTCCTGCCTGAGCAACGGCAGCGGAAAGGTCGGAGGAAGAGGTGTCCTTGCTTTCGGAGCAGAACACGCCGTATATCCAGCCGTCCTCGTGCTTTGTAAGGCGCATATCGTAAACGTTGGTCTCTTCGGGGTTGGTGTCGGGGAGCTGAACGGGATAATCCCAGAAACGGAAGCCGTCAACGGGGCTGTCGCTCTCCGCAACTGCAAAGAAGGACTTTCTGTCGTTGCCCTCAACTCTTGCAACGAGGTAGAACTTTCCGTTAAGCTCAATAGCGCCGGAGTTGAGTACAGCGTTTATTCCAAGACGTTCCATAAAGAACGGATTTGTTTCGGGGTTCATATCGTAACGCCAGATAACGGGCGCATGAGCCGCCGTAAGAACAGGGTATTTGTAGCAATCGTAGATACCGTTGAAGCGGTCGGACTTTTCATTTTTTCTTGCAATAAGCCTTTCATAGCTTTCAACAGCCTTATTGCGGTTTTCTGTAAATTCGGACATATCAAAGACCATTCCTTTCTGAATTCGGCAGCCGCACCGGGAAAACATCGGCGCAGACCGTCTTTATATACAGCAAACACCTTTATTATAACCTATCATTGGGTCTATTGCAAGAGAAAAATAATTTTTTTATATTAATTACAAAGCAAATAACAAAGCAATCGTTTTCACTTTACATTCAGCCAAAAAAACTTTACCACACCGCAAAAATATGCTATAATATCCTTATTATGAAAGGAGCGGAAGAAAATGCAGACGGAAAGCATAATTTTTGATATGGACGGTACGCTGTGGGACAGCTCGGAAAGCGTTGCAAAGGCGTGGAACGAAGCCCTTGACAGCTTCCCCGAGGTAACTGTCCGCTTTACAGCCGCAGATATACAAAGCGTTATGGGGCAGACTATGGACGTTATCGCAGACAGATTTTTCGGCAAGGACGACCACAGCCGCAGCATGGAGATAATGACCGCCTGCGGAAATCACGAAAACGGCTATCTTCTCCTCCACGGCGGAAGGCTTTACGAAAACCTTGAACAGACCCTTGCAAAGCTGTCGGACAACCACAGACTTTTTATCGTAAGCAACTGCCAGAGCGGATATATCGAGGCTTTTTTAGAGCATTACAAACTTGGAAAATATTTCAAGGGGCATATCTGCTGGGGAGATAATCTGCTGCAAAAAGGGGAAAATATACGGCTTATTATGGAGCAAAACGGCATAACCGACGCACTTTACGTTGGCGACACACAGGGCGACTGCGACAGCGCCTATTATGCCGGAGCAAAATTTGCATACGCCTCCTACGGCTTCGGCACGGCTGACCACTTTGATCTGAAGCTGGAGCGTTTTGATATGCTGACGGAAATGCTTGACGCATAAATTATAAATATGCGGGCGGATAATATCCGCCCCTACATAAAACTGCGTATTTTAACACATTTATCTTGTAGGGGCGGCTATCAGCCGCCCGTTTTTGTTATAAAAATTATTATGCTTTACCCTTTATTTCTTTGAGAATAATTATGCGTTATACTTGAACTTTCCTGCAAGCTCTTTAAGCACTGCTGCCTGGCTGGAAAGCTGTTCGCTTGAAGCTGCGGTCTCCTCCGAGGTTGCGGTATTGGTCTGCACTACAAGGGAGATCTGCTCCACGCCGGAATTTATCTGCTCGATAGCAGCAGCCTGCGCTTTGCCCGATTCGTATATGCGGCGTATGGAATCCGCAAGATGACGGGAGCTTTCAACGGCTTCGTTAAGGAATCCCGAGGTCTTGTCTGCAATTTCCGTACCTGCCTTTACTGCGGTCATAGACTTCTGGATAAGGGCAGAGGTGCTGTTTGAAGCCTCGGCGCATTTGGTCGCAAGGTTTCTTACCTCATCAGCAACAACAGCGAAGCCCTTTCCTGCTTCACCTGCTCTTGCGGCTTCAACTGCGGCGTTAAGGGCAAGGATATTTGTCTGGAATGCAATATCCTCGATAGTTTTGATTATGTTTTCTATCTCGCCCGAGCTGCGGCTTATCTCGTCCATTGAAGCTATCATTTCCTTCATCTGCTCGCCGCTCTTTTCCATCTGTCCGCCGGTGGTCACAAAGCCTCTGCCAACCTCTTCGGTTATCTCAACATTGCTGTTTATCTGCTCCGTTATGGATTCGATGGAAGCTGCAAGCTGTTCGATTGAAGCCGCCTGTTCGGTCGCACCCTGAGAAAGGGTCTGTGCGCTGGCGGAAACCTGCTCCGCTTCTTCCGAAACAAGGTCTGCGGCGCTGTTTATCTGTGACATAAGGTCAGTAAGGTTTTCTTCCATTTTTTTGAAGGATTCAAGTATTTCCTCATACTTGCCGACATATTCCGCCTCGGGCTTTACGGTAAGGTCGCCGTCGGCAATTTCTCCTAGACATCTTACGGTATCGCCGATTATTGCACCGGTCTCCTGCACGGTAGTTCTTATTGAAGAAGCAAGCCTTCCAAGCTCGTCCCTGTTGCTCCACTTCACATCTGCGGTAAAGTCGCCCTTTGCAATGGCAATTGCAGCTTCTTCCGACATTTTTATAGGTACAACAATATTTTTTCTGAGATAAACAAGCATTGAAATACTTGCCGTAAGAGAAATTACAAACAAGGTAATGATTATTATCATACTGTAAAGCTTCTGATTTCCCGTGCTTACAACAGCTGCATCTGCTGCCGTCTGTATTTCGCCGCATAATGTTTCGATCTGCTCAGAGGTTTCCTGAAGAACAGGCTGATACTTATCGTAGAACAGCGAAGTTGCCTTTTCACGGTCACCGTTTCTTATACTGTCAAAAATATCTTCCTTTATGAATGCACCGTCCATCATTGAATCATATATGCCGGTCACCATTTCTGTTTCTTTGCCGTAAATGCCTTCTACAATATAGTAATTTTCCTGCATTATGTTCAGCTGTGCCTGAGCCTTTGCAATGTATCTTGACGCTTCCTCCTTATCGGCAGAGATAACAGCTGAAAGTATATGCTTTTCCGCCGCTTCAATTGCGGTATCCATTGAGTTGGCAGCCATTGAAGCCTTATGAGTTTCGGTAACGAAGCTGCGGTATTCATTCGTCAGATAGTTGATGTTTATACAGCCGAATATCGCTATAATGCCCATAAGCACGTTAACGATCGAAAAAGCAATTATCATTTTAAATCTTACGGATAAATTTTTCATAATACCCCTCCGTTTTTTATGCCATTATACAAATAATACCGTTTTTCTGTCGAAGCGTCAATAGTTTTAGTAAAAAATGCGCAATTTGTCGAATTTTTTATTATAAAATATGGTGGTTTCAACTATTGCAGCCACAGCAAAAAAGGGATATTTGATTTCCCTGTTGAAATAGGGGAAAAATTATGTTAAAATGATAGCATTAAAAAGAGAAAAGAGATGCTTTATTATGAATAAAACAAATGCGGTGCGGCTTCTTGAAGCGGCTGGGATAAAATTCCGTACCGCCGAATATGAAGTGGACGAAAACGACCTTTCCGGGGTTCACGTTGCCAAGCAGCTTGGTCAGCCACCCGAGCAGGTCTTTAAGACACTTGTTCTCAAAGGCGAAAAAAAGGGATATATAGTCTGCTGCATACCCGTTGCAGAGGAGCTTGACCTGAAAAAAGCAGCAAAGGCGGCAGGTGACAAAAAGGTGGAGATGCTGCCGCTGAAAGAGCTTCTTCCCGTTACAGGCTACATAAGAGGCGGCTGTTCTCCCGTGGGAATGAAAAAGAAATTCCCCACCTTTATTGACGAGACCGCCGTGCTTTTTGACGAAATTGCGGTAAGCGCAGGAGTAAGAGGCGGACAGATAATCATCGCTCCCGACGACCTTTGCGGCTACACAGGCGCAGAATACGCCGAACTTACGGTTTAACGCCATGACGGGGTTCATACTTTTTGCCGTTTTTATGATTTTTTCGGCTGCGCTGCTTTTTCTGGGCAGGTTATTTAAGCGCCGCAGGGAAAAATACATTGACGGAATGAACAGATTTATCGACAGGTGCAGGCGCTTTGACGGCGTTGTAACGGCTTGCGGAGATATTCCTGCGGACAGAGAGGGCAACACCGTAAAGGCGGTAGTTGTCAGCTTCCGTGACCCCGAAATGAAGCGCACTGTCGTACACCGCTACACGGGCAGCGGCAGAAGATATGACAAGGGCGACCGTGTGGAGATATACTACTGCGAGGAAACGGATTCCGCCTGCATAAAGAACGACAACCCCTTTTTCCGCAAGGCAAGGGTCTGCCGTGTGCTGTGTGTTCTCTGCCGTGTTGCCGCCGCTTTTTCCGCCATTGCAGGAGTTGTCTGCTTAATAATTGTTTAAAGAGGAAACATTTTGGCTTGTTTCCTTTTTATATTTACGAAAGAAAATTTGTAAAAAATATGTGAACTTGAAAAATTTTTGCTTTCTGAATTGTATTATATATGAAAGCACAATGAAGCTGACATAGCTTCGGATATATATTTTCTTATGGGGGGAAAATAAATGAATTCTGAATTTGCCGGAATACAGCTTTCCGCTGAAAAACCGGTATTCGGAACAGATGAATATATCCGCTCTGTACTTGAAAAATATTCCTCCTGCGTGGTAAAGCTGAGTTACACCTATGTTCAGAACATATGCGACGCAGAGGACGTTGCCCAGGACGTATTTCTTGCACTTGTAAAAAGAAACAAGCCTTTCGACAGCGAGGAACACGAAAAAGCATGGCTTCTGAGAACTGCCATAAACAAAAGCAGGAATTATCTCAAATCAGGCTGGGTAAAGCGCACGGTATCTCTTGAGGAAAGCGGCGAAAACGGACTTTCGGACGAGGGTACGTTCCCAAGCGAGGAAAGCGAGGTCCTTGAAGCGGTCTTGTCACTTCCCGAAAAGTACAGAACACCTATACACCTGTTCTATTACGACGGTTATTCCATTAATGAAATTGCAGAGATACTGCATAAAAAGCCGGCTACGGTAGGCACGCTGCTGGCAAGGGGCAGAGAACGCCTTAAAGCTATGATGATCGGAGGTTTTGATGATGAGTAAGTCTATTAAACAATACAAAAGCGCTATGGACAACGTCAGAATTTCCGACAGCTTTGCAAAAAGAACAGAGACCCTGCTTAAAGAGGAAGCGGAACGGGAAAACAAGATAGCTATAAGCTCCTCGGGAAAGCGGTTCGGGAAAAAATATATTGCCGCAGGAACGCTGACCGCTCTGGCTGCCTGCATCGCTGCTGTTTTTATCCTTAAACCGCTTGCTGTCACGGAAGATACAACGCTTACTGCAGGAAACGAAGCCGCTGTAACGGAAACATCTGCGGAAAATGATGAAGAGCAGGTTTATTACGAACCGGAAGATGATGATTTCGCCGCAGCCGTTAACGGAGCGGAGCTTCTTGACGACAATTACTCCGAGGACGAAGCTGCGGATTTAGACGGCGGTGCAAATGAAGCTGCTGAGGAAAGCAAAGACTTCGAAAACGACAGCGCCGACGCCGCACCGGCAGTACAGGCTGCTGTGACACCTCCCGTTACGGCTGTTCAGGAAACCTCGTCTTCCTCCGCACAAACAGAAAAAAAAGAACCGGCAGAAGGAGCAGCTTCCAATGATGACGATATTGTTGAAGAAAAGCCAGTTTCCGACGAAGCCGACACAGGCAGCGGCGATATAAAGCATCTTTACGGCATAGACCTTGAAAACTCCGACCTTGATATAATTTTTTACGACATCACCGCAGGAAATGAGGAGAACACCCTGCGCACCGAGGACAGCGCCGCCGTTAAGCAGGACATTATCTTCTCTATCGGAGACATCATATACAACAGCGGAAAGGAAACCTCCTCTTCCATTAAATACGGGACAGAATTTATCCTTCGCATAACCGATAAAAGCACAGGCGATGAAAGCGTCACCATTTACGTCACCGACAACAACGCCGTTATCGTGACTGCCCACACGTCCGCAGGTCAGACAGAAAGCACCTACCTGCTTTCCTCTGCGGAGCATTCGGCTATAGAACGTATGCTGTATCTTTATTTCGGCACGGAAAGCGACTATGAAGCCTTCTGTGCGCTGAAAAGCGGCAAGTGATCGCTGCTGCTTTTCATAAATCAAGCAACAAAGCTGCAATACTGCAGTTTTGCACAGGAAATTTCTCCTATAAAAAGCAAACGCTTCGGGAATCCCCATATCCCGAAGCGTTTGTCTTATATTTTTATGTAATTTATTGTCCCGAAACGATAACGTTCATCTTCTCTATCTCGCCGTTTACGGAACGTGCGATCTCTGCACTTTCGGAGGCTGTTTCGGTATTCTGTGAGATAACGTCTGAAACGGCGGCTATTCTTGCCTTGATGTCGTCAACAGAGTTTCTCTGAGAAGCTGTAAGCTCTGCTATCTTTCCTGCGTGGCTCTTGCTTCTTTCGGAGCATTCGATAATGCTGTCCATATGCTCGGCTGCGGTCTTTGCGAATTCCGTACCGTTATTAACGGCTTTAATGGAATCGCTGATAAGTACGGTGGTGTTCTTTGCAGCTTCGGCGCTCTTGTTGGCAAGGTTGCGCACCTCATCGGCAACAACAGCGAAGCCCTTTCCTGCAGCACCTGCTCTTGCGGCTTCAACTGCGGCGTTAAGGGCAAGGATATTGGTCTGGAAGGAAATATCTTCGATAGTTTTGATTATGCTGCTTATCTTGTTGGAGGACTCGCTTATCTCTTCCATAGCGCCCACCATCTGCTGCATATTCTTATTGCTTTCGTTAAGCTTTTCTGCGCTTTCTCCTGCGGCTTCGGCTGCAAGCTCTGCTTCATTCAGGCAGCGCTCCGATTCTGCGGCAAAGTTCTCAACGCTTGAATAAATATCCGCAACTGTGCTTGCCTGCTCCTCCGAAGCGGCGGTAAGCCTGCTTGAAATATCCATCATTGAAGCGGTGGAATCGCTGAGAGTTTCGGCAATATTCGATACCTTGCGCATAATATCCTTCTGACGCTCGCCGAGAGCGGTGGTCTCGTCCATTTTCTGCTGCACCTGTCCAAGCAGGCCCTTTGTTTCCTCGGCGGACTTTTCCGACTTGTCAAGGAGCGAAACGGTATTTTTCATAAGTATCCTGAGCATAAAAGCAGCAACGTTTATTCCGACGATACCGTTGATTATAACGTTGCTCTCCGCTCCGGCATATGCCTTATCCTTAATAAGAAGCGCACCAAGCACCAGAACATCTGTCAGTATCCACGTTACATTTACGTTAAGAACGCTGTTATAGACACAACCTATTGCTATATTTGCAGCAAGGAGCGCATACATTGTGTGCATCTCACCCTTAGTTGCAGAAAGAACAGCTATTACCACAGCGGTAGCCTGTGTAAGAAAAATGCCCTTTGTAAGATTTGAAGCCTTTTTCATAGGAATAAGCACTACAAAAGGCACAACTACGCCCATTATTGCGGTGCATATGCCTGTTACGACCGTTCCGCTTACAAGATTGATTATGCAGAACACTATACAGACAACAAAAATGATCAACATATGAGATTTCACGATTTTATCGGATATTTGCGAACGAAACGCCGGCTGGGACATAAATCATTCCTCCAACAATTATACTAATTTTCCGTATTGTCTATAATTAGTATTAAATCAAATTTTTTGCGCTTATATTATATCATAACTTACATAAAATGTCAAACAGCAAGCTAAAAATGTATAAAATCGTTAATTTTGCACAAAAAAGTCTCGTTTGCATATATTTTCCGCAAACGGGACTCTTTTACAAGCTTATTTTACAAGACCGCTGTTGTTGATAGCGGAAACAAGGGCTTTTATAGATGCGTCAATAATATCCGTGTGGATACCTGCGCCCCAGTATATACCGTTTTCCGTTTCAATGCCGACATAAGCGCAAGCCTGAGAGCTTGAACCTCTTTCAAGAGCGTGTTCCTCATAGGTGGTGATGGAATAATTTATTCCGAGAGCGTCCTTTACCGCATTGGAAACTGCGTCAAGGCGTCCGTTGCCCACAGCTTCCCTTGTAATGAGGGTACCGTTGTAGAGTACCGAAACAACAGAGGAAATTCCGTTCTTCTGCGAGAAATGCGCCTCGGAAACGGTGAACTTGTCGCCTCTGTTAAGGTAGTTGTCCTTGAATACATCGTAGACCTCGGAGGGCTGCAGCTCCTTGTGAGCGTGGTCGGAAACGCTCTTTACATGGTAGCCGAAGGCTTCTCTCATCTTAGGCGGCATACTGATACCGTAATTCTGCTCCATAAGATAGCCGATACCGCCCTTGCCGGACTGGCTGTTTATTCTGATAACGTCGCCTTCGTACTCTCTGCCAACGTCCTTGGGGTCAATAGCAAGGTAAGGCACGTTCCAATGCTCGGGGTTCTTTTCCTCACGCCACTTCATGCCCTTTGCGATAGCGTCCTGATGTGAGCCTGAGAACGCCGCAAACACCAGTGCGCCGCTGTAGGGCTGACGCTCGTAAACGTGCATACGGGTCATCTTCTCGTAGACCTCGGTTATCTCGGGCAGGTCAGAGAAGTCAAGCTCGGGGTCAACGCCGTGGGAAAACATATTCATTGCAACGGTTATAATGTCAACGTTGCCGGTGCGCTCGCCGTTGCCGAAAAGCGTACCCTCAACTCTGTCTGCACCTGCAAGGAGTCCCAGCTCCGTATCTGCAACGGCACAGCCCCTGTCGTTGTGGGGGTGGAGGGAAACAATGACGTTTTCACGGTATTTCAGGTTCTTGCACATATATTCTATCTGTGAAGCGTAAACGTGAGGCATACTTTCTTCAACGGTAACGGGCAGGTTCATAATTACCTTATCGTTTTCCGAAGGCTGCCAAACGTCCAGAACGGCGTTGCATATCTCCAGTGCGAACTCAGGCTCGGTGCCTGTGAAGCTTTCGGGAGAATACTCGAAGCGGAAGTTGCCCTCGGTCTTTTCTCTGTATTCCTTGCAGAGCTTTGCGCCGGAAACGGCAATGTCGATTATCTCCTCCTTGGACTTTCTGAACACCTGCTCTCTCTGAGCAACGGAGGTGGAGTTGTAAAGGTGAACGATAGCGTTCTTGCAGCCCTTCAGCGCCTCGAAGGTCTTGGCGATAATATGCTCTCTTGACTGAGTGAGCACCTGAATGGTAACATCGTCGGGAATCATATTATTTTCAATAAGTGTGCGGCAGAACTCATATTCCGTTTCGGAAGCCGCAGGGAAGCCTATCTCAATTTCCTTGAAGCCTACCTTTATGAGGTATTTCCAGAAGTTCAGCTTTTCCTCCAGCGACATAGGTATAACAAGGGCCTGATTGCCGTCACGGAGGTCAACGGAACACCATATGGGAGCTTTTTTAACGTATTCGTTTTTTACCCAGTCAAAGCAGGGTACGGGGGGCATAAAATAGCCTCTTGTGTATTTGTCAAAATTCTTCATTTCAAAAATCCTTTCCCTGTAAAAATTTTTGTGAGGAATAAGAGGAAAGCCTGTTTGTAAGCCCCAAGACACCTGCAGACTTGTGACCCTCAGACATCTTCGTTCTGAAAAAACTTGTGATCTTTTCCTTCCCTGTTCCGCTTGTGACGGAGCAGATATTTTGCTTACGGCAATAAAAAAAGCTTTCATCTCAGATTAAGAGATGAAAGCGTAAACTTCCACGGTACCACTCTTGTTCGGATATATACATATCCGCCCTCACTGTATCTCCGCCATAAAGCGTTCAATACATATCTCTGTAACGGGAGAACCCGTTTTAACCTACTCTCTTACGATTTCGGCAAACTGCTCAAGGATGAGTTATAACAAATTCACCGTACCGCCTTACACCTGCCGGCGGCTCTCTGAAACTGATGAAAGAGCTTTTTTTCCTGTCAAAGCATTTATTAGATTATGGTATTATTATAGCACCGGTTTTCCATACTGTCAAGGGAGATCGCTATAACAATAAGTTATAACAATATATCTAAAAATTATAACTTTTTGTTCTCTATCATTCTGCTGATAATAAGGGCAATGGGGAAAAGTATTCCTGCCGCAGCAAGGATTATCCAGCTTTCACCCCAGTTGTCCGTGACAAGGGAGGTCACGACATAGCCTGCGGACACCGCCAGCCAGTATATCGTGCCTACCTTTGAGGCAATATGGGGCATTCTCTTGCGTTCGGGAGAATATTCCCCTTCCTGCAGAAGTTTAAGAAAACTCTCGTTGTTTATTCCTGCAACAATGAAAAATATACAGCCTATACCTGCGATCATAAGGGCTGCGCAAACCGACATTGCCGCAAGCACATCATCGTTTGAAAAGGCTCCCCCGAAAAGCGGCACGGCGGACAGTATGCAAAGACACGCACCTGTTATGTTATATTTTGCATATTTACCTTCGTACTGCTTGCGGCGCTCCTTTACCATTCCCGAAACGCCGTATTCCGTTTCAAATTCATCTGTTTCAAGGTAGGCGTAAGCCTTGGTGAGCATTCCGCTGTGAATAAACAGCGCCACAGCCACAGCAACAAATATAAGAAGCGCTATCATACCAATAGCTCCGCAGGCGTTTTCCGATATGCCGTACTTCTCCTCCGCTTCGGACACGCCGCCCATAAAGATAAGGCTTGCCGCACCTGTTATGCAGAGCATTGTTCCTGCGGCGATGCGCTTTGCGGTGTAAGCCTTTACCGAAGGAAAGCTGTTGGCTTCTTCCATTGAAACTCTGCGCAGAGAGCCGTCCTCAGAATTGACATATTCCGTTTCCTCCATTTCATCCTTAAGCAGGTAATCGGTGCTTACGCCGAACAGCTTGCTCATTTCAAGGATACGGTCAAGGTCGGGAGTGGACTGTGCACCCTCCCATTTTGATATGGACTGACGGGAGACCCCCAGCTTTTCCGCAAGCTCCTCCTGAGAAAAGCCGTTCTTTTTTCTTAATGCGATAATTTTGTCTGCTAAGATCATGTTAATTCTCCTTGTTCTTTGTATTCGGACAATTCCGTTGTAAATATGATACATTAACGGGAGATATTTTGCCATAAAGCACGCCGTACAATTTGTCAACCGACAGTTGCAAAGGGCGCAATACCGTGTAAAAATCAAAAAAGGACGGACAAGTCAGCCTGTCCGCCCTCTGTTATCAATTCATATCGTCTTCCCTGAGAGTGAAGCTGCCGATAAGCTCCTTCAGCATCGAAGCCTGACCCGAAAGCTCCTCCGAAGCGGCAGCGGACTGCTCTGCTGTTGCGGAATTGTTCTGCACAACGCCGGAGATCTGCTCCACGCCTTCCGTTACACGGACGATATAATCCGCAGCCTCTCTTGAAGCGTCGGAGATCTTGGAGTTTATTTCCATTACCTTTCCTGCAGCCTCGGAAACGGAATTCATCTTTTCCGCAGCCTTATCCGCAAGAGAGGTTCCCTTTTCGATAGCAAGCACCGTATTTTCGATAAGCGCCGTTGTATTCTGAGCCGCTTCTGCGCTCTTTCCTGCAAGGTTTCTTACCTCGTCGGCAACAACTGCGAAGCCCTTTCCAGCGGCTCCTGCTCTTGCTGCTTCAACAGCGGCGTTAAGCGCAAGAATGTTGGTCTGGAACGCTATATCCTCGATAGTCTTGATGATATTCTTGGTCTCCTCCGAGGATTCGCTTATCTTATTCATAGCAGACACCAGCTCGCCCATTACTGCGGTAGCCGCTGCCATTTCGCTGCCGGCTGTATTTGTCATATCGCAGGCTGTATTTGCGCTGCCGGCGTTGGCGTTTATCATATCGGATATAATGTTTATGGAAGAAGCAAGCTCTTCAATGGAGGAAGCCTGCTCTGTAGCGCCCTGTGCCAAAGCCTGCGCACCTGCGGAGACCTGAGCGGAGCTTGCGGACACCTGATCTGCGGAATTGTTTATCTGCGCCATTGTCCTGCTGAGCTTATGGTTTATATCACGGACATAAATGTGCAGCTTTTCATAGTCGCCCACATAATACCTTCCGCCTTCGTGGGTATGTACGTTAAAATTGCCGTTCGCCATTGATTCAAGGAGATGTCCCATATCGCCGATGATATTGTTAAGGCTTGACACCACCGTCTGCGCAGCGTCGGAAAGTCTGCCCGTTTCGTCCTTGGCATTTATTTCGGGAACAGGGCTTGTCAGATCGCCCTGCGCCAGCTTTTCAATACGCTCGGTGCAAAGTCTGATGGGCTTGCCGATAGCTTTTCCGAGATTCAACGAAACAAACGCCGAAACAACTACAGCCACAATAAGAATTACCAGTGTGAAGAAAATGCACTTGTAGGAATCATATATAAAGTCCAGTGCAGGCGCTTCAACGGCAAGAGACCAACCGTCCGTGCCTTCAATGGGGCAGTAACCGGTAAACATACGGGTGCCGTTCAATCTGTAGTCCGCAAAGCCCGATTCTCCACTGCGCATTTTTGCGTGTGCGGCGGCAAGCTCGGCGTACTGACTATCCTCAAGAGCCATTGCTTCTATGTTTTCGCCGCTCTTGATCTTTTCAATATCAACTGCTGCAATGGTGTTTCCGTCTGCGTCGATGATATAGCCTGTGCTGTTTTCGCTTATTTTAATATCACGAACAATATCGTTAAGGAACTCCTCGTCCGGCACAAGATAAACGCAGCCTATCTTGCCTCTGCCAATAATGCCGCCGTCCCATACCGTAGCGGAAATAACAGTTTCAAGAGAGCCGTCCTCTTTGAGCCTCGGGGAAGAAATATAGGACTCCCCTTCCATTGCCGCTTTGAAGAAAGGCTCATCGGCGTAAGAATTTCCGTTCAGGTCAAGTCCGTCCTTTGAAATGAACTTGCCCGATTTCATTCCGTAGATCGTTGCCTGCATATCAACAATATTCTGCTTACGGGTGTCGGTAGTGGACAAACCGGAAAACTCCTCATTCTGACCCGTTGTAACTGCAAGGTCTTTAAAAGAGGTTATCTCCATTTCCACACGCTTTGCCGCCAGCTTTGCTATTTCCTGCATATCCCTTTCAACCAGATTCAGGGCAGATGTATAGGTCATAATTACCGAAAAAATACCCAGTACAAGCAGCGACACGCACACCAGCGCCACCGAACAGCGCATAATTTTACGTCCTACAGATTTCATTTAAGGTTCCCCCTTTGACCGCAGCCTTCCGTTTTTGTGCATATGTTATAAACTACCGGCACAAACTCTTCCATATTTATTATATATATTATAAAATATAATTCCAAAGCAAATGTTGAAAATATATTAATCCTTAGTATATTTATTGTCAAAAAAACGGCGGAGCAAAACTGCTCCGCCGCCGGAATAACCCTAAAGTAAAAAGATTAGCCCTCTTCCTTCATCTTAGCGAAGCACTCGCTGCAATATACAGGACGGTCTTCTCTGGGTCTGAAAGGAACTCTTGCAACCTTGCCGCAGGAAGCGCATGTTGCTTCGAACATTTCTCTGTCAGCCTTATTGCTGTTCTTTCTTGCATCGCGGCAGGCTTTGCATCTCTGGGGTTCGTTTACAAAACCCTTTTCAGCATAGAATTCCTGCTCGCCGGCTGTGAATACGAACTCATTTCCACATTCCTTGCATACCAATGTCTTGTCTTCGTACATTTTGATTTCCCTCGCTTAAAAAAATTTGGACCTGAGGACGGACTCGCACCGACACCTTTGCCTTTGAAAAAACAACGCTCTGAACTTTAAGCTACTTGGCCATATAAACTGTTAAAAAGCTGTCTGATAAAAATCACGGCACCAAAAGAGTTTTCAGCTTCCTTCTTATGCGGAACACTGCGTTATCCACCGATTTTTCGGAAATATCCAGCTTTGACGAGATCTCCTTATAGGAAAGTCCGTCAAGATAAAGCTCAAAGACCTTTATCTCCTGGGGAGCAAGCAAGGCAGCTATCTCCTTTTTTATGCTCCGGCTGTTTTCCTTTTCAAGGCAGATATTTTCCGGGGAAATATCCGAAACAGCAATATCCTCCCCGTCCTCCGTGCGGACGCAGCGGCTTTCCTTATGCTTTGCAATACCTGCGGCAACGGTCTTTATCCTGTTGCTCACGCAGGAATCGGCAAAGGATGAAAACTTTGCGCCGTTAAGTGGGTCGAAGCTGTCGATAGCCTTATAGAGAGCAAGCATACCCTCCTGAGTAAGATCCTCCACATCGGAATAATCATCGGAAAAGGAATGCGCCCTTTTCAGCACCAGCTTCAGGTAACGTGATATAAGAACAGAAACAGCATCTCTGCCGTTTTTTCCATTTTTATTCTGACGGATAACAGACAGCAGCTCGTTATCGGACATATTGTTCAATTCCACCTGCAATTGATTCACCTTCCAACACAAGCTACAACTCATATTTTAATCACAAAACCTTTTTTTGTCAAGAGTTTTTAAAAATTTTATGATACTATCCGCCTTTTTTGTTAATATATGCTTAATGATATAATTTTTTTTAGCTATTTTGCCGTTTAAAAGAAGTGTGAAGAGTGAAGTGTGAAGAGTGGAGTTTATTTCAAAGTGGAATGTGGAAAGTTGAAAGTGAAATTATTATCATTTGGGAATTTCAGCATCTCATAAAAAACGCCTCCGTTTTTTTCGGAGGCGTTGGGGTTATGAGGTAAATCAGGATTTGTTTTAATGCTTCATTTGTAAGGGACTGGGTTTCCGTCCCGTTTGCCGCAAATTCGGTTAAATCGGGACGGGAGACCCGTCCCCTACATAAACTATGCCTTGCGAAGAAATTATTATAATTCCGAGTTAATTATAACTTAGGCAAAACCTCAGCAACACGGAAAAGCCGATCAATGCATAGCATTAAATCGGCATTCCGTCAATACAGGATAAACCTGTTAAAACTCGTTAATTAGTTGGAATCGCTCTCCGCAGCAGCCTCAGCAGCCTTTGTAAGATTCTCAAGCTCGCTCATATCAAAGCCGAAGTTAGCTGTTTTCTTGGGAGCCGGAGCAGGTGCCGGCGCAGGAGCAGGTGCCGGTGCAGGAGCCGGAGCAGGCGCAGCGGCAGCCTTAGGAACAGAACCACCCTTTTTAAGTACGGACTGGGTCTGTTCAATAAGAGTTTTTGTTTCATCAAGCTTTGCAAGGCTCTCGCCGGAGAACATTTCAAGCACTTCTCTGAGCTTTGCAACATTGGTCTCGATCTCGTTGATCTCCGCAGTAACAGTCTGCTTAACGCTTTCAGCGGCGCTTCTCATTTCAGCGGACTTATCCTCAGCTTCGGAAAGGATCTTGGATGCCTTTTCATCGGCATTCTTAACGATAGTGGAAGCCTTGCCGTTAGCGTCGTCAACGACCTGATTAGCCAGTTTCTTAGCGTCCTCGTCCATTTTTCTTGCATTTTCCTTAGCCTGGTTAACGATCATATTAGCGGACTTCTGAGCTTCAAGGAATACGTTTCCGAGGTCCATAGCGCTGTTTTCAGCTGCACTTGCAGAAGCTGCCTTATTCTTTGCTTCCTGGAGCTGTTCTTCAAGCTCTGCGTTCTGAGCCTTAAGGTCTTCGATCTCCTTATCCTTGGCTGCAAGCTCATCTTCGATGGTCTTCATCTGATTCTTGAGCGAGTCGTTATTGGTCTGGAGTTCTGTTATCTTAGCCTTATCGGCTGCGAGAAGCTCCTCATACTTTTCGTCATTTACACCCGAGCCGCCCTCGGAATTCTCCAGAAGAGCCTTCTTCTCGTCCAGTTCAGCCTCAAGAGTATAGATCTTAGTATTTAATTCATCAACATATGCGAGAACGTCCTTTTTATCAAATCCGCCGAAATTGACGGTTTTAAGGAATCCGGTACCTTCTGCCATAACAATAACCTCCACAAACAAATATTTCCTGTTAATAGTCCGACCTTACCCGTAAACAGGGTACTCTTATGTAACACATTCCCGGTCGGGTTATATAGAAATTATAGCACATTATTTTCAAATTAACAAGTCGGATTGAGGGTAATTTGTACACAAAAAAACGACATAATTTTTAGTTAAATATAATAAGAATATTAAAATTTGCACCTGTTGACAAAATTTTCATTGCTATATTTTCACTTATGTGTTGCATTTACACAAATTCAAGTTTGAAGTGTTGGGAGTGGAGTTATTTTGAAATGTGGAAAGTGGAAAGTTGAAAGTTGAATTTTTATGAGTTTGTAGTGTGAAGAGTGGAGAGTGGAGTTTAATTCCGAATTAATTACATTTCCACTTTCAACTTTTCAAATTCCACATTCAAAAAACACCTCCGAGAGACCCCCGGAGGTGTTTTTTATAAAATCATACGAACACGGAACCCAATTCAATCGGGCGCACAATGTGCTCCCCTACAGAAATATCGTGAAAACAACGCCATAATTCCGAATTACGCATTCCGAATTCCGAATTAATTACATTTCCACTTTCAACTTTCCAAATTCCACTTTGAATTCAGAACTGGCTTTCGTGTCTTGTGAAGAAGTCCACACGGGGTTCAAGGAACTTAAGCTGGTGCCATTCTTCTCCCGGAAGAGTCTTTTCAAAGGTATCGAAAATGCTGTCCCACGACCAGAGGTCTTCGCCTACCTGCAAGTATTCCCTTACCATTTCCGTGCCGGAGGGAGCAATGGGGTGAAGAAGAACTGCTGCGGTCTTTATCATATGGAACACATTTATCATCCATTTTCTGCGCAGCTCGTTATCGTCCGCTTTATCGGCGTCGCCCTTGTTCTTTGCCATATACTTGCTTGCCTTGCGGATAAGGGAATCGAGAACGTAGGTCACCTGATGGAACTCAAACTTGTACATAAAGCGCTCGTATTCAAGAACAGCCTTTTCGCACTCTGCAAGTATCTCGGGGTCGACTTCGCCAACGGGCATTTTTCCGTCAAAATACTTCTGTGCGTCGTAAAGGCAGGTGCGGATTATCCTGTTGAACACGTTAGAAAGCAGGAAGCCTTCCTTTGTAACGGGGTCGCTGTCCTCGGGCTTTGCGGCAGGATTCAGCGGCTTAGGCTGGAAGCTTACGCTTCTCATTCCAAGGCCAAGGCTGAGGAAATGCATTCTCAGCTGCTCCGCAGTATAGTAGTTAAGCAAGTCGGCAGCCATAGGAGGCTTTACGGAGCCGCTGCTTGAAGCCTTTTTGTCAAGGAAAAGAATGTGGTGGTTAGCCACAAGTGTTGACATCTGCAGCTCGCCGTCGGGAACGTCGGGAGTGATATTGTCCTTGCCCTGCAGAGCGCAGAACATAGCCGTCTGTGCAACGCCGTAGAAGTAAATGTTGTCCTGACCGATGAACTGGTATATCTCCGCATCCTTGGAGCACCAGAAATCACGCCATTTATCCTTGTCTGCACCGATAGATTCAAGGTAAGCTATTGTAAAGGAGATAGGCGCCCAGAGGGACTCCGGCCATACCCATACTGTCAGTGGGTCTTCACCTTCAAGTACGGGTGCGGGAACGCCCCAGTCAATATTGCCCGTAAGTCTGAAAGGAACCAAGGTCTTGCCCGTTCTGAAGCGCACACCCTTGTCGGTAAGTATCTCGCAAGCCTTATCACGGTCGGAAAGCTCCTTGAATTTAATGGTGAAGGAAGTTTTCTTGGGTTCTTCAATAAGCTCATGCTCCGCCATTTGGTCTTTGACGGAAAGATAGGTGTCCATATAGTCGTTCATAACGTAAACAACGGGAGGTTCAAGGAACTCGCCTATTGTTTTTGTAACTACCTGACGGACGTTATCCTTCTTTTTGAGCAGGTCAACATACTCGTTAAGGAGCGCATACTGGTCGGTAAGGCGGAAATACCAGTTTGAAACATCTCTGAACACAGGGCGCAGACCCGTCAGCGTTGATTTAGGGTCGATAAGGTTAACGGGCATATACTGGTGACCCAGGTCGCACTCGTCGGCATAGCCTTTTTCCGACTGGCAGCCCTGAACGGGGCATTTTCCTACTACCTGACGTCCGTTAAGGAGAGTTCCTGCCTTTTCATCATAAAATTGCGCCGTTGTTATCTTCTTCAAATAGCCGTTTTCGTAAAGGCGGCGTATCAGCTTATCGGAGACCTCATTGTGTATCTCCGCAGTTCTGCCCAGACCCGATGCGCCGAACAGGTTAAGGCTTATTTCGTAATCGTCAAGTGTTTTCTTCTGACTTTCGTGGTTGGAGCGCACAAAATCGTGGATAGTACCCTTATAGCCCTGTTCGTCGCAGAGCTTGCGGTAGCTTTCCGCAATGGGAGAGCCATAGCAGTCGGTGCCGGAAACGAAAATTACGTTGTCCTTGCCGATACGGTCACGGAGAAATCTTGCGTAAACGTCGGCAAAAACGAAAACTCCGCCCACATGACCGAAATGGAGCTGCTTGTTGCCGTAGGGCATACCGCCTGTGATGACCGCTCTTTTCGGGAAATTGGGGCGGTTATCCCTTGAAACCGTCTTTTTGCCTCGTTCGGCGTTAGCCTTGTTATTATTGTTATCCAATCCAAAAACCTCCGATACAATTAAAATAAAAGACGGGCAGGACGGCGCACATACAGCATATGCACGCCGCCGTCTGTCCGCTTTGACATTAAAATCAGCTTAAAACCAGTATAGCCATATCGCCGTTGTTGTTCTGACCGGCATTCTTGACAGCCGCAACCGTTTTCCATATAATATCCCTGCCGCTTCTGCGGAGAGCGTCGTCAAAGGAAGATACAGCCTTTACAAACTCCTCTTCGTCCTTTCCGTCTGCGCAGCAGGTGCAGAGTATCTTGTATGCGTTGTAAAGAACGCAGAAGAAAACGTAGTTATCCCAGATATTCAGCTTATCGCTGCAAGCGTAGGGAAGCGAATAGGTCCAAATGTAATTTATCATGATATTTTCTATCCAGCTTGAATGCTCCTGCATAAATTCTTCGGAGAAGCGGCGGCGCATTTCAATGTACTTCTTCATATCCGTCATATTAAGGGTCTCGGGACCGCTTACGCCAAGGCTCTTGTAGACCTTGTTAAGAACGTCCTTATAGCCGGGAGTTACCTTTACAACGGATTTAAGGAGAGAAACGCCGTCTGCAAGGGAATATTCGGGGTGAAGGGAAACGCCCTTGAAATACTCGAGTATCTTTTCATACTCTTTGTTTTCCGTAAACTTAGCCACAAATCCGGGGATAAGGTTAGGCTGGCGTTTGTCTATCATGCCCTGTATAGTTTTCAGCGCATAATTAAGGAGAAGCATACGCTTTTCAAAGGTGACCTCTCTGTTCTGAAGCACGTTCATTATAAGTGTGCGGAGCTGCCAGTAATAAGCCGCCGAAGGATTGGCTGCAACGGCTCTGCGGCTCTGGAGAGCAAACTTTTCCTCGTCCTTGCCGGTTATCTGTGACATATTAAAGGCAAGGGGCTTGTCATCCGCTATAAGCTTTCTTACAACATCGGGGTTGCTCAGGTGAAGAACGTACTCCACGGCAGCAGGTGAAACTATTATATCGGTAAAATCCTGATATTCTTCCGCCGGCTTTTTAACGTCCACCAGCTCCTTGAAGAATGACGGGGTAAAAATAGGAAATGCCATAAAATCTGCTCCAATCCCGGCAGCTTCCCTGACATACAGCGCTGCCGTAATTTAATTTCCGACAATAATGGTATTATTATATCACATATATTTGAAAATTGCAAGAATTTTTCGCTTTTTCATAGGCGGTGTTTTACAAAATATGATAAAATGCACCCAAACAATTTGAACCCAACTATTTATTAGTCGCATATCGGGCAGCGACAGACATTTGAACCCGACTATTTATCAGCCGCATATCGGGCAGCGGCAAACATTTGAGCAGGATTTGATTTTATCCCATAAATCAGATTTGAACAATCACCATGTTTTTTAACAAATCTTCCTTTAAATATCCTCTCCGCAGCGGATAACTTTAAGCTCGGTGTTCTCCACCGCCCATTTTATATAGGGCTCAAAGTCAAAGCTGTTCTGCGCAGCCTCCACCTCGGCAAGAACGGGTCTTGTCTTGGGGTGCTTGGGGGTAAACACGGTGCAGCAGTCCTCGTAAGGCTCAATGGAAATGTCAAAGGTGTCTATTTTTCTTGCAATTTCGATTATTTCCGTCTTGTCCATACCGATAACGGGGCGGAAAACGGGCATACGGCAGGCTGCGTCGGTGCAGACGATAGCGCCCATTGTCTGGCTTGCCACCTGTCCAACGCTTTCACCCGTAATAAGGGCGGAAATTTCCTTTTCTTCCGCTATGCGCTGGGCAATTTCCATCATAAGACGGCGCATTATTATGGTGAAAAGCTCCTCGGGGCAGTTGTCACGCAGCTTTTCCTGAATTTCCGTAAAAGGCACGCAGTAAAACGCAATATCTCCGCACCAAGGTGTCAGCTTCTCGCAGAGCCTTTCAACCTTCTGACGGGCTCTGTCGGAGGTGTAGGGCGGCGAAACATAGTGTATAGCCGACAGCTTTATTCCACGCTTTGCCATCATATAAGCTGCAACGGGGCTGTCTATACCGCCGGAAAGCAGCAGCATTGCCTGACCGGAAGTACCCACGGGGATGCCGCCTGCGCCCTTTCTGTTGCCCGTGTGGACATAGGCGTGATCCTGACGTATCTCAACGGTAACGGTAACATCGGGGTTGTTTACGTCAACCTCAAGATGAGGGAACGCTTCAAGTATGCGTCCGCCCATTTCTGCGCATATTTCGGGGGATTTCATAGGGAAGTGCTTATCCGCACGCTTGGCGTTGACCTTAAAGGTACGGGCGTTTTCCATTGCTTCTTCGATATAGGGCATAGTCTGCTTGGCGATAGTTTCAAAGTTCTTTTCCACCACCATTGCACGGCAGTAAGCGGCAATGCCGAATATCTTTGAAACGCAGTCCTCAACAGCGTCAAAATCCACATCATCGTCAAGGGGACGTATTGCAACGGTAGACTGTGAGCGGTCGTAAGCAAAATTGCCCAGACGCTTCAGCCTGCGGCGGATATTTCTTACCATAGCGTCCTCAAAGCTGCGCTTGTTAAGTCCCTTTATAGCTATTTCGCCCTCTTTGAGCAGAATTATCTCTTTCATTTATAAAAACTCCTCCGTAATTTTTTCACAACTAATTTATTATATCACATTACGGGAGAAATGCAAACAGTTTTTTGTAAATTTACTTGCTGCCGCTTATTTTTTCAATAAATTCCCTTCGGGTCATTCCGCCGTAAAGCGCCGCAAAATCGTCTGCCGTGAAATCATCGCCCAAACCGAGGTGCTCCGCAAGCAGCTTCTTTAGCTTTTCCGATCTAAAGCCTTTCGGGTCAACGGGAAGGTCGGTCTCATAGCCTATGGCGAGCCGTGTTGCAAAGGTATCTGCGTGAGCGTTTTTCAGCTCGTCGGGGAGTTCGTCCGTGTCAAAGCTGTGCATGGTGAAATTCCACGTCATTTCGCCCTTATAGTAATGGAAGCCTATGCCTATATCCTCCTCTTTCAATTCCTTGTGACAGACAATGGGATAGGTATCCCACAGTACAAAATTATCCTGCGCCGTCTGAGGTATGAGCAGCGGTATTTTTTCAAGCTCCTCTGCGGTCATATTGGGGTTTTCGGTCTTTATGTTGTACTGCCTGTAAATTATCGGCTGGCACATTGCGCACCTCATAGGGTGCTTTTCGGGAAGCTCCTTCCACTTTTCTATCTGCCGCACCTTTCCGAGAATAAGGCAGTAGGTGTATTCCGTGGGGGAAAGCTGTATGCGGAAAATATCTCCTGCGCCGAATTTTACGGTAACACGCTTTTTGTTCCTGAAATTATCAAGCTGCTTGTCATAATCATCGGGGAGAGAAGCGATATATCTTTCGGTATAAGCCCTGAGATCAGCTTTGCTGTAAATTTCCGCCGCCGGAAGAGGAAGCTCCCGGTCGTTGCTGCTGTTAAAAGACGTTACATATGTCCTGCCCTTTACGCCCATTCCCACCGTAAGATGCCCTTCCATATATGTTGGCGTTTCAATAAGCGACGGGGTAAGGGGCTGCGGTCTGCCTCTTGACGTTTTCGGCAGAACAAGCCTGCGTTCCTCGGTATGGACGTTCATATCCGATTCAAGATAATATCCGCCGGGCGCATCGGCGTTGTACATATTGACCGATTCGTCAATAATTTTGCGCAAAATGTCACCGTCAAAAAAGTATCTTACCCGTCTGTATACGCATTTGCCGGAAACGCTGCAGCGGCATACCTCATCCCACTCCGTATGTATCGGTTCAAGTCCGTAATAGTACCTTTCACGGTCGGTTAGGTCGGTGACTCCCCCGTTTTCGGCAAAAAACCTTTCAGCGTTTTCGTCGGTGCTCCGTTCTCTTGCAGGGCGACGCTGTACCTTGTCCGCAAGGGCGTTTTCTTCGCCGAATCTGCAGCTGCAGACCTCCCCGAAAACACGGTTCACCGCTTCGTAGTTTATGCCGTATTTTCCAAGCCAGTAATTAAGCGGATAGTACAGGTCTTTTTCGTAAACAAAGCCCCTTTCGCCGTTCGGAACAAAGCCGCCTGCGCAGCTTTTTCTGTCGGGAGTGTCAAAGGCTCCGCAAATGCAGAGAACGCCGAGAATAGTATAAATGTCGCTGCCCGCTGCGTTAAAGAATTTCTCCGCTCCGATGAGCTTGACAAGGGCGTTCACCTTGTTGGATGGGCTTATCTGTGAAGCAAGACCGAATATCCTCCGCAGTATTTTTACGTCCTCTTCGGTAAAGTCCACGGGGGGCAGCTTTTTAAATTCACGCAGGTCGTGGAGAACATACCCGGGGTCGCAGATGTCCCAAGTATCGGGGAAAAAGCGGTGCAGGCTGTATTCGTTGAACAAAAGCTCCGCCGTTTTGTCCTTTTCGGAAGTGTACAAGCCGCATATTTGGCATTTTTCTGTTCCGTTCCACGCCCTTGAATGATCGGGAGCGTGAACAGGCAGGCTTTTTGCCCATATAAGGCTTGAAAGGGCAGTGCGGTACTGCCTGTCCGAGGTGGAAAGGCTGTAGAGAAAAGCCCGTGCTGCGGCGTTTATGTCTATCTCCTCCGCAAGGCGCTTTATTTCGCTTATTACCTCGTTATGTGTAAGCCTTTCGGGCGGAAACATCACTCCCTCTGCAATTGCATAGGCTTCCTCTTCGGGGGTCGGCTCTGACTTGCCGCTAACGTATTTTTTCAGAATTTGCAGGGCTTTTTTACTGTGCATAATATCCGTCCTTTCCCTTGTGCTGTGTTGTATTAATAATCAAAATCGTACCACGCTTCATCGTAATAATCCTCGGCGTCCTCATAATCCCAGAAGTCGTCCTCGTAATCATAGTAAAAGTCCTCGGGGTCGTAATAATCGTAAACATTGTATTCATCATCGGGATAGTTATAATTGGGTTTGTAGGAGGACTTATTTGAGGACGAAGCGGTTGTGGTGGTCTGTTCCTGTTGTTCCTTTCTTTTTCTTTCAAGATACTGTTTTTCCAGTATTTCCTCCTGAGCACAATAATCGGAATATTTTTTGTCTATTTCGGGTCTGAGCGCTTTTATCTCATCGGCAAATGCACCGCTGTAATCTTCGGGTATCTTTTCCATATAACGGTGCGCACCCGAAGGAGAATCCTCGTTGTTATAATAAAGACAATTTGCATACGCCCGTAAATATTCCAGATCTTCGCAGCCGTATTCATCGGGGATATTGTCAAAAGCAACAGACGCTTTTAAATAATTACCGCTGTTTATGTACTCTATCCCCTTTTCATATTCCGCAAGATATTTTTTCCGGTCATTTTTCTCTTTAATAACTGCCCAGCCGCACAAAAGCAAAATAACTCCTGCCGCAATAGCTAAAATACATCTTCCCGACAGTTTCTTCCGTTCATCCATAAAGCACCCCTCCGTTCATACTTACGCAGAAAGCGGTTTCTTTGCCTGTATTATAGCATTTATTTCATAACGGGTCAATAATACTGCGGTCTTGTGTACCGAAATATGTACAGCTTAAACTTTATGCGTGACACCTGCCGTAAAATATGCTATAATATGCTTATCAATTAACATCGGATGTGATAAAATGCTTGAACTTATAACGGGCGAGGCCGGTACGGGCAAATCCTATGAAATGATGAAGCGCATCTCCGAAGCGGTCTCTTCGGGGAAAAGGGTTTTTGCCATTGTTCCCGACCAGTTTAATTTTGAATACAACCGCACACTTTACAACTTTATGGGCATGGAGAACTTCAACCGCATGGAAGTCCTCGGCTTTTCCCGTCTTGCAAAGTATATCTTTATCAAGCACGGCGGTTTAAAGGGTAAGTATGCCGATGATACCGTGCGCAGCATTATAATGTTCCGTGCGCTGTCGGAGCTTAACGCAAAAAAATCGCTGCATTTTTACGCAAAGCAGGCGGAACGGACAAGGTTCGTTGCCGATGCTCTTGAATTTGTAAAGGCGCTGTCCCTTAACGGCGTAACTCCCCAGCTTCTTGCGGAGCGCTCGTCTTTTCTTGAAGGCGGTTCAAGGGAAAAGGCGGAGGACATTGCACTTATCTGCTCGGAATATTTCCGTCTGCTTGAAGAAAACGGCTTCAAGGACAACAGGACGGACATTTCCGAAGCAGCCAAAAAAGCGGCGGAAAACAACTATTTTGCAGGCTCGGTATTTTTTATCGACGAATTCAAAAGCTTCACTCCCGACGAGTACGAAATGCTGAAAGTTATTATCCGTGACAGTGATTCTCTCACCGTCTGCCTTACAACGGGCGACAGCGTTCCTCGGAAATTTTCCCTCTTTGAAACGGTAAACAAAACTGCGGCAAAGCTGTCGGACATTGCAAAGGACTGCGGCACCGCTCTGCACAGAACTGTACTTACGGAAAACCGCCGCTTTGCTTATCCCGAGCTTGAATTTTTAAGCAGAAACGTTCTTCGCCCCGAGCGTGGCAGCTTCGTGGGAGAGTGCGGCGCAGTAAGGATATTTGAAGCTGCCGAGCCTTACGAAGAAGCGGACTTTATCAGTGCGGAGATAAATCATCTTGTCCGTGAAAAGGGTTACCGCTACTCGGACATTGTTATCACTTCAAGAGTGAAGGAAAACTACTCTTCCATTCTCGGGGCGGCTTTGGAACGGTGCGGAATACCCTGTCATTCGGAGGAAAACGAAAGCGTTGCACACAAGGCGCTTGTAATTTTCGT
Source organism: Oscillospiraceae bacterium (assembly GCA_051881775.1). Taxonomy (GTDB): domain Bacteria; phylum Bacillota; class Clostridia; order Oscillospirales; family Ruminococcaceae; genus UMGS363. The sequence goes on along the minus strand of JBJEQN010000086.1, from coordinate 672 downwards.
ATGCACGGCTCTGCGGCTTGTATCCAGCGGAACGCCCTCCACCGAGGAGCTTTTGCGTTATGTCAAGACGGGTTTTTCGGGACTTGACGAGGAGCAGACGGACATTCTTGAAGAATACTGCTACAAATGGAACGTTGAGGGAAAAATGTGGCAGGAACCTTTTGAGATACACGACGAGCAGGCAGACGGACAAGCCGAAAGCGCCCGTACCGCCGTTATTTCTCCCCTTTTATCCCTTAAGAAAAAATGCGGCGGAACTGCTGCGGAAATGTGCAGGGGCGTGTATGAATTTCTTGAAGAAACGGGAGTTCCCGACAGGATAACCGCCTTTGCCGAAGCTGCCGAAAACGGAGCGGAGATGCTTGCTGCGGCGAGAGAAGCAAAGCAGCTTTGGGATATGCTCTGCGGACTGCTTGAATGTTTTTACAAAACTCTTGGAGATACAAAAATAACGGCGGCGGAGTTTTCCTCGCTTTTTGAAACGGCAGCCGCTTCGCTGAAGCTGTCCTCTCCCCCTCAGACACTTGACCAGGTGCAGTTCTGCGCTTCGGACACCGCACGTTTTGCAAACCCCAAGGTAGTTTTCATTGCAGGTGCAAATGAGGGAGCCTTCCCCTTTGCCGCAAAGCCCTCGGCGCTTCTTACCGACAAGGACATTGAGGCGTTGAAGCA
>JBJEQN010000085.1:0-1777 GCA_051881775.1 Oscillospiraceae bacterium | reverse complement strand
TGGATTATTCTATCTGTCGTCTTTGTCTATAGAACGATTTGGAATTAGTATAAAATATTTTATAAAAGCAAAACCATTCGCTCCGTTATATATTGGAACGAATGGTTTTTTATTTGCATTTATGGAAATTACCTTCTTTTAAGGTCAACGCAGACAACTATCATTTCATTTTTGCTGTTATAGAAATGTGAAGAAATGGTCTTGCAGTTTTTACCCGTAGCCGCAGAGATATACCAGCCGGAAATGAAGGGATCCTCTATCTGCTCCTTAATGGCGTAAAAATAATTCTTTATATCGTGGTTAACGCCGTAGATAGCAGGCGTATATCCTGCAAGTATTTCCGTGTCGGGGAGCATTACCGTATCGGTTATCTGGAAACCCTTGCTGTCTATAAGGAACGCACACTCTATCTCGTTATGCTCGGAAACGTACTTGTTCAGCTCGCTGTTGTACTTTTCCGGCTCAATGCCAGTAAGACGGTTCACAAGGTCGTAGATTATGCGCTTGTAGGTCTCGATCTTCACGTTTGCAACAGTGGGGTTGTTCTTCATGCTGAGGTTGAGCCTTAATGCAGCGTCCTCCAGCTTCAGGCGCACTTCGTTGGAGAAAATATAGTTGAACTGCTCCGGCTTGGAGAAGTAGAAGCCCTGAAAATAATCCACGCCCATAAGCATACAGGCGATGACCTCGTCCACAGTTTCAACGCCCTCGGCAACAGTCATTGCGCCTATTTGCTTTGCGGTGTTGATAATGGACTTGAACACTTCCTGATTGTATGTATTGGACTCGATATTGGAAACTATGGCTCTGTCTATCTTGATAATATCGGGGTTGACGAGCATTATCCTGTTCTGTGTTTCAAAGCCTGTGCTTACGTTGTCAAGGGCGATAAGAAAGCCCTTTGAACGGTAGAAATCGGTGAACATAAGCAGGTTGTAAGCGTCCTTGACGTTGGATTCGTTAAGCTCGATAACTATATTTTCGGGCGCAATGCCGTTCTCGGAGGCAGTTTTAAGTATCTCTCCGTTTCCGGGGACTACATCGTTGAGCACCGAAGTTTCAAAATTGACAAAAAGCGTGGGGGCAGTTGTTTCCTTTGCAAAAGCGCTCATTGCCTTTTCACGGCAGAGGCGGTCAACCTGAAGCACGGTTCCTTCTTCCTTTGCATAGCGGAAAAGGAAATAGGGCGAAACGGTCTCGCCGTGGTAATCTCCTCTTGAAAGAGCTTCGAGTCCGATTATTTTCTTTGTATTAAGCGAATAAATGGGCTGGAATTCGACAAATATATCCTTGTTTGCGATAATTTCCCGAACTACGTCAGCGTTAATGTTCATAATAAAAAACTCCCGGTATAATTATTGTTCGTCAAGTCTTGAGCACACGGCGTCATAGATACCGTAAAGCTTCTGCACGCCGTTCTCAAGGAAGAAATAATGTGCGATATAGGGTATGAGCAGGACCAGCATAAGCAGAGTAACGAGAAGGAACGCTGCGACCTGGGATAAAAAATATATCCCAAGGCTCATAAACATCAGAACGGCAAACAGCACCGTGACTATAAGGTGGATAAGCCTTTCATGCTGCATAAACTGTATTTTCACAAGCATTTCCGATTTCAGCTTTGCAAAATCGGTATCGCCGCTTTCAAGCTGTTCAAGCAGGCTGTTTATATATGCGGAAAAATATTTTCTCATAAAAACTCACGTCCATGAAATTTATTACATTAATTATAACACATTCTCCGCATTTTTTCAATAGTCTGCACAAAATAAATATA
>JBJEQN010000084.1:0-9538 GCA_051881775.1 Oscillospiraceae bacterium | reverse complement strand
CGGCGGTGCTTGCCGCTGTCTGTACTCCTGCGGTGCGGACGGAGGTTTCCTGCGGTGCTGCCGAGGTCTCGGGTGGAGCGGTCTCGGCGGTTGTGCTTTCGCTTTCCGCTGTAACTTCCGCAGAAGTTTCTTCTTCCGTATTTAAGGTCTCCGAAGCTGCCGAAGCTGTTTCCGTTATCTCTGCCGAAGCAGACGTCCGGGGCGTCGTTTCTTCCGTTACAGGCGGTTCGGAGGTCGTAAGCACAGTCTGTGAAACGGAGGTATCGGGGGAATTTATGCTTGCGGAAGCGTCCTCCGACACCTTTTTGCAGCCGCCGTTAAGGCACATTGCGGCTATGAGCAATGCGGAGGTCAGGGCTTGTACATATTTTTTCTTTGGGGGCATGGGGGCTCCTTTCGCTATACACATAAGACAACACCGCACAAATACCGCTTGCCGTTTTTTGTGCGGTGTTGTTTCTATTAACCGTATTTACAAGTAATTATATAACATTTATATTGTAAAGTCAATGAAATCATACTTATTAAATCTTAGTAATTATTGTCATTTACTGTTAGGATATATACCGACCGCATGAAATAAAATTTTATTGCAAATTCCTCTGCCTTGCAGTATAATTATAAATATGATTGTGAATTTTCATTGACTTATTAACAAAAGGAGCTTATAATTATGAGTATTGCCGACTGGATCGCTTTGGGCATAATTGCTTTTGCCGTTGTCTGCGCCGTTGTTTATATGGTAAGGCACCGCAATTCTTGTGGAAACGGCTGCGCAGGCTGTCCTTACTCCGGCTCCTGCGGTAAAAACGGAAAAGAAAGGAAAAACGGCGATGAACGCTCCCGTTAAAAGAAATTATCAGCTTGAACTTGACCGAATCACGGAAAGCATTTCCCCCGATAAGCCGCCGAGGCTTCTGCTCCACAGCTGCTGTGCTCCCTGTTCAAGCTATGTTCTGGAGTACCTCTCCCGATATTTTTCCATAACGGTTTTTTATTACAACCCCAACATTTACCCCGAAGAGGAGTTTGTAAAACGCATTGACGAGCAGAAGCGGCTCATTGCCGAAATGCCGTTTAAAAATCCCGTAGGCTTTATGGAAGAAGGCTATCATTCGGAACGGTTTTACGCTGCGGTAAAGGGTCTGGAACACATTAAAGAGGGCGGAGAACGCTGCTTTGCCTGTTACCGTCTGCGGCTTGAAGAAACTGCCCGTATTGCTGCGGAAAAGGGCTTCGATTATTTCACTACCACCTTGTCTATAAGCCCCTACAAAAACGCTCCCAAGCTTAATGAGATAGGGGAGGAGCTTGGCGGTATCTACGGCGTGCGCTACCTTGTTTCCGACTTCAAGAAAAAGAACGGCTACAAGCGTTCAACGGAGCTTTCGGCGCAGTACGGGATGTACCGTCAGAACTACTGCGGCTGCGTTTTTTCAATGCAGGAAAGAAACTTACAATAAATGCGGAGGGGGAAATTATATTTCTATCCTCTAATCTCTAATTGCTAATATCTAAAAGGAGGAATCATCTTGGATATAAAAGGATTTACTTACGGCTACGGAGCAGGTAAGGGTATGTTTACAAGTCTCCGTGCGGAGGAGTCTATGGAGGCGCTTGCTTCCCTTGGCGGAAACTGGGTCTGCCTTGCAATGACGGTATATCAGAAGCATTTTTACTCCACCGAGTTCGGCTTTGACTACCGTCACTGTGCAACGGACAAGGAGCTTTGCCACGCAATAGAAAAGCTGAAATCTCTCGGACTTAAGGTCTGCCTTAAACCTATGCTCAACTGCGCAGACGGAACGTGGAGAGCAAATATCGGCTTCCCCGAAGCGGATTGGGGCGATGTGGACTACTGGAAGGAGTGGTTCTCCTGCTACACCGCTTTCATCTGCCACTATGCCGAGATAGCTCAGGACACCGGCTGCGAAATGCTCTGCATAGGCTGTGAGATGCTTGGAACGGAGCGCAAGGAGGACTACTGGAGAAACCTTATTGCCGAAACAAGGAAAATTTACGGCGGCAAGCTTGTTTACAACGCAAACCACGGCAAAGAGCGCAACATAAACTGGTTTGATGCCGTTGATTACATAGGCACCTCCGCTTACTATCCCGTTGCAAAAAAGCCCGGCGACAGCTTTGCAAGTATGCTTGAAGGCTGGGAAAATACAAAGAAGCACCTTCGTGAGATTTCCGAGGAACACGGAGGCAAGAAGATAATTTTTATGGAAATAGGCTGCCGCAGCGCAAAGGGCTGTGCAATGATGCCCTGGGATTTCACCCACAAGGATCTGCCCTACGATGAGGACGAGCAGGCGAATTTCTACGAATCGGCAATGACGGCTATGTGGAATGAGGAATGGTTCGGCGGCTTCTTCTGGTGGGACTGGTACACCTTTATCCCCGACAGGGAAAATGAAACAGGCTTCTCTATCTACGGCAAAAAAGCGGAAAAAATCGTCAGAGAATGGTACCAAAACAAGTAATTTGCAGGAATTGGATTTGTTTTATTCATATTTGTGATATAACCTAAAGTTATGCCCGATACGAGTGCAGATGTGCATAAAGATAATTTTATGTTAAAATTATGTGTAAAATGACTAATAAAACAACCTGTAAGGCGGAAAATATCATTTTGTTTTTACCTTGACTTTTTGGCGTTTGGCAGGTATTATATTATTGTACTGAAATGTGCGACCCGGTTGCTTTTGAGAGAAAGCGGAACGGGTGTGCGGCGCAGGCTGTTTTCCGTCGGGCGGCTTGTGTGTTCAATATATATTCAGACGGAGAAAAGGGAGTTTATAAATGAAAGTTTCAAAGAAAATTCTTGCACTCAGCCTTGCTGCTTGTATGACAGTACCTTTCCTTGCAGGCTGCAACAGCAGTTCTTCAAATGAAGGCACAAGCGAAGGCACAGACGGTGCCGGCGCTTCCGCAGCATCCGGCGACTTCACAGGCACACTGGTTATCGGCGGCATCGGTCCTGTTACCGGCGGCGCAGCAGTTTACGGCAACGCTGTTAAGAACGGCATCCAGCTTGCAGTTGACGAGATCAACGCAGCAGGCGGCGTAAACGGCATCAAGCTGGAACTCAATTTTCAGGACGACGAGCACAACGAGGAAAAAGCGGTTAACGCTTACAACACACTTAAGGATAAGGATATGAAGCTCCTTATCGGTACAGTTACTTCCAACCCCTGCATCGCAGTTGCAGCAGAAACAGCTAAGGACAATATGTTCCAGCTCACACCTTCCGGCTCTGCAGTTGACTGTGTTGCAAACGACAACGCTTTCCGTATCTGCTTCAATGACCCTAACCAGGGTATCGCTTCCGCACAGTATATTGCACAGAACGGCGTTGCTTCCAAGGTTGCCGTAATTTACGACAGCTCCGACGTTTATTCCACAGGTATCTATGAAAAGTTCGCTGCTGAAGCTGCTAATCAGAACCTTGAAGTAGTTGCTGCAGAAGCATTCACATCCGATTCCAAGACAGACTTCTCCGTACAGATCCAGAAGGTTCAGGAATCCGGCGCAGAGCTTCTTTTCCTTCCTATCTACTATCAGGAAGCAGCTCTTATCCTCCAGCAGGCTGACAAGGCAGGTCTCAGCGTTAAGTATTTCGGCTGCGACGGTCTTGACGGACTTATCGACCAGCTGGGCGAAGACGTTGGTCTTGCAGAAGGCGTAATGCTCCTTACTCCTTTCGCAGCAGATGCAACAGACGCTAAGACAGTTGCTTTCACAACAGCTTACAAGGCTGCTTACAACGGTGAAGTTCCCATTCAGTTCGCTGCTGACGGCTACGACGCTGTTTACGCTGTAAAGGCTGCTATGGAAAAGGCTGGCATCACAGACGCTTCTATCTCCGCTTCCGACCTCTGCGACGCTCTTAAGACTGCTATGACAGAGATCACTGTTGAAGGCGTTACAGGTAACATCACATGGGCAGCTGACGGCGAACCTACAAAGGATCCTAAGGCTATGGAGATCGTTATCACAGAAAACGCAGACGGTACAAAGACAGGTACTTACGCTGCTCTTTAATTAAGGCATAAATTAATAATTAACTTGGAACGAGTTAATTTTGCATCTGAAGACCCGTATATACTGCACAGCATCTTTTAAGATGCTGTGATGTGCGGGTCTTATTTGCAATTTATGCAGCTGCTGTAAATTAAAGCACCTTCGCTTTGAGAATATGACGGATATGTTTTGATTTGCAGCAGAAAAGAATAAAAAAAGAAAGGGGTCAAGGCTCTTATGATGAGCTTCATTTCATACCTTGTAAACGGAATAAGCCTCGGCAGCATTTACGCACTTATCGCTCTGGGCTACACTATGGTTTACGGCATCGCCAAAATGCTGAATTTCGCCCACGGAGATATTATTATGGTGGGAGGCTTTACGATATTTACCGCAATGTCCACCGCTTGGTGTCCCGTGTGGATGTCGGTAGTGATCGGCATCGTTGTCTGCACCGTTCTGGGCGTGCTTGTTGAAAAGGTTGCCTATAAGCCCCTGAGAAGCGCTCCTCCTCTTGCGGTGCTTATAACCGCTATCGGTGTAAGCTACCTGCTTCAGAACGTTGCACTTCTTATTTTCGGCTCCGCTTCACAGAGCTTTACTTCTATCGTAAAGAACATCGCTCCCGTTACGATCGGCGGCGTTACAATTTCAATGGAGACCATAATTTCTATCGTTGTTTCCGTAATAATCATGATATGTCTTACGCTTTTCATCAACAAGACCAAGGCAGGAAAGGCTATGCTTGCGGTTTCCGAGGACAAGGGCGCCGCACAGCTTATGGGTATCAACGTTAACGCTACAATTTCCCTTACATTTGCCATAGGTTCCGCTCTTGCAGGTGTTGCAAGCGCACTTCTTTGCTCCTCTTACCCTCAGATAAGCCCCTACACAGGCTCAATGCCGGGTATCAAGGCTTTCGTTGCAGCCGTTTTCGGCGGTATCGGCAGCATTCCCGGCGCTATGATAGGCGGAATCCTTCTCGGAGTTATTGAAAACCTGTCAAAAGCGTATATTTCCTCTCAGCTTTCCGATGCTATCGTGTTCCTTGTGCTTATCGTAGTGCTTATCGTTAAGCCTACGGGAATCATGGGCAAGAAGATAAACGAAAAGGTATAAGGAGGAGCAGGACATGAAAAAAACTACTGTAAACAACCTTATAACCTGCGGCATAGTTCTTGTATTCTTTATCGTATGCGGTGTTCTTTCCTCCGCAGGAATTCTCGGCAGCAAGTTAAGCGGTCTGCTTATCCCTATCGGTATCTACATAATACTTTCAATTTCTCTGAACCTTACCGTTGGTGTTCTGGGCGAGCTTTCTCTCGGTCACGCAGGCTTTATGTGCGTTGGCGCATACGTTGGCGGCGTGTTCTCCATTCTTACGCAGGACACAATAACCGTTCCCCTTATAAGAATTATCCTTGCAATTGTCATAGGCGGCATTGCAGCGGCAATTTTCGGATTCCTTATCGGTATACCCGTACTTCGTCTGAGAGGCGACTACCTTGCTATCGTTACCCTCGGCTTCGGCGAGATAATCAAGAGCATTGCAAACAATATTTACATAGCCAAGGACGTTAATGGCGTTCACTTCTCCTTTGCTTCTCCCGTTTCGGGAACGGACGCTGCAACGGTTACAGACGTGTTCAAGGGCGCTCAGGGCATTAAAGCGCCTCAGGACACAACGCTTCTGCTTGTAGTTGTTGTTCTTATGATATGCCTTATCGTTATAATGAACCTTGTGGATTCCAAAACCGGCCGTGCCTGCATGGCTATCAGAGATAACTACATTGCCGCACAGTCCGTTGGCATAAACGTTACAAAGTACAGACTTATCGCATTTGTTGTTTCGGCTGCTATTGCAGGCGTTGCAGGTGTGCTTTACTCACATTCCCTGGCAGTTCTTGCACCTAAAAAGTTCGATTATAACTTCTCCATACTTATCCTTGTATTTGTGGTTCTCGGCGGTCTTGGAAGCATGAGAGGCTCGGTTATTGCAACGGTTATCCTTTATGCTCTGCCGGAAATTTTCCGTGAGCTTGGCGACTATCGTATGCTTATTTATGCGATCGTTCTTATTTTAATGATGCTTTTCAACAATGCGCCTTACTTTGTTTCTCTCAGAGAAAAAATTGCAGCGCTTCCCTTGTTCCAGAAGCTTAAACCCAAGAAAAAGGCTGTCGGAGGTGAATCGAAATGAGCGAAAATACAAACACTCCCATGCTTGAAGTAAAAAACCTCTGCATTCAGTTCGGCGGTCTTAAGGCCGTTGACAGTCTTAACCTTACTATATACAAGGGTCAGCTTTACGGACTTATCGGTCCTAACGGCGCAGGAAAAACTACCGTTTTCAATATGCTTACAGGCGTGTACAAGCCTACCTCGGGCAGCATCACTCTTGACGGACAGAACATTACGGGCAAGCCTCCTGCACAGATCAACAGGGACGGTATTGCAAGAACCTTTCAGAATATCCGTCTGTTCAAGGATATGTCCGTTCTTGACAACGTAAAGGTTGGTCTGCACAATCAGAAGAAATACTCCGTTATTGAGGGAGTTTTCCGTCTGCCCAGATATTTTAAGGAAGAAAAGGAAATGGACGCAAGAGCCACCGAGCTGCTTAAGGTTTTTGAGCTTGACGGCGAAAAGGAACAGCTTGCTTCAAATCTTCCCTACGGTAAGCAGAGAAAGCTGGAGATCGCCCGTGCTCTTGCCACAAATCCCAAGCTGCTGCTCCTTGACGAGCCTGCTGCAGGAATGAACCCCAACGAAACGGCAGAGCTTATGGACACCATTCGTTTTGTAAGAGATAATTTCGATATGACCATTCTTCTTATCGAGCATGATATGAAGCTGGTTTCCGGCATATGCGAAAAAGTTACGGTGCTTAATTTCGGTCAGGAGCTTGCCCAGGGCGTTACCTCGGAAGTTCTTAACGACCCGAAGGTTATTACCGCATATCTTGGAGAATAAGGAGGAAACGCCATGTCGATGCTTCATATTGAAAATTTACAGGTCTATTACGGCGCAATAAACGCAGTCAAGGGCATTTCCTTTGACGTTGAACAGGGTGAGATAATCGCTCTTATCGGCGCAAACGGTGCAGGAAAAACCACTATTCTCCACACTATCACAGGTCTTGTTCCCGCAAAATCGGGCAGCATTACCTTTAACGGAACGGAGCTGACGAAAACTCCTGCCCACAAGATAGTTTCAATGGGTATGGCTCACGTTCCCGAAGGACGCCGAATTTTCCAGCAGCTTACGGTTTATGAAAATCTTATGCTTGGTGCGTTCACAAGAAAGGACAAGGCGGAAATAGAGGAATCCCTTGCCGGAGTTTTCAAGCGTTTTCCCCGTCTTGAGGAACGCCGCACACAGATCGCCGGCACTCTTTCGGGCGGCGAGCAGCAGATGCTTGCTATGGGTCGTGCGCTTATGTCACATCCCTCTATCATACTTATGGACGAACCCTCAATGGGTCTTTCACCGCTGTATGTTTCGGAAATTTTCGATATTATCCAGTCGGTGAACGAAAGCGGAACAACGGTGCTTCTGGTTGAGCAGAACGCAAAGAAGGCGCTTTCCATTGCAAACCGTGCCTACGTTCTTGAAACGGGAAAGATCGTTCTTTCCGGCGACGCACACGAGCTTATGAACGACGATTCCGTAAAGAAAGCATACTTGGGAGAATAAATGTAAAATATTTTCGGGGAGAGTTATTATGGACGGTCTTGTTATTACAATTGCCAGAGAATTTGGAAGCGGCGGTCATCAGATAGGAGAAATGCTCAGTAAAAAGCTGGGTATTCCTTATTACGACAAGGATCTTATCAAGCTTGCTTCGGAGGACAGCGGAATAAACGAGGGACTTTTCGGTCTTGCCGATGAAAAGTCAAGGGGCGGTCTTTTCAAAAAGACAAAGGTCTATGACGGCGGCATTTCAAAGCCGGACAGCGCCGATTTTACTTCGGAGGAAAATCTTTTCAGCTATCAGGCTAAGATAATCAAGGAGCTTGCCGATAAAAAATCACCCTGCATAATCATCGGACGGTGCGCAGATTTTATCCTTGCCGACAGAAAAAATACATTGAAGCTGTTTATTTGGGCGGACAAGGAAAACTGCATAAAGAACACCATGGACGTATGCGGATTTGACCGTAAGGAAGCCGAAAAGCAGGTGGAGAAGATAAACCGTGAGCGCAGCGCATATTACAAGGCGCACACAGGTCATGAATGGTCGGATGTGCGCAACTACGACCTTTGCATAAACACAAGCGAGCACGGCTTTGAAAAGTGCGTTGAGATAATCGGAAATTATATTGATGTAATGTACAAATAAACCTGCGCTGTCCGGCGGAATCTGCTGCCGGACAGCGTTTTTCGGGGAGATAGATACCAAAATGCACGGTTTGGGAACAATAGTCAACGCCGCCGCAATAGTTGCAGGCGGAATCATAGGAATGCTTTTCAAAAGCAGGATAAATCAGCGGTTTCAGGACACCGTAATGCAGGTGCTGGGACTTGCGACCATATTTATAGGCGTCTCGGGGGCGCTGAAGGGTATGTTTGCGGTCACGGAAAACGGTCTTGAAACTCACGGAACAATGCTTATGATAATTTCGCTTACCGTGGGAGCGCTTATAGGTGAGCTTATCAATATCGAGGACAAAATGGAGCGCTTCGGGGAGTGGCTTAAGGAGAAGGCAAGAAGTTCAGGGGACGCCAAATTCGTGGAAGGCTTTGTGACCGCTTCGCTGACGGTATGTATCGGCGCAATGGCGGTGGTCGGCTCCATCGAGGACGGCTTAAACGGCGATCATTCCACGCTTTTTGCCAAATCTGTGCTGGATTTCGTTATAATAACGGTGTTCGCTGCGGCATACGGCAAGGGCGTTATATTTTCGGCGATACCCGTTGCTGTGCTTCAGGGCTTGATAACACTCTGCGCAAGGCTTATCGAGCCTATTTTGACGGAAACGTCCATTGCCGACCTTTCCTGCATAGGTTCGATGCTTATTTTCTGCGTTGGAGTAAATCTTGCATTTGGCAAGAAATTCAAGGTGGGGAATATGCTTCCTGCGGTGATAATACCTATAATATGGGGCGCTTTTGCGGCGTGAAATATTAATATTCTATTAAATCAGCAAAAAGCACTTGACTTTTAGCAGGCTTTGCCGTATAATTAATTAGTCAGCACAGTTAATGCTGATATGCGGATATGGCGGAATCGGCAGACGCGCTAGATTCAGGTTCTAGTGGTAGCAATACCGTGTGTGTTCAAGTCACATTATCCGCACCATTAAAAAATCCCTTAACTACGTCGGTTGAGGGATTTTCTTTTTATTTCCAAAATTGGAAAAAACACCGAAAAATGCGGTAGTACGACACTTGTACGACACTTGTACCAAAAAACCTCCCACCCCGAGCCGTTCTCAGAGTGGGAGGTTTTCATAATTTATTCGCCTTCTCCGTTGTCGCCCTTATCCCTCAAAGCCTGCAAAGCCTT
>JBJEQN010000083.1:0-44951 GCA_051881775.1 Oscillospiraceae bacterium | reverse complement strand
TTATGACGGAAAAGGATATGAAGGGTCTTACGGGTGCGCTGTTTGCCTTCTCTGACAGCCTTAAGGCTCATTGGTACATATATATCGGTGTTGTTCTGGCTGTTATATTTGTTTTTAAATATGCACTTAAGATACCTTCGGTGCGTTATAAGTTTGATAAGCTGAAATGCAAGGGTCCCGGCTTCGGCAAGCTGGTAGTAAAGGTTTACACAGGTAAGTTTGCAAGAACTCTTGCTTCCCTTTACTCCTCCGGTATCCCTATGGTAGAGGCTCTTGAGCGTTCTGCAGCTATCCTTAACAACGATTATATCCAGAAGGCCTTTGAAACAGTCGTTGACGAGGTAAAACAGGGCGAACAGCTCTCTGTTTCCATTCAGAGAACGGGTATCTTTGAATCCATGTTCGTTTCTATCATTTATGTAGGTGAGGAATCGGGCGCACTGGATACTATCCTTACCAAATCCGCAGAATTCTACGAGGATGAATCGGATTCTGCCATCCAGCGTCTTGTAGGTATGATCGAACCTATCATGATCATCATCATGGGTGCTGCCATCGGTCTTGTAATTGCAGGTATCCTTCCCGCTCTGTACAACTCCATGGAAAATATCCAGTAAAAAAACGTCTGAGAATTTTAAATCAAATATAAAAAATAATTTAGTGAGGTGACGAGTATGCTTTCATTTGATATTACCGACAGACACATCAGAATTATCCGCGGTACGGAAGCAAACAACAAGATAAAGGTTTCCGCAGCTGCGTCGATAGATCTGGAAGAGGGTCTGATCGTTAATGGTCACATTAAAGATATACCCAAAATGGCAACAATCATCAACGATGAGCTGAAGAGCAAGAAAATGGCCGATAAGGAAGCCGTTATCAGTATCTCATCGAACCTTGTAATTTTCAAGGAGCTCCATATCCCCAAGGCTAAGGGTACACAGCTCCTTTCTATGGTACAGAACCAGATGCAGCATACAATGGGTATTGCTGATGACTACTCAATTTCCTATACCATCGCCGGTGAGATCGAGGAAGACGGCGTTCCTGCCATGAAGATACTGGCTACCGCTTGTCCTTTTGAAGTGGTAGACTGCTTCAGAAAGGTGTTCTCCATGCTTGGCATCGGACTTCGTTCCGTAGCCGTTGCCTGCAATACCATTACAAGACTTATTATCAACGATCCCAAGATGAAGGCTAAAATGCCCCTTCTCCTTGTTCAGATCGACCCTAACTTTGTAAGCCTTAATCTTTATGAAGACAATCAGCTTACATTCTCCCGTTTTGCTTCTATCGACGCTGTGGACTATGACAACTCCGAGGATTACATTTACGAAGCTGTAAATGAAAACATCTTCCGTATGTTCCAGTTCCAGAAGTCCAGAAACGGCGATAATCCTATCCGCAACGTTGTATTCTACGGTGATACCACCGAGTATATCCGTCTTACAAACTCACTTGAGCAGATGGATATTACAACAAGCCTTCTCGGCGTTCCCAACAATGTGGGCGGATATGAAAACTTTGAGTTCCAGGCTTATGCAAACGCTATCGGCGCTATGCTCAGAAGCAACAAGGAATCCGAGCGTATCAACCTGCTTGAAGTAGACGCTGCGGTTGGACGTACAAGTGCCGGCGCTTCCTTTGTGGTAACTGTTGCTGTTGCAGCCCTTGTTTCCGTTGCTCTTGTTGCCGGAATCACTCTCGGCGCAAACATCATCAAGAGCCAGTATGAGGCTGATACCGCAGAGATACAGGCTTGGCTCGACGATCCCGAAACTGCGCAGAGAGTCGCTGCCGTTGACGCAATGCAGGCTAAGATCGATAAGGTAAATAACTTCAAGGATGGTATTCAGTTGGCGAAGGATATCTTTGATACGCAGCCTATATTTACTACACAGGTGGTTTCTGATATAGAAGAAAACTTCAAGGGAACGTCTGCAGAAATAATTTCCTACAGCTTTAGTGAGGGATACATCACTCTTAACTGTCAGGCAGACAAGAATTCCGATCCGGCTGTTGTTATTGCAAATTTTGTGGATCAGGATATTTTTGACAATGTTACGTATACCGGATTTTCAGAAGCTGATGCTGCGGAAGGTGCTGGAACAGTATATAAGTTCACAGTCTACCTTTGTATAAGAGAACCTGAGGTGGAAGAAACTGTTGAAAATGCAGAAGAGGGAGTTGAATAATTATGAAGCTTTCATACAGAGACAAAGTAATTTTTGTCTGCGTAATAGTTGTTATTATCCTTGTAGCCGGAGTATTTCTTTTTATCAAGCCTAAGTTTGAGGAAATGAACTATGCGAAGATAGCACTTGAGGCTAAGCAGGTCGAAAGGGACGATCTTCAAGCCAAGATCGACACTTTCCCTCAACTTGTTGAAACTCTTAAAAATACGGCCGGAGAGGTGGAGGAACTTCAGTCCTACTTTCTTACCGAGCAGGATCCTTATCTGAATGAGCAGTTTATTCACGAGATCCTTGACAAGAATAACGTTGAAGTTACAGGAATGGAAACAGCTTACACAATTGCAGGTGATTTGAGAGAATATGTTGTTGTTCCTTCAAATGTAACTGCGTTTGATCTGCTTGTAAGCGGTGACCTTTATAACGAGCTTCCTCAGGAAGTATATGATGTTTATAATGATACGGTTGTTGAAAGAGGTGATTCTGTTGTTATTGGCGTAACAGATGTGACCGTAAGTTATAAAGATACTTATGATATTACTAAGGTCATGAAGTTTGTGGATGAAATTGCTGATTACGGAAAGACAATGAACATAGTTTCAGTAGCGAAGCCCGATGAAAGCAATGCTGTCGAAAATGAAACAAGCGGAACCTTGGTTCTCAGTCTTTATTCAATCTATCCTCTCAATGTTGAAAAGGTAATGGAAGAGGCTGACGAGATACAGTTAGTTCCCGTTGAGGAAACAGCGGCGGATGAAACTGCTACCGAAGCAGCTGAATAATTAAACCAATTTACTGCGGCCGATGAAGCGAGCACTTCATCGGCTAAAGCGGTAAATTAAAGAGCGTTTGACGTAAATTTTTTAACAAAACAGGACTGCCGGAAATATATTAAAAGAGAATAGTCCGATCTTATCGGAAACTGTTATTTTACAGAAAGGGTGGTTTGCAAATGGTACGGGATAAATGCGCTAAGAACGGTAAAAGGCTCAGCGGCGCAGTTCTTATTATGGTCGTAACGGTAATGTTCGTCCTGATAATAATGCTTTTAGCTACTCTTACCGTTGTTTCAACGGCTCAGAACAGGTCGTATGAAAAGTTTGAAGAAAATCAAGCGTATTATAGTGCAAGGTCGGCGTTGGATGTATATGTCAGCAATATGTTATCTGACGAAACATACTATGCATCGAACGCATCGGGTAATAAGCTGGATCATAGTTATGACGATGATGGCGATATTACAACGCCTCCTACAACATTCGGAGCTGAGGGTGTTATTTATTCTCAGGCGCTTGCAATGGAGCTTGATCTGTACAGAATAAAGGCATATGCTGCTACTTATGACGATTATCTGGCACTTGCGGATAAATCTGCGCCTAACAATACTGATAACTGGGTAAATCCGTCAGGAGTTTTTACTACGGAACCGTATAAATCAGACTATGATAACCCAACGGAAGATTATATTGAATATGTAGTTGATTATCCGCAGATAAGTTCAGGCGATTATCACGGTAAGTTTGAGGATAACGGCACGGAAGCTACCATTAAGGTTGAGGTTCTTGCAAGAAAGCTGCACGGACATGACGATGCGGTAACAACTAATACAGCAGCTGATGCTTTATCTATCGAAAGTGGTTCAAGAGCCAAGGATGAGCTTACCATTAAGGTGACCTCTACCGTTACATACTGCGGAGTTCAGGGTGTGGCAAGTGCGATTTACTCCACTCTTGACGAACCTTCGTATTTTAATAATGCTATGACATCCTTCGGCGGAGTTACAAACACCAATAACTCAACTATTTTTGGCGGCGCTTCAATTCGTGCAAACAACACATGGAGCAACGAAGGTAATATTTACGGCGGATTGTATGCCGGTGCAGATATTTACCAGAATACAAATGAAAACGTTGCTATCAGCGCCGGAGATGCTACATATGTAGGTGGAAATCTTTCGTTTCAGAATGCTGCAACAAGTTTTTACGGATTCGGATATGACGGAACAACTATTGACCAGATGCCTATATTATATGTAAAAGAAGGGCTTACTTATAGCAGTAACGTGAACCTTGGCAAATATGAAAAAACGCCTCAGGATCCAAAGGATGCGCTGCTTGTTATCATTTATGATCCGGATGGTGCATTAAATCCCCTTAACACTTTAGAAATTACAACTAATACATTTAATATTAACGGCGATCTGATTTGTAATGGAAATCTTCATATCGGTGCCAACGGATTCAACGTTACCGGAAATGTTATAGTAAATGGCAATTTAGTTGTTGATGGTTCAATGACAGATATGGCAGGAAATTACTATGTTAACGGTAACATTGATCTTCGTAGTGCACTTCATTCCGATACGTTATACAGCAATTTAAGTTCACGACTCAATTGCACCGGAACTATACAATATTCGGATACCACAGGTACTACATACAGTAGTCCCGGTTTTATGACATGGTCTTTTACGGATTTTGATGACTGTCTTAATGTTGACCCGACAAAGCCTGGATTTGATTCCAACAGACTTACCAATAAAGGTGTGGAAATTTTTCTCCCCAGAGTTTCAAGTACCAGTGTTGTAAAGGAAACATCATATTCCAGATATATACCTGTAGAGGATTCACAGTATTATAATTTCTATCATATGAATTCTTCAGATCCCAAGTATGGTCAGATAATTACTGCAGAGGAATGGGCGGGAACACCAAAAGAAGCTGACAGAAAGGCCGGAAAATTTACAGAAAAATCATTTGCTGTGCCAAGTGGTGCTCTTGAGCTGCCTTCAGGTGGAACATTACCTGTTTCGGGAGAATCAAACTATAAGATCACAACCGGTAAAAATTTCACTAACTTGCAGCTTGTCGGTTCAGGAACTATTAATATTTATCTTACACCGGGTGTTTCTTGTCAGGGAACAATAATTTCAGGTGATAAAACCAAGGTCAATTTCTATGCACCTGCAGGTACATACACATGGAATGTAGCTAATTTCACCCAGAAAATGTATGATATACTTTACAGCGGAGATCATATACTGAGATTTGTAGATGATGCTTCAAAGGATCCATTAGCATTGAAGTCTCCGAAGATCAAATTCTATATGTCTGCCGGTACGACATGGAATGCTACACAGGCAGGTTGGTGTCTTATGACGGGATATATTTATGCTCCGCAAGCCATTGTTAATTTGTCAAAGGGTAAAGATGGCACAGGTGCTATCTATTATTATAACGGTCAGCAGGCGTTTCACTATAATTCTGGTTCAGATAACAACATAAATGGCAATCCTATGATTATAGGTGCAATCGTTGCTCAGAATATAACCGGATTTGACAATAATGCAGTTTGCGCCTACATCAAGGATGAGGACGATCCCGATCCCGGTCTTCCCCAGCTCACATGGAAACCTGTTGAGTACAGAGCAAACTAAGGAGGCAGTTTTATGAGAAAAATTCGTGGTTTTACACTTGTTGAATGTATCATAGCACTTGCGATACTTGGGATTGGTGCGTTGGTCATGGCTCAGATATATGCTTCCGTAAGCAATGTCAACAGAGCAAATCATCAGAATAATTCAAGCATAGCTTATCAGATGAAGTATGTTGAGCAAAAAACGAACACCGAAGCTATGAAGGTGAAATCGGGTGAAAGTATCCCGGCTGTGCCTCCGGCTACCGGCGTAGCGCCTCCGGTAAGCAGCAGTACCGTTAAGAACATAACATTGACAAGAAAAAAGACTGCAACACTTAACAAAGATGCTGTTTACAGCTATGCTGTCGATTACTATGTTCTTATGTCAAGAGATCAGAACGATCAGGCAATGTACAAATACAATGCGTCAACTGATTCATGGTCATATAATACTGCTTATCAGGATATTTACAAAGGAACGGATTCGTCTGTTACTGTCGATAAGCAGAAGTATGTTTTGAATTACAAGTACTTTGCCGGATATTCAAAGTAACGGGGTGATGCTATGAAGAAATTTATCAGAGGGTTTACCCTTATCGAACTCATTATTGTAATGGCGATAATGACTATTCTTATGGCGGCACTTATGCAGTTGATGAAGCCGATACGTTCTACTTATGTGGATGCGACATATTATGAGGCTCAGAGAACGACTCAGAACGGAATAGTACAGTATCTAACGGAAAGTTTGCGTTATGCTACAGCGTTGGGTGTTTATAATGAGCAGGAATCGGGCATCAGCAATGTTAATGATGCTATATCAAAGTTCAAAGCATCAACCGGTCTGACAGATGAAAGCAAACTTAATATTATCACTATTGATAATAAAACAGGGTATACTTACAATAATGCTACATTATATGGACGTATTGTAAGATCTAAAAAACCTCCTGCATCTGGCAACTATACATCAGATGTTGCGGTTGCAGGCACATCAGAAGCAAGATTGGCACTTGGAGACGCATATTATGGTAAATATACCTATTCCATAAATGTTGAGAAACAAGGAACCGGAACTACAATCAATGGATTGAAAATTACGGTTTCCAGTTTGGTGCCTTCGTCGTTGAATAATGCAAAGAAAAGCGGTACTACTGTTAAGACCGGTGATGTTTCAGGATATAAATGTGTTTCTACGGAGGGTGAGGTTGTGTGTCTTAATCTTATGGCGCCAGTAAGTGGATTTTCTGATTCCACTTATGCCGGAACAAGCACAACAACTAATGGTTTAAACACCTACATTATTTTCACTCTTCCGGAATAAAGCAAAAATTCGGGGTCTGCGCCCGATGTGAGCGCAGACCCCGATAAAAACCGATTTTCTGTTACATAATATGCGGAGTTGTAACTGCGTTAACGTACCAGTCAAATATCTCCGTTCCGTAATACGCTGCTGCGGCAAGTCCTATTGCAAGGCAGGGACCGAATGCAAATGCGTTATCAGCATCTTCCTTTTTGGAGTTCTTTATCTTAATGACAAGAGCCGCTGCGGCTCCGATGATGATCGCAATGAACATTGCAACAACTGCGGCTTTCCAGCCAAGCATCAGACCGCCTGCCGCCATAAAGATAACATCTCCCATTCCAAAGCCGTAGACAGGTCCTCTTTCCTTTATTTTGGCAAGAGTTTCTTCAAGAGCTTTATTCAGTTTTGCGGCTTCCTTTTCGTCAAGCTTTTCTTTTCTAAGACGCTTTTTCAGCTTGCGCACCGTTTTGTGGTCTTCGCTTATGAACAATATGTAGACAAGCGGAGTTATCACAAAGCCTATCAGAAGCAGCGGAACGCTTATGCTGAACATTCCGATAAGACCATCGGTAACGGAAACATTGTTTCCTCTGAAGGCTGTGGGAAGAAGCACGGAAAGCACTCTCGTTACAAAAGCAAGCGCTCCAAGGTAGACCAGAACACAGACAGACATTTCCTGCGTATCAAAATCCTCAAATCCGATTACTATTACGCCGGCAAGGAACAGACAGAGCATTGCAGGATAGATAAGACCGTCGGCGATTATATCGTGCTGCATATAAACAAGCACGAACAGCACTCCCGTAAGTCCCTCAACTACCGAATATCTCGGCGAAATGGGAGCTTTGCAGGCACGGCATTTTCCTCCGAGAATGATCCAGCTGAAAAGTGGGATAAGATCGTACCTTTTGATCTCCGCACCGCAGGTCATACAGTGGGAATTCCTTTTTATAAGCGATTCTCCGGCAGGAAGCCTCAGAATACACACGTTGAGAAAGCTGCCGATGGTTATTCCGAAAAGAAAAACCATAACATATACGCCTATGCTGAAGATCAGCTCGCCGTTTACAGCGGCAATTGCCACACTCATTTGAAAAAACTCCTTTACAATGAAAATTTGATACTATTATCTTAACATAAATTTTGTTTAATTACAATAGTTTAACATTTTTTTAAGAAAAAGCCGGTCAAATGCTTTTCCGGCAGGCAGTTTTCCGTACCGTGAGCGGACAGACTGCGGTTAAAATTCTTATTCACGGAGAAACGGGGCTCTATCATGAAAAATATTCCTATCGGTCAGTACATGGTCAACGAGGGCATCATCACCGAATCGCAGCTTCAGCACGTTCTTGACGTGAAAAAAGAAGAAAATACGCCCGGCAAATATTTCGGAGATTATGTCATCGAGCTTGGCTATGTTACCGATGTTCAGTTCGGACAGGTGCTTGCCAAGAAGCTTAATGTGCCTTTTGTAGACCTTAATGATCCCGATGTTCACATCGACGTTGAGGCTGTTAAGAAGATTCCGGAGGCCTTGGCGAAAAAGCATACTATCATCGCTATCAAGATAACGGGTAAAAGACTTACTGTTGCTTCACATGACCCGGTAAACTTCTATATTTTTGAAGACATCAAGGTCACTACGGGAATGGACGTTGTTCCTGTTCTTGCAACAAAGGACGCTATCACAAAGGCTATCGGCAAAAATTACTCAATGCAGAACACAGCCGGAATCCTTGACAGCGTTGAAAACCAGTTTACAGATGAGGACCTTAATGCTATTGACTCCGATTCCGCAGACAGAATCGACAACGCTCCTATCGTTAAGCTGGCTACAACTATTGTTGAAAACTCCTTCCGTGCAGACGCAACGGATATTCATATTGAGCCTTTCAAGACCTTTACAAGAATAAGAATACGTGTAAACGGCGAACTTATCGAGCTGATGAACATTTCAAATGTTGTACATAACGCTCTTGTTACCCGTCTTAAGATCATAAGCGGCATGAACATTGCCGAAAAGCGTGTACCTCAGGACGGACGTTTCTCACAGGTCGTTGATGGAACTACCCTTGACGTCCGTGTATCAAACCTTCCTATGGTCTACGGTGAAAAGGTCGTTATCCGTATCCTTTCAACGGGTAACGTTGCTCTCCGTAAGATAACCGACCTGGGTATGACGGATTACAACTATGAGAGATTCTCCAAACTTATCAAGGTCCCTCAGGGCGTTATGCTGGTAACGGGACCTACCGGTTCAGGTAAAACAACCACCCTTTACGCTGCGCTGGGCGAGCTTGCAAAGCCTAACGTTAACGTTGTAACGGTAGAAGACCCTGTCGAAAAAGACATCGAAGGAATCAATCAGTGTCAGGTAAACGAAAAAGCCGGCATGACCTTTGCGGCAGCCCTCCGTTCTATCCTCCGTCAGGACCCCGATATCGTAATGATCGGTGAAATGCGTGACCAGGAAACGGCTGAGATCGCTATCAGAGCCGCTATCACCGGTCATATGGTGCTTTCAACACTTCATACAAACGACTCGGCTTCCACGGTAACCCGTCTTGTGGATATGGGTGTTGCGCCTTACATGGTTGCTACTTCCCTTATCGGTATCGTTGCACAGCGACTTGTTAAAAAGATATGCAAGGAGTGCCGTACACCCCGTCTTTCCACACCGGAAGAAAACGAGCTTATGGGTATTCCCGAATCAATTACTATATATGACGCCTGCGGCTGTCCCAGATGCAACAACACAGGCTACACAGGACGTACCGCTATTCATGAGGTACTTACCTGCACAACGGAAATGAGCAGCCTTATCGCAAACGGAGGTAAGTCCGACGCCATTGCCGAGCTTGCCGCAAAACAGGGCACAAAGCTGCTCCGTTACAACGTTTCCGAGCTTGTTCAGGCAGGAAATACAACTATTGACGAGCTTGTAAGAGTTACTTACGCAGTATAAAAAAATTATTGAAAGGAAAATTTACAAATGGATACAGAAAACAGATCCCAGGACAAAGTGCTCATTAGCATTGATAAGATTCTTGACGAGGCCAGAGTTCTCGGCTGCTCCGACGTTCATTTCACAACGAAGATCTCACCTGTAGTAAGACTTCACGGTTCGCTGCGCAAGCTCAGCTCCTACCCCGAAATGACCGAAGCCGGAATCATGAAGATCGTTGAGCAGATGACAAGCGGCAGAAACCTTGAAAACATCAAGAATAAGGTCGACACCGACTTTTCCTACGTTACAAGAAGAGGTTACCGTCACAGAGTTAATATTTACCACCAGAAGGGCAACACGGCTATCGCTATCCGACTTCTGAGAAACGATATCCCGTCCCTTGCAGACCTTGACCTTCCTCCTATTCTCGGAGACTTCTCAATGCGACCCAGAGGACTTATACTTGTAACGGGTCCTACAGGTTCCGGTAAGTCAACAACTCTTGCGGCTATGATAGACTATGTAAACATCAACCGTTCCGCACATATAATTACTGTTGAGGACCCTATCGAGTACGTTCACGAGCATAAGCGCTGCATGATCAACCAGCGTGAAGTCGGCGACGACGTAGAAAGCTTTGCGATGTCACTTCGTGCTGCTCTCCGTGAAGACCCGGACGTTATCCTCGTCGGAGAAATGAGAGACTTTGAAACCATTAACGCAGCTATAACGGCGGCTGAAACAGGACATCTTGTTATGTCAACACTTCATACCACCTGTGCCGCAGATACCATTAACCGTATCATCGACGTTTTCCCTGCCCACCAGCAGAATCAGATACGTTCACAGCTTGCAACGGTACTTGTAGGAATCATCGCCCAGACCCTTATCCCCAAGGCCGACGGAACCGGACGTATCGCTGCGCTTGAAATACTTAACGCAACAGACTCCATAAAGGCTATGGTTCGTGATAATAAGGTACACCTTATCCAGACCGCTATCCAGACTGGTAAGAAGGACGGAATGGTCTGCCTCGACCAGGAGCTTGCTCGTCTTGTTAAGGACGGAGTTATCACCGATATGGCAGCAAGAGAGAAGAGCCTTGACATCGCCGAGTATGAGCGTTACCTCAAGGGTGCCGGCGGAGCTCCCACAATGTCAAGATATAATTAATTTTGCAAGAAGAATATGGAAAAGCAGTGAAAAAAGTGCATGATTGGCGGCGAAGAATGTAATTTTATGTCCAAAAAGCCAAAAAGCGCTTCTGCGGACGGAATATATAAAAATTGCAGGTTTTACTGCAAAGTCACTTTAAACAAAACTGCTTTTCCGTTTCGGGAAAATATGTTTATTTTGAACTAAATATCTATTAAACGATTAAGTTTGTACATACTTTAGTCAAAATGTCAAAAAAGAATCACAATATTAGTGATAAAATGCAAAAGTATACAAATTCACAAAATTAGTGAGAAAAAACTCATTTTTCTATTGACAAATAGAAACAACCGTAATATAATATAGACAGTAAGGGAAAACCTACATTAAAAAATGTTAAATGTACGGTAATACTTATCAGGAGGAAAGTCCAATGAGTTCAGTAAAAAACTGCGGTAAGTCCTCCGCATTTAAAACAGTAAAAGGCTTTACTGTGATAGAGCTTCTGATCGTTATGGCGATCATTGCAATTCTTGCAGGTATATCCTCAATTGCGATACAGGGCTTTGTCAGAGACGCAAACCTTGAAACAGCCGATAATAAGGCACAGCAGGTTTACACGGCAGTTCAGAATCTGATGATACAGACTGAGATAAAACAGAATTGCAAAGAAATATTTGATAAGTCTTTTTTATCTTCGGGTACAGAATCTTCACCTGCCAAAACTTATGTTTGTCTTGACTTTATGATGGAAAATGGTGAGATAGTTCCTATTACAACGGGTACTACCGATAAGGAGATACGATTGTTTGATAACGTGTCAGATACCAGTCCTTATTCTATCATTTGGAAGTCTGCACCTTCTTCAGATGCAGAAAAAAGAAATCGGAAAGCTTTTGATTTCTTTGAAAAGTATGTCTGCAATAATCTTTCGGAAGAATTTACAGGTTATTGTTATGTGTGTATTGATCTTGATGATTATACTGTGGTTTCTACTGTATTTACAGAGGCATATGACAGAGTCAAGAATCAGCCGGGAGTTTCAACTGTAAATCCCATAACAAATTCGATGTTTACCAAAACATATACATATGCAGGCGATAAGTCATATAATGTCATTTCCTGCGATGGAATTGTAAAAACAGTTAAAGGTGATGTTACCCAGAAGGATTTTTATAAGAAAACCGGTATTTGCATCGGTTATTATCCTATGGCTAATGATGTTTCAACGTTCTAATTTGGAAAAGCGCGGTTTACGCTTTTTATAGAAAAATATTTTTAAATTGAAAAAGGAGGAATTTCCCATGAGAAATTCAAAAATGAAGGGCTTTACCCTTATCGAACTCATCGTTGTTATCGCAATCATCGGTATCCTTGCTGCTATCCTCGTACCTTCTATGCTCGGTTACGTTAGAAACGCAAGAATTTCTTCCGCTAACTCCGGCGCTAAGCAGGTTCACACAGCTGCTGCTTCCGCTGTTACACAGCTCGGTATCGCTAACTGGGACTTCGGTTCTACTTCTACTGAAGGTTACTTCACATTCTCTGATGCAGGTACAGACGGCGTTATCGCTCTTACATGGGGCGGCGTAAAGAAGTCTCCTGATGACAAGGACGTTGACCTTGCTGCATACCTCGGCGAAGAGTTCAAGGGCTACGGCATTGCATTCTTCAACAAGGGTACATATTCCGTAACAGTTGCAGGTTATGCAACACAGACCAAGGGTTGGGATAAGATCAAGGGCGCTACAACTTCCAAGACTCTTACAGATATCACAGAAGGCGCTCAGAAGTCTGACGCTAAGGCTGGTAACATCTACGGCATTTATCCTGCTCCTTCTCTCGGCGCTGGCACAACTAAGGCTTCCTAATCAGCTTGAATTTATTAATCATTAATTAAAAATTGGCAGCGGCAGATTTTCTTCCGCTGCCTTTTTTGTGAGGTTTTTATGAGCAGTAAGATTAAAATTATAATTTCTGTTGCCGTAGTGGTCGTAGCTGTTGCAGTGCTTATTATTCTTATACCTATTGAAAATAAGCATAAGCTGTATGAAAAGTATGGCATATTGGCAGAAAATGCTGAAACAGACGAAAAATCAGCATATATTATAAACAATATTGAGCTTTATCCGGATAATATCCTTGACCTTTATTATGAAGATTACGAGGAAAATGTTGATTTTGTATATAATTACCCGTTCCATAAGGACGATTACAGCCGGATGAGCTTTACTTCGGAGGAATTGAATTCGGACACTGTACCTTTGTTGCTTATGAGCGACTATAGGTGGGGTTATGAACCTGTGGGAGAAAGCTATATAGAAGAACTTGGCTGTGTTCCGGTCTCACTGACTATGGCATATCTTTATCTTACAAATAAAGGGAATATTGATCCGCCTCAAATTGCGGCGATCGCCGATTCAATAGACGCTTGGGGTATGTATGGAATAAGCAACGATAAAATGACTGAATTATGCAGCAGCATAGGACTTACAGCGGTTGAGTATGATTATAGTCCTGATTCTGCAGATTTTGGCATGGCGGATATAAATGTAATAAAAGAGGCTCTTGAAAAAGGTCATGTAGTCATGGCAGGAATGATCAGTGATACATTCGGGGATCATGCGGTCATAATAAGGCAATGTGGAGATAATGGTGAAATTTATATAAACGACCCTGAAAGCAGGGAAAAAAGCGAAACAGTATGGGATTTTAGCGAAATACAGGCGGATATTTATTTTATTTGGGAAATAAGTTGTGTAGAATAATAAAAAATATGTTGACAAAACCATAAGTTTAGTGTATTATATAAATATAAAAAGTGTAGTTTTTTATATTTAATTTTTGCAATAATAAATGGGGGCGAAATTATGAGGGGAAAAACTACCCGAGGCTTTACGCTTATTGAACTAATTGTTGTAATAGCAATAATCGGCATTCTGGCGGCGCTTCTTGTTCCGTCAATGTTGGGATATGCAAAAATGGCAAAGATAAGACAGTACAATTCAAATGCCGCTACTGTTTTCAATGGCGCACAGCTTGCCTGTGTTGACATTGCAACGGGCGGCGGTGAGGTTGCTCCCGATACAATATATGTCAACAGCGTTTCCGGCGACGGACAATGCTATGACAGCAGCGGAAATGTTATGGATATTACCGACTATGTGGGCAGCGAGTTCAAAGGCTACTTCGGCTTTATGACCGACAGCGGCGGCTCTGGCTGTGTTTACGCTATGTGGAGCACCGAGCCGATAACGGACACAAACCTGCAGACTCAGATGTCTATGGCGGATATAAAATCTTCTTTTGACACATTGCCTATTGGCTGTCATCCGCAGAAAAACTAAAAACCCAAGGACAATTCTTGTTCAAGGAGGAGCGTATGTATTCTATAGAGTCAATAAAAAAGTGCCTTAACCCTGTTTTTGGAGCATATAATGTAAACAGTGCTATTCTTTTCGGTTCTTATGCAAAAAATACAGCCGTGGAAAACAGCGATATAGACATATGTGTTGACAGCGGTTTAAATGGAATGCGCTTTTACGGACTTCTGGAAGATGTATGCAATGCGGTTGATTGTTCTGTGGATATGATAGATGTTCGTGACATAGAAACAGGTACGCCAATCTACAACGAAATACAAAAAAGCGGAGTAAAAATTTATGACAGAACATGATATGCAGGTCATTATGTGAAAAAATGACATTCCGTTTCTTGACAATGCTTTGAAAAAAATTATAGAAAAATAAATATTCGCCGAAAGGACTGCAGCAAACGCTTGCTTATTATTGATCAGCTTTTTCTTAATGTAAATAAACAGAGCAGTATCGCTATTACGGTACTGCTCTGTTGTTTTATTGTAAATTTTGAGATCAGACAAGCTGAAATCCTGCCACGCCCAGAACGCAGACTATGCTGCCGATAAGATTAAGCGGCGAACGCTTTTCCTTGCGTATCAGTCCTATAACAAAGAGGGAAATAAGTATCATTGGCTGAATAAATGAGTAATTCACAAGGCTTATGGCTATTATGGCATTTTCCAGTAGCATTCCGACAGTGTTGGGAATACGGGCGAGAATGACTTTGACTGCACCGCTGCGGTTCTTTTTGAAGATCTCGGCGGCAGATACTTTTGACAGCATTATCAGCGATATTATTATCATCGCAGGAAGCAGCTGCATTGTTGATGAAACGTAGGGTGAAAAGCCTTTTATTACAAGACCGTAGCCGAATTTTGAGGCAAGATACAATACCAGCGGAATGGCGATCTTTTTGTAATCGACCTTGCTTTCCTTTGCCGAGCTTGCAATAAATATCAAACCTGCCGCTGTTGCGGTTATGCACACAAGTTTCATCATTTTCAGCTCTGCACCGAAGAAAACATCTGTGAAATAGGACGCAAACAGCGTTATTCCAAGCCACGCCTTAAGCTCGAAGGCTGACAGCTGTTTCAGCACATAGGCGCTCATCTGAAACTCCAGCATTTTGCATACTGCAATAAGAGCTACCGCCGCAAAGGACTGCCATGTCAGACTGAAGCGTATCTCCTGAAACGGCAGGCTTACGGCAAGGAACACCGACATTGAGGAACACATCAGAAATGTAAATTCGTTGGCTGTGAATTTCGCCTCGGCAACGGCATATTTGTCGCTGAGAGAGGTTATTGTGTAGCAGGCTGTTACAGCGAGCATCAGTATTACTGCATTCATATCAATCACCGCTTATGGAATTGTAGAAACCCTGCAGAACATAGAAGGCAAGTTTTTTGTGCTTTTTATCAGCGGAAAGCAGCCCTTTTCTGTTATAGAATTTCTGATTTACCGAGGTCCTTCTTGGGCAGCGGAAATCGTAAAGTATCCAAGGCGTCATACCCTTGATGTAGGGTATCTGACGTATCCTTTCGATCTGCTTTTCATATACAAAAGCCTGACAATCCTCCGTTCCCTTATCGGTTATTGTTCCTCTTAAACCGGGGTAAGCGTCTGCGCCGAATTCGGTTATGATAACAGGCTTGTTCGGGTCGCTGTTTTCAAAAAGCTCGGGCAGGCTGTTCCACGCTGCTGTATACCATCCGCAATATTCGTTCACGCCTATTACATCAAGGTACTGTTCAAGCCTGTCCTCGATAGCATTTTTGCTGTAATTTACAAGGCAGGCGGCTGATACCATTCTTGTGGGATCAAACTTATGCGCACATTCGGCAAGTTTGCTCATAAAGCGAAGTCTGTCGTCCGTATCGGGATTTTCGTTTCCTACCGACCATATTATTACACTTGCACGGTTAAAATCACGAGTCATAAGCTCTTTCAGCTGATTTTCGGCGTCGCTGTAGGTATCCTCTGAGGTGAAGTGGATATCCCAGTAAACCGGAACCTCTTCCCAGAGAAGAATACCCAGTTCATCGGCAAGCTGCGACATTCTTTCGCTGTGGGGATAATGTGCAACACGCATAAAGTTGCAGCCAAGCTCCTTGGCGATAAGGATATTTTCCAGACGCTCCTCATCTGTAAGCGCCTTGCCGTTAGGAACGCTGTCCTCGTGACAGCTTATGCCTCTAAGGAACAGGGGCTTGCCGTTCAGCACAATATCCATTCCCTTTACCTTAATTTCACGGAAACCGACCTTGTCGCATATCTTATCCCCCGAACATTCAAGGCAAACATCGTAAAGTTTGGGATTTTCCGGTGTCCAAAGCTCGGGTCCAGCTTCAAATATCAGCTCGCCTCTGCCGTTTTCTACAGCAATATCCTGCGTAATGCCAAGTTCCTTTATGGTGAGCTTGGCTGTGCCGCTGTAATTTTCGGACATTGTAACGCTTGTGCGTATCTTGTTGAAACAGCCGTCGGGTTCAAGCGCAATTCTGAGATCCTTTATGTGAATCTTCGGCACACGGAAAAGGTCAATATCCCGATAAATGCCACCGTAGTTGAACCAGTCTGTGTTCATTGTCGGCACCTGATTGCTGCGCCTTGTGCTGTCCGCCTGAATGATTATACGGTTTTCGTGGGTGAGGTAGTCGGTAATGTCAAAATAGCAGGGCGTTGAGCCGCCTCTGTGCATACCAACATACTTTTTGTTTATAAATATGCGGCAGATATAATTGGCTGCACCGATTTTCAGTATCATACGTTCATCATCGTTCTGCTTTGCGTAAATGAATTTTCTTGTAAAAATCATACTGCCGTCATATATTTTGTACATTCTGTCGGTCACATTCCAGCAGCAGGGAAGTGTCATAAGCTCCCATTCATCAAAGGAAAAATCAACAGGGAGCGTGTTTCCGCCTTCGTCGTAATATATTTCCTCAAACCATTTTTGCCGCAGAAAGGTATCATACTGGTCAACGGTATAATGCCAATGTCCGTTGAGGGATTCCTTTTTTCTGAAACGGTCGAAGATCATTGATTCCGCACCCACAAGCTTGTCAAAATATTCCTGCTCATAAAATTCCATAAGGCTTACTCTCCTTTTATTTTGTTGATTACATTATAGCACAGCCTTTTGAGCAATAAAATATTAAAAATTGCTGTAAAACGCTTGATATATTTCAAAAATTGCTGTATAATTGCCTTATGAAAAATGATATGATGCTATCCCACAATAAGGACAGATACACAAAGCCTATCCTATTTCATAGTCACGACTTTTACGAGATATATTTTTTTGCAGGCGGCAGCGTTAAATATTATGTTGAAAATGAAGATTACGATCTGAAAAAAGGAGATGTGCTTATAATTCCCCCGGGCAAGCTGCACCGCCCTGTTATTGAAGATAATTCTCCCTATGAACGTTATGTGCTGTGGATATATAATTCTTATCTTATGAATAATGACGGCATAAGCGGCTTTATCGGCGAGCTGATCAGGCTTACGGAAGAGAAAAACACCCGTCTTGTTTCATTTGACGCTGTGGAGCAAAGCGCTGTGAGGGAGCTGCTTGACAAGGCTTTTGAAAGCTATATTTCAAAGGAAGAATTGTCGGAATACATCTCCGAAAGCTGTATTATGCTTATTCTTGATGCGCTGCGGAAAAAGCTGCAAAGCGCAAATAAGGCTGAGTTTGAACAGGGCGATATTATACGGCAGGTAATAGTTTATCTTAATGAGAATTTTGTTGATTCGCCGTCCCTTGATGAATTGTCGGCAGAGTTTTTTATGTCGAAATACTACCTGTCTCACAGATTTAAAGAGCATACCAAGACTACTATCCATAACTACATTCTTATGAAGAAAATTAACCTTGCAAAGGAGCTTCTGAAAAAGGGTGAGCCTCCCCAGAACGTATGCGTAAAGTGCGGATTTTCGGCTTATTCAAATTTTTACAAGGCTTTTATGGAACGCACAGGTATCTCGCCGGGCAATTATAATGCTAAACACCTATAAAAAACGTGATACTATAAAAATGATACTCAAATTAAAAAATAAGATCCGCCTAAGGGGGCATCTTTGCCATTTCGTTCTATAAACAGCGAAATCAACAAAGTCTGCCGCTCGGTACCGATAATACATTTTTATCGGTACTGCCCTAAAAGGCGGATCTTTAATTTATCTTATGATATTATACTTTTTCTTGAACTCCTGCTTTTCACGGAACATTTCTGCGTCCGCTTCGGAGATGGGCTGCTCAATGTTTGCGGCGTGTTCAACGCTGCCGTAGAAAACTCCCAGACTGACGGAAAGAGGACATTCGCCGCTGAAGTTCTTTTCCTCTTCGGCAAGAGCCGTTCTTATGTCGGACTTAATGCCTTCTATCTGTTCCCGGTCATATTCGCCGGTATCAAGGATAATGAACTCATCGCCGCCTATTCTGAAGCATATCTTGTCGCTGCCGCATATGCTGCGGAACACTTTGGCTATCGCTTTTATGACTTCGTCACCCTGGATATGTCCGAAATTGTCGTTGATGTATTTCAGACGGTTAAGGTCGCCCAGTATGACAAGCAGCTTTTTGCCGTTATCCTTGGCGGAGCGGAATATCTCATCGGCGTAAAGGTTGAAGCCGTTGCGGTTGTATATGCCCGTCATATTGTCCAGAACGGCGCTTTCCCTCATTTTGCGGTACATAAGCATAAGTCTCTGCTGACGGCGCAGGCTTTCAAGGGAGTTGTTTATTAACCTTGCAAATATACGGTAGGCGGTATCATAGGAATGTATATCGCTGCCGTATGAAATAACGGAATATCCGAAGCAGCGGTCGTTGAAATGCACAGGCGTAAAGAAGAAGGTCGAGGGGTAGTTCCGCTTGTAATAAAGAGCAGGCAGCATTTCCGAAAGGTTAAAGAAACGGTCGGTGTTGACCCTGACTTCATTTTGCGGATTGTAATGTTCAATGGCGTACATCATTTGCTCGGTGTAGCCTTCTCGGATATAGTCATCGCTTTTTTCGTTTTCGCCGGGGTTGTCCCAATTGCTGCACAGACACAGGCAAAATGTGTCAAAGGGTTCTAACTGGTAGGTGTACCAGTTCAGAGTGTAAAGATACTTATTCAGGTCGTCTTCCGAGAGAAGGTTCTCAAGCATATTGTTGTTAACGGAAGAAAAGTCTGTATTAAGGTCGTCATCCTGCCAGTTTTTGATGTCGGAGACCTCATCTCTGCGAACATCACAGCCACAGCTTTGTCCAACAGAAATGTCAACGCTGCCGTGGGGCTTGGCGGAATAGTTAAGGCTGTTAAGGCAGGAATGGATATAATCCACCGCCTGAGCGCCGGTGTTTTGTGAGGGTATAACGGCGGAGGTTATGCAGGGTGAATAATGTCCGCCGGCAGGAACGGAGTCGTAACCGGTGACAGCAACGTCCTCGGGCACTCTTACGCCTCTTTTCCTCAGCGCTTCGGCTATGCCTATGGCAGTTGTGTCGCTGGCGCAGGCAATGGCTTGGGGCAGAGGACGTCCGTCGGCAAAAAGCTGCTCCACTACAGGCTCACCGCAGGTATACCAGAAATCGCCGTAATATACCCTGCTGCTGTCGATAGGAAGATTATGCTCCACAAGGGCTTCATAGTAGCCTTCAAGCCTTTGTTCGGAGTGGGGATGACCCTTTGTGCCTGTAACAAAGGCAATATCCGTTAATTTATGTACCTCAATAAGATGGCTCACTATCTTTTTAACGGGTTCAACGCTGTCGGAGGCAACGTGGAAGAAGCCGTCGACCTCGATCTCCACCGAAACTACGGGACCTTTGAACTCTCTGCGTATTTTTTCTATAACTCTCTCGGCGGAATCTCCCAGATCCATTGTGTCGGGAGCAATGATAATTCCGTCCAGCAGGCTGAAATTGATCACATTGTAAATATTCTGTTCGCCGAACTGCCACTCCTCCGAGCAGCCTGTTTTTATAAAGCTTGAAAATACAAGAACATCGTAATCAAACGCTCTTGCCTGAAGTCCTATCCCTTCTATAAGCTTTTTCTGGTAATCTCCGTCTGCAAGGGAAAGGATAACGCCTATTGTTTTTCTCTGCTTTTTCAATACATCACCTGCTTTGCGTCTTTTCTTTTTCGCACAAATCAATCTCCGTTTATTATAGCATATTTTTCCCGTGATGTCACTATTTTTATTTAAAAAATACAAAATCAATTTTATGCGATTTTATGCAGATCAATGTGAAAAAACACAAGACCGTTCTTTTATTGCTTTTTCAAAATGATTTCACATATTTTACACATTAATATTTTACAATATAGCCATAGTCAAAAAAGAAGAGCCTTAAACACAAAAGGCGTAAACATAAGAAAGGTGGTACGATTATGTACGATCCCAATAATTATTCATACAGCAACGGTGAATTTACTCCTGTTGACCCCGAGCAGAAACCCCCTAAAAAGTCGGGCAGCGCAGGTAAGATAATTGCAGGACTTCTTGCAGTGGTTATCGTAGGCGGCGCTTCCGGCTACGGCGGAGCATATCTTGCACGTTCAAGCGATAATACTGTAGCTGCTTCCGCAGAAACAGGCGCAGATGTTCCCACATTTACCCAGTCACCCGCTCCTGCGGTTTCGGCTGACAGCGGCGACAAGGCTTCCGCTTCCGCTCTCGGCAGCAAGCCTTCTTCGGACGGAGCGCTTACCACAAAGCAGGTAATTGACAAGGTAACTCCTTCCGTTGCTCTTATTGCCGCAGAGTTTACCGGCGCAAGCGGCGGAAGCACGGGAACAGGCATTGTTTTCAGCTCCGACGGCTATATCGTTACAAACGCTCACGTTATAACAACGGAGGTTCAGACCGTTGTCAGGGATAACTCGGGCTACAGCAACGACCCCTTCAGCAACTTCTTCGGCAATTTCTACGGCGGCTACAACACCAAAACAGAGGTCAAGGAAGCCGATAAAGTCACCGTTACCCTCAGCGATGGCACGGAATATGAAGCTAAAATAGTCGGCAGCGATGCAAACACCGACCTTGCAGTTCTCAAAATAGACGCATCCGGTCTTACTGCTGCGGAAATAGGCGATTCTTCCACCCTTGAAATGGGCGATACAGCAATAACTCTTGGTTATCCCCTCGGTCTGGGTCTTTCCGCTTCGGACGGTATCATTTCCGGTCTTAACAAAGAAATGAGCGTTGAGGTCGCTGGCGGAACGGCTACAATGACACTTATCCAGACTGACGCTGCTATCAACCCCGGCAACTCCGGCGGCCCTCTTCTTAATGCCGCAGGTCAGGTCGTTGGTATCACTTCTTCAAAGATAGTAAGCTCCAGCGTTGACGGCGTAGGCTTTGCTATCCCCATTACCGACGCTCTTCCCATACTTAACGAGCTTATGACTACAGGCACGGTAAAGAGTACCGTTCCCAAGATAGGCATTACAGGCACGGAGATCACTGCGGCTGTAAAGCGCTATTACAACCTCCCCGTTGACAGCGGCGTTCTTGTAGCATCCGTTGAAGCAGGCTCCTGCGCAGAAGCTGCCGGACTTGCAGAGGGTGATGTTATAGTTGCCGCAGACGGAAAGGAAATTACAACTATGGACGAGCTTGTTTCCATTAAGAACAAGCACAAGGCAGGAGAAAAGATGACCCTTACTCTTGCAAGAAGCGACGGAAACGTTGACGTTGAACTTATCCTTGATGCAGATGAATAATTGCTTCGCTAATACCTAACATTTCCATATATCTCCATTACCCCTCTTCGTTAAAAACGAATAAAACCGCCGCAGTCAGTGTAAATGCACAAGCTGCGGCGGTTTTATTGTGTTCAGTTTTTCTTTTCGTACAGCTTTTTCAGCGTTCTGACAGCTGCATCGCCGCCGCTGCCGTCTACGATAACGTCATAGTCGCCGTCAACGCTGCCGAAGGTGACGGCTTTTTCCGCTCCCGAACGGCTTGTGAGAAGTTCAAGCATTTTCTGTTTGCTTGCTTCCTTGGAGTATATTTTAAGATATGTATAGCCGGGGTATTCTCTCGCGGGGGTAAGGGTTATCCTTGTTTCCCAGTCAAGACCTGCGGCGAAAAGGGCTTCTCTCAGGCGTTCTATATCTCCGTCGGGCGCAAGCACCATAAGATAAATTATCTTTTCCGCTCCTCTCATTCCGCTGCGGAAGGAGCTGTGGGTATAGTTTCTGTAAGGCGATTTCCGCAGGCGGCTGAAAAGATCCTGCTCCGCTTCGTTGCAAAAATCCCCGTAGTAAATTATAAGTGTGTTGTCAAACAGGGAGTTTACAAAGCAGTGCAGATTTTCTTCAAGTATTATCCGCTCGCACTTGTCGGAGGTCTCCTTGCTCAAAGGTACGGCTTCAATGTATGTATTTGAGGCTGTATCGAAAAGCACGGCTCCGTCCATTGCTATAACGGGGAGAACGAAATTTATACCCTGCATAAGCTCAAGAATGGCGGCAGGGGTGCGGACGGTGGAAACGGTGAATTTTGCCCCTGCGGCAATAAGCCTGTTAAGCTCCACCTTGCTGTAAGCGCTCATAGGCTCGCAGCCGGAAACAAGAACGTCGTCTATGCCGCTGACGTAAAGAATGTTTCCGTTGTGCTTTTTGGGAATGTGTACGATATTTACGGCAACGCCTACCCCTATGCCGATAAAGGTGTCGATAATTCTGTTCAGCACGAAAATGTAGGGGTTTGCGTCCGAGCTGTGGGAAATTGCAATGCTTAGGAACACAACGCAGGAAAAGAAGGATGCGTTTTTCTTTTTCATAAGCACCGTTGTATATATCACGGGGATTATCATTGCGGAGGCGGCAAGGTATTTTATCGCTGCGTCTGCTTCGGGAAAACGCCTGAATATGAGCAGGAACACAAGACCGTAAGCCGCTCCAGTAATAGTGCCTACGGTACGCTGCTTTGCCATATTTTTGGTGGTGTCGGTATAAGGCTGCATACACCACAGTACCGCAAGGGCGCTGTAAAAGGGCATACCGTTTTCGCCCCTGAGCATATAAAGCAGCATACAAACGGCAACTCCTGCCGCAGATTTTATTATTCTTGCTCCGATTTTCGGTAAGCGCAGCTTCATTTTAACCACTTCTTCATAATTTTTAACGCACTTTGCCTTTATTATATCAGCATTGGCTTACCCCGTCAACGAATATAAAACAAAAACGGCGGTTCGCATATATCACAGGCGGTTTTGAAGTAAAAATGCAGTTATTTTTAACAAATCCTGCAATTATGGTATTGCTGCTTAAAATGAAATGTGCAAAAATCTGCTTGATTTAGCTAAATTTTGATGAAAACGATTTTGCTTGGTAACATCGTAATGCAATTTTTGAATTTTAATTATTCATATCATTGATTTTTTGTTTACAAAAACGGCCGCATAGGTCGAATTTTACGGTCAAATATTAATTAAAAATTAAATCTGGTAAACCCAAATGCTTTTTTAGGGATATTATTGACTAAAATATGTATAAGGCGGCTCTTGCGGCTATTGACAACGGGGGTTTAAAGTATATAATTAAAGTATAATATTTTTACCGAAGCAAGGGCGCTTTTACGGAGGCACCGGCTGAAACAGGGACTTCAGCCGATATTCCGCAAGAGCGCTTTTCTTTATGTCAAGACGGAATGACCGGACTTTGGCAGGGGTAATCAGTATAGGATGTGATAATATGACAATTTCGATTGCTGACCGCACAGTACCCGAAACTCCCGTTGCAGACGCCGAGGAGATAAACCTTCTTTTGAGAAGATACGGCGTAAAGTTCGGAATTTACAAGAACGGTGTGTTCAAGGAGCAGCTTTTCCCCTTTGACCCTATCCCGAGGATAATTGAAGCGGATGATTTCAAGAGCATTGAAAAGGGACTTATTCAGAGGGTAAACGCTTTGAATATGTTTCTTTTTGATATTTACCACGACAAGAAGATAATCAAGGACAAGGTGGTCCCCGAGGACTTTGTTTATATTTCAAGCGGCTATCTTCCCCAGTGCGAGGGGGTAACTCCGCCGAACAGGATATACAGCCATATTTCAGGCATAGACCTTGTTCAGGGCAAGGACGGCGAGTGGTATATCCTTGAAGATAATCTGAGGATACCCTCCGGCGCTTCCTATCCCCTTATTGCAAGAGAGCTTACAAGAGTTGCTTCCCCAAGAGCATTTTCGGGCTGCGACATTGTTGACAACCGCAATTATGCAAAGCTGCTGAAGGACACAATGGACTATGTTAACAGGGGCGGAATAAACGCTATCCTTACTCCCGGAAGATACAATGCGGCTTACTTTGAGCATTCCTATCTTGCGGAGCTGACGGGTTCCGTACTTGTGCAGAATGACGAGCTTTTCGTTGAGGATAATATGCTCTATCAGAAGACCTATTCAGGCGGAAAAACAAGGATAGGCGCTCTTTACAGAAGAATATCCGATGAATACCTCGATCCGCTGACCTTTGAGCCTCAGTCCCTTATAGGCGTACCAAATCTTATGGAGGCTTACCGTGCAGGAAATGTTGCGGTAATAAACGCACCGGGCAATGGCGTTGCGGACGACAAGGGCATATATTATTTCGTGCCGAAGATGATTAAATACTATCTGGGCGAAGAACCCATACTGAAAAACGCTCCCACCTATCTTCCCTTCTACGATGAGGACAAGAAGTATGTTCTTGACAAGCTGGATACGCTTGTTATCAAGGACGTTGCGGAGGCAGGCGGCTACGGCGTTGTTTTCGGCAACAGCCTTTCCAAGGAAGAACTTGAAAATATGAGAAATACCATTATCAATGAGCCGAGAAGGTTCATTGCACAGGAGGTCATAGATTTCAAGGATCTGCCCATTCTTGAAGGCGGTGAACAGGTCATGAGAAAGGCAGACCTGAGAGCCTTTGTGCTTTCGGGCGAAACAACGAGAGTGTGGGCTTCGGGTCTTACAAGATTCTCACGAAATCCCGATTCATTCGTTGTAAATTCATCACAGGGAGGAGGTTTTAAGGACACATGGGTACTATCTCGATAGAACACGGCGACCGACTTTTCTGGCTTGGCCGATATACTGAAAGGGTATTCACTACCTTAAAATCACTGGAAAGATTATATGATAAAATTATCGACAGAGACCCCGAGCATTATGTGAAATATCTTGAATGTCTGGGTCTTTCCGATACCTACGGCGGAGCGGACAAGTTCCTTGAAAGCTTCGTTTATGACAAATCAAACCCCAACTCCGTTGCTTTCAGCCTTGAAAGGGCGTATGACAACGGCATCGTTCTCAGAGAGGAAATTTCCACCGAGGCGCTGTCCTATCTGCAGCTTGCAATGGATAAGCTGGAGGAAACCAAATCCTCCGAAAAGGCGGTCGTGCTGAACTTCCTGCCTGTAGAGGATATACTTCTGGGTTTTTGGGGCAGTATTCACGAGTATGTTTACGATGAGGAGATAAAGTCCATCATTCTCTGCGGAAAATCGGTGGAGCGCCTTGATCTTTACATAAGGTTCAAGTACCGTTATTCTCTTGTGAACATTGAATTTGAGCGGCTTTGCACAAGTCTTGCCCGTATGCCGAAAAACACACCCTACCGCTACAATTCCAAGTACCTTTCTTCTCTTACCGAGATCATCGGCAGTGGCGACAAGTATATGGATTCCGTGGGAGAGGCTCTTTACAGCCTTGAACGGTTGTTTTCTTCAAAATGACAAAAAGGACTGATACTGTGAAAAAAATGAATTTTGCTTTTTCCACAAAGCTGACCTTCGATAATTATGTGCGTGAACATTCCTTTGCTTTAAGGTGCATTCCGCCGGAAAGTCCTGCCCAGCACATTATTTCCTGCGAGCTGAATATTACGCCCTTTGTTTCCACAAACAGGACAACGGACGCTTTCGGGAACAACGTTGTCAGCGGATATATAAGAAAGGAACACCGTTTCCTTGACTTTGAGATAACGGGCTGCGCAGAGATAGACAGCGCCGCAGAAAAAACGGATTTTATGCCCTGCTACGTCCGCCAGTCGCCTTTCACAAAGCCCGATGAGGAGCTGAAAAAGTATTATGCGGATATAAAGACCTACTGTGCGGAGCCGACTGCTGTGGGCAGGGCGGTGTATTTTTCAAACCGTCTTTCCGAGGTAATGACCTATGAGAAGAATTCCACCGACACAAAGACGGACGCTGCCGCAGCCTTTGCGCTGAAAAAGGGCGTTTGTCAGGATTTCACCCACATTATGCTTTCTATACTTCGCATGGACGGCATACCCTGCCGCTACATTGCAGGACTTGCAAGCTGCGACGGCGAGACCCACAGCTGGCTTGAATTCTGGGACGGAAGCCGCTGGACGGGCTACGACCCCACAAACGGCTGCTTTGTGAACGACAGCTACCTTGTTCTTTCTCAGGGAAGGGATTTCGGGGACTGCGCCGTTGACAGGGGAGTAATGTTCGGAGCGTATACAAGACAGCTTCAGCTTATTTCTTCATCCCTTACGGCAGATGCTTTTTAATTAAACATAAGAGGAGATTTGTAAAGTGGTCAAAACAGTGACAGAAGCCGCACTTGCGGTAAATGAAAAGCTTATAATAAGAAAAAACAGGATAAAAAACGGTTCGGGCAAAAAGCGCCTGAGCATTGTTACGGGCATTCACGGCGATGAGCTGGAGGGGCAGTACCTTGCTTATATGGTGGGGAACTATCTTACGGAAAATATTGAATACCTTGACGGAACGGTGGATATTTATCCTGCCCTTAACCCAATGGGTATTGACTCCATTACACGAGGCATACCCCAGTTCGACCTTGATATGAACAGGATATTCCCCGGCTCGAAGGACGGCACTATGATGGAGAAGATATGCGCCGCA
Organism: Oscillospiraceae bacterium; assembly: GCA_051881775.1. GTDB lineage: Bacteria > Bacillota > Clostridia > Oscillospirales > Ruminococcaceae > UMGS363. The sequence continues at coordinate 17,692 of JBJEQN010000083.1, read as the reverse complement.
ATTATTGACGATATTGACGGCTCGGACATCTGCGTGGACGTTCACGCAAGTAATATTTTTCTTAAAGAGCTGCCTCAGATACGCATAAGCGTTCCCACAGCCGAGACGCTTATACCCTATGCAAAAATGCTCAACGTTGACCTTATTTGGGTACACGAATCGGCTACGGTGCTTGAATCCACACTTGCTCATTCCCTTAATACAAGAGGAACGAAAACTCTTGTTGTGGAAATGGGCGTTGGTATGCGCATAACAAAGGAATACGGAGTTCAGCTTTTTAACGGCATTCTCAATCTTATGAAAAAAACGGGAATGTGGAAGGGCGAAGCGGAGGAAGCAAGAGAGCCTGTTATTTCTCTTAACAGGGAAGTGGGCTTTGTAAACTCGGATGCCGCAGGAATTTTCGTGCCCTGTGCCGAGTTCGGCGACCATGTGAAGAAAGGCGACCATATCGGAGACGTGCTTGACCCTCTGACGGGCAGAGTTGCCGCAGAGATAAGCGCAGTCTGCGACGGTATGATATTTACTTTAAGAGAGTACCCCATAGTTTACGGCGGTTCCCTTCTTGCAAGGATACTGATGCCCTCGGGCGCAGAGAAAGGAGCTGACGGAGAATGAAAAAGGAAATAATCTACTCTCTTAAATCTCCTTACCGTGAAAGCCTTGATGTAACGGGTTTCAGCTTCGGCGGCGGAAAGAAATCCCTTGCAGTTGTGGGCGCAATGAGGGGAAACGAGGTACAGCAGATGTACGTCTGCTCCCAGCTTATACAGGAGCTGAAAAAGCTGGAGCGCAGAGGGGAGATAGCAAAGGACAGAGAGATACTTGTTATCCCCTGCGTGAATTATTATTCCATGAACATCGGAAAGCGGTTCTGGGCAATGGACAACACGGATATAAACCGTATGTTCCCCGGATACGGTCTGGGTGAGACCACACAGCGCATTGCAGACGGCGTATTTTCCGGTCTGAGAGGGTACGAATACGGCATACAGCTTGCAAGCTTTTATCAGCAGGGCAACTTCCTGCCCCATGTGAAAATGATGGATACGGGCTTTACCGACAGCGAGCTTATGCGCAAGTTCGGTATGCAGTTCGGCATAGTGAGAACGCCCCGTCCCTATGATACCACCACCCTTAACTACAACTGGCAGGTGTGGGAGACAAAGGCGTTTTCTATCTACACAAACGCAACCGACACTATAGATGTAAAATCCGCACAGAGCGCCGTTGAAGCTATAATGCGCTTTATGGCGGAGGAGGGCATCATCACCCACAAGGTACACGCAGGCTACAACACGGAAATAATATACGAATCCAGCATAGAGCAGATACATTCCGAGGCGGCAGGCATTTTTGTCAGCATGACGGAAACAGGCAGCTTTGTTGAGGAAAACGACATTCTCGGCAAGATAGTAAACCCTCTTGACGGTGAAACGGAATCGGTGATAAAAGCCGACTTTGCGGGAATAGTTTATTTTGAGTACAACACGCCTCTTATCAACGAAAATACGGTCTGCTTCAAGATCATTAAAGACTGAGTTTTTATCTGTACATATTTATCGGTATCCCCGTTCGGGCATTGCTTCGGACGGGGATATTTCGGCGTTAACAGAAAATTCTTCTTGATTTATTGGTATAGTGCAAAATAAATGTATAATTTGTTTGCCGTATATTGACAAAATATGAGTTTTGCTTTAAAATGTAGTTGTACACGGAATTGTGCTGTTTTATTGGGAGGGAAAATCATGCTGAAAAAAGTATTCTCTTTGCTCGTTTCGGTAATAATGTGTCTGTCGCTGTTTTCGGGGTGCGGTGAAGCTGAAACGGCGAATGTTGTTATGCCGGATATAGTGTTTGTCAAGTTTTATTGGAAATATAACGGCAATATCAACGGCGAATATATTGATAAGGACGGGTACATAAGAAGTTTTGAATTCACCGGGTTAGATCTGAGCGCAGAACTTGAAGCTGACGACCAAAAGCTCTCTGATGTAAAGAAAATTTCTCAGTACACAGAAGCACGGGGTGTATATAAAATTCACGATATGATTTTAAAACATTATGAAGTGGCAGACGATAATTCTATTGTTAAAACGATTTCTCAAGAAGAATTAAGCGGATATTATGATGAACTGTTGAAGGTGAATTTAAACAAGAAGATGAAAATGGTTGGCTATACAACATTACAGTCACTTCCTGATTGGTCTTGTATGTATGGGGTAAAAAAGGATAGCAATAGTATAGATGAAATAGTTTTTATTAAAGAGAGCAGCAATTATTATTTAGCTACAAAAGAAAAACATACTGACAGTTTGTTCTGGAAATGTCAAACAGTTTTTTCGCAAATTACTCCGGGTTGGTAAAATAATAAGCAGGTTGCATATTTTGGTGGTAGACTTGGAGGTAAAAATATGTTGAATAAAATATTTGCTTTAATTGTTTCAACAGCAATGTGCCTGTCGCTGTTATCGGGGTGCAGTGAAGCTGAAACGGCGAATGTTGTTATGCCGGATATAGTGTTTGTAATATTTTTTCACTATCCAGAAGAAATAGAATATGTAACCGGAACGTTTATCGGAACAGCAGGATACTACATTGACAAAAATGGTGAGATAAAATATTTTGAATTTGAAGATAAAGAAGAACCTGCATTTGATTATGAAAAAGAGTATATTACTATGGAGGAATACTCCGACCTGCGAAAATTAGACGAATTGACTGAGAAGATAAAAGAAAACAGTTTTGATACGGATTTTGATGCCATTCAGAAAGAAAAATTAATAAGTTATTATAAAAAGCTATTAAAAATAGACCCCAAAAACAAGTTAGAAAATACCAAAAATTCATTAAATGCGGTATTTGGATTAACGTGTTTTTATGGAGTGAGAATAAATGGTAATAACGAGAAAGAATATCTTGTAGCACACGAATATGGCGATTTTTATTATAGCTTTATTAATAATAACTATAATGTTGAAAATTTGTACAAACAGTTGTCCGAGGTATTTCCTGAAATTGAAATACACAGCTTTGAAAACAAAGAAAACAAATTGCGTCAATAGTTAAGGAGAATTTTGTTGTGAAAAGAATTTGCAAATTATTATTAGCTGTGGTAATGTGTCTGTCGCTGTTTTCGGGGTGCGGTGAAGGTGCTGTTGGCGAAGCGCAGACGGAGAAAACAACTGCGGCAACCATCGTTCCCGAAGGTTTAACGGCGGAATTGAGATCATATTAATTTCAAGAGGTAATATTTCAAGTGAATACGTCCGTGACGATCCATATGGAGATGAGGCGTTTAAAATGTATATTGAGCTATCCGTTCAAGGCGATAAATGACACAGAAATGACGTATTAATAATATATTTATCAATATCCCCGTTCGGGCATTGCTTCGGACGGGGATATTTCTGCGTTAACAGAAAGTAGTTGATTTTTGATCGGGAATATTGTATGGTTATATCATAAAGTAAATACTTGAGGTGATTTTTATGAAGAAAAATAAATTTTTATCCCTTGTTGCGGCGGTAACGGCTATGGCGCTGACAGGCTGCGGCGGTGGGGCGGAAACTGCGGACACGGAAGCTGCGGACAAGACCTCTGCAGGTTCGGAGACCTCCGCCGTGTCCTCCGCTGTGGCTGAAACGTCTGCTGCCGAGCCGATAAAGGCGGTCTACGGCGAAATAAGGACGGAGTTTGCCGATGTTCCCGACCTTAGCGCTTACCCCTTGTCCGAAAGCGGCGTTCCTGACGGTTACAGCGCAGTTTACGAAGCGGAAAGCGCCGAGCTTTCGGGAAACTGCAAGGTCGTGGACAACGGTTCCTTCTCCGGCGGCTCTTATGTAAGCGGACTTAATTCGCAGGGAGATAAGATAGTATTTAACGTTGATATTGAATATGACGGAATGTACGACCTGAACTTTGTCTGCTATTCCGGCGACAGCGGCAGGGTGAATTACGTTTACATAGACGGCGTACATTGCGGAGATGTGACCTGCAATTCAGACGGGCTTATCGTTGATTCGCTGCTGAGATGTATTTATCTTGAAAAGGGCAGCCACGAGATAGCCCTGCTCCCAAGCTGGGGCTATGCGGATTACGATTGCTTGAAAATAACCCCCGGCACGGCAATAAGCGAGGACACCTACAAGGTCACAGCAGAGCTTTCCAACCCCAATGCGGACGAAAACACACGGCGGCTTTACAAGTTCCTCTGCGATATTTACGGAAAATACAGCCTTACGGGTCAGTTTGCCGACAAGGGCAGAAGCTCTTCCGAGCTTGAAAGGATAAAGCAGGCTACGGGCAAGGAATTTGCCGTTCTCGGACTTGATATGATGGATTACAGCATTGCAAACAAGGCTAACGGCGCAAACGGCAGAGCCATTGAGTACGCTTACGACTGGTACGAAAACGCAGGGGGCATTGTACAGTTCTGCTGGCATTGGAATTCTCCCGGTGAATATGCAAAGAACGATGCAGACCACCCTTGGTACAGTTCTTTCTACAAGGAAGGCTCAAACATTGACCTTGACCGCATAATGAACGGCGAAGACCCCGAGGGTTACGACCTGCTTATGTCCGATATTGACGGCATTGCGCAGGAATTTGTACGTCTGAGGGATTCGGGCGTACCGATAATATGGCGTCCTCTCCACGAAGCGGCAGGAGGCTGGTTCTGGTGGGGAAACTGTGAACCTGACAGCTACAAGAAGCTGTGGAACGCAATGTATGACAAAATGACAAATGAATACGGTCTGACCAACCTTATATGGATGTGGAACGGACAGGACGCTGAGTGGTACCCCGGCGACGATACGGTGGATATAGTTTCGTGGGATATTTATGCAGGAAATCACGTTTACACCGGCTTTAGCGGAACATTTGCGGAAGCGGCGCTCTGCTCCTCCGAGAGCAAGCTCATCGCACTTTCGGAGAACGGCTGCGTAATGGACCCCGACCTTGTTATGAGGGATAACGCAAGGTGGCTTTTCTGGGGAACCTGGGCTTCACCCTTTACGCTTAAGGATTACGTTCTTAACGAGGAATACACCGAAAAGGAAATGCTTATAAAGGCGTATAACCACGAACGCACCCTTACTCTTGACGAGCTGCCCGACCTGAAAAATTATCCTCTTGATCAAGGGATAACAAAATGAGGGAACAGCTTCCCGTTATTGACTTTTTATGACATTTTTGATACAATAAATCAAACTAAAAATTGAAAGGGAGATGCAGTTATGGGTTTAATGGATATTTTGCAGTCAGCGCTTCAATCGGTTTCAGATGCTGTAAATGAGGGCAATGTAAGCGATATTATGCAGGGCGGTCTTATGGGAAATAATCTTATGCAGGATAGCCAAAAGCTGGCTCAGGAATTGGAATCGCGACCCAAGCCCGGAGCGCTTTGCCATAAGCTGTGTCCTATCAACGATGCACGCTGTGAGGCTTGTCTTGCAGAGCAGCGTGATATTTTGGATGCACTTACAGAATTGCAGGAGCTTGACCATGCTATATCCGATGCAAACAGCGGTAAGACAGCTTACGGTACTGCTGCACAATGTCTGCAGTGCGGTGCGCCTGTTGTAAAAGGCAGCAAGGTCTGTCAATTCTGCGGTACTCCGTATCCTAACGGCGCAGCTGCAGCAGGTATTCCGGATACAGAGGTGGAGAGAGATAATTTTCTTCTTGGAAAAGCGGCGCAGGTATTTGCTATGTATAGTGAGCTGTACAAAAAGCAGGTCGATTATAAGCTGGAAAATGATAAGCTGCCGTCTGTTGTAAAAGGCATGATGAAAATGAGCATGACTATGGAAAAAAACAATATGGTAATGACTGCGGCTCAGATAAGGCAGGGCGCTCAGAGCAACGGCGTGAGCTATTTGTCATACATATCGGGTGTAATGTGCGGAGGATATAAATCCATTCCGCAGATAAATATGGAGAGACAAACTGCGGCGCTTAACCAAAGGTCTGCGGAAATGACAAGGCAATCGCAGCAGCGTAATGCTCAGATGTTGGCAGAGCAGAGGGCAAGACAGCAGCGTGCTATGCAGGAAAATGCGCAAAGACAGGCACAGATGGCAGCTTCAAGAACGCCGAAATATGTAGGCGGTGCAAATCAGCTTGGCTACTGCTGCGGCAACTGCATACATTATTTGCCGTACACTAATGAATGTGCATATAATAAATTCAAGCATCCTTCGGGAGCCGATGACTACTGCAACAGCCACCGCAGCAAATATTAATGATTGATAAGCTGTTTCCTGACGGAATACGGGAGAATGTAAAATGAGTTCACAAGACCATTCTGTTGACCTTACAAGCGGCAGCATAACCGGCGGACTTATACGGTTTGCGGTGCCCCTTATGATAGGAAATCTGCTGCAGCAGTTTTACAACATTGCAGACACCTTCATAGTGGGCAGGTTTATCGGAAAAGAAGCCCTTGCCGCAGTGGGTTCGGCTTATTCTGTAATGGTTTTCCTTACCTCGGTGATGATCGGGCTTTGCATGGGCAGCGGAGCGTTCCTTTCCATACAGTTCGGCAACGGCGACAGAAGAGCCTTTTCCTGCGGCAATTTTATGTCCTTTGTAACTATCGGCGGCTTCTCGCTTGTTATGAACGCCGCCGTTTACGCCGCTATGGACGGCATACTTGCGCTTCTGCAGATACCCGAGGAGGTCTATCCGCTGATACGCTCCTATCTGATAATAATTTTCGGGGGCATACCTGCGGCGTTTTTGTATAACTATTTTGCCTGCTGTCTGCGGTCGGTGGGAAATTCGGTGGTGCCTCTTGTTTTTCTCGGCGTGTCGGCGGTGATGAACGTTTTGCTGGATATTTTGTTTGTGGCGGTGCTGCCGTTTGGAATAGAGGGCGCTGCGGCGGCAACGGTAATGTCCCAGTATGCTTCGGGAGTAGGGCTGTGCGCTTATGCTCTTGCGAAAAATCCTTCTCTGCGGTTCAAAAAGGATACGGCGCACTTTGAAAAGCACATTTTAAAAAGGATACTGAGCCTTTCCCTTCTGACTTCGCTGCAGCAGTCCATAATGAATTTCGGCATACTTATGGTGCAGGGGCTTGTAAACAGCTTCGGTACGGCAGTTATGGCGGCGTTTTCTGCGGCGGTGAAGATAGACACCTTTGCCTATTCGCCCGTGCAGGACTTCGGCAACGCTTTTTCCACCTTTACGGCGCAGAACAGGGGTGCAAAAAAGGACGGGCGCATTCGTGACGGCATAAAAACGGCGTTTATTGCGGTGGTCATATTCTGCGCAGCAATAAGCCTTTTGGTCGTTATATTTGCAAAGCAGCTTATGTCGATTTTTGCGGAAGACCCCGAGATAATAAGAATAGGAGTTTCCTACCTGCGTACAGAGGGAGTTTTTTACTGCCTGATAGGGTTTTTGTTCCTTTTTTACGGATATTTCCGTGCTGTTGAACGTCCCGTTATATCGGTGGTGCTTACGGTTGTATCTCTTGGAACAAGAGTGGCGCTTGCATACCTGCTTTCGGGAATACCGGCTGTCGGTTACAATGGAATATGGGCAAGTATTCCCATTGGCTGGGCGCTGGCGGATATTGCAGGACTGTATTTTATGAAAAGAAAAAATAAGGATGGATAACGATATGCTTTATGAAAAATACATTTTGAACGTACCATACGAAAAGGGCGGAGTTTCTTCCGAGGGCTGCAGGGCGGAGCTTACGGCTGTTGTTCCCGATATGCTCCCTAACGACACACGGGGAATAAAGCGCAGAGCGGTCATAATCTGCCCCGGCGGCGGATATGATTACTGCTCCGTAAGAGAAGCGGAGCCTGTGGCAATGAGGCTGGCTTCCTACAATATTGCTTGTTTCGTGCTGAATTACAGCTGTTACAGAAAGCTGTTCCCGACAAATTTGCTGGAGCTTGCTGCCGCAATGCTGTTTGTCCGTGAAAATGGGGATAGATTCGGCATTGACGCAGAAAAGGTCTATGTCTGCGGCTTTTCTGCAGGAGGACACCTTGCGGCAAGTCTTGGCGTACATTGGAACAAGCCCTTTGCATACGAGCCTTTCGGTGTAAAGCCCGAAATGATACGCCCTTACGGACAGATACTCTGCTACCCCGTTATAACGGGCGGAGAAAAGCGTCATGACGGTTCCATACTGAACCTTATAGGCGACGATTCCAACGAGGAAGCAAAGCGCCTTGTATCACTTGAAGAGCAGGTCAGCGGCGACACCGTTCCCACCTTTATATGGAGTACCTGCGACGACGAGCTTGTTCCTGTGGAGAACACCCTTATGTTCACGGCGGCTCTTGCGGCAAATAAGGTGCCGTTCACAAGCCATATTTTCAGCAGCGGCGTACACGGACTTGCCCTTGCGGACGAAAGCACGGCAAACTATGACGGACACATCAACAGGGAATGCGCCGAATGGGTTAGAATGGCGGTTGAGTGGATAAATAAGTAACAGCAAGGGGCTGCAGCAGAAGAACAGCGAAGCGATAATGGGATTCCAAAGGTAAGTTTCTCGACTGCGAAGCGGAATAAAGTTTACGTCCACGCTTTTCAAAGGGTGGCAGGGGTCAAGGGGACAGCGTCCCTTGTCGCTTCCGCAGAAGCGAAATACCCCTAAACTAAGGCGCAACGTATTGCAGCGTAAAAAAACAGCAAAGTAAAAAATCAAAGGCGCAATTCACACAAAAAATCGGAAACAAGCAAAGTTTTGTCAAAAACTTTGCAGTTAAACCGACTAAATGTGAATTGCGCCATTTCTATCCCATACAAACAAAGTCACCTTCGCAGGAAAATATACAGAGCGAAGCGAAGTGTATTTTCCTGCGACAAAACAAATTATGGCATAGTTGTACCGACGTAAAAACGGAGCTGTTGCATCACACGCTGCAACAGCCCATTTGCAATTATTAAGACGGTAATTCCGTAAACATAATGACCGCTTCATCTTTATAAGCATAGATATAAATATAATTTTCATCATACAGATACCAGCTGTCAGGCATTAGCTGCAGATAAGGCTCTCCGATAGACTTGATGCCAATAAAATAGGGATAGATATTGCCGTTTTGGTCCTGTTCCACCATGATAGGTACATTATTGCCGTCAATGCTGTATTTCCTGCGGTCAAGACGGATATAAATGTGGCGGCTGTTTTTGCAGCTGAAACGGTATGCTTCGCCGGTCAGGGTGTAGGTGTCTTTTTTGTTGCTGTCCGTAAAAACGGTCATGCCGTCATAGCTGCTGTCCGTTTGAAAAAGGAGATCAGCTTTATCCGGCGGCAGTTCCGAAGATACATCTGCCATTGAAACAAATTCGTCAATTTCGCACCATTCTGTGTAATACAGCTCGTCGGGTCTGTTTTTTCTGCTTACCCCTTTGGCAATAAGCGTACCGTAATCTGCAGGCAATCCCGAATAAGGCTTTGTTCCCCAAAAGTGTTTGGGGTATGTGATTTTATTTTCGGGATATTTTATATTTACGCTGAAGCTGCCGCTTGGGAAAAGGCTTCTTAATTCTTCAAGCTTAGCCGAAATAAGCTCTCTGTACGCCCTGCCTGTTTCCCCATAGCCGGTATAATAAATATCGGCAGACAAGCTGTCATACGAAACATTTTTAAGAAAGCTGTCTATGTCGCCGTCAAAATATACGTCAATACATTTTGCGGCTTTATTGTTACGGTATAGCCAGTAGTCGGAGTAAACTAATTCTATATCGGCAGATACGTCTGTTCCGAGGCGCTTATCGGCAAAATATTTTTCGGTCAATGCGCTGCATATCTCGTCATATTGTCTTGAATCGTAAAACTGCTTTGTACCGGCTTTGTAATAAATAGTGCTGTTCTTTTCTTCCAGGATAACATATCCCGAAAAGTAGCGTGTTACGGGGATAATGTAACCGCTCCATTCCAATCCGGAGTTGATGCCTGTTATCTCGGGGTGTTCCCCATATTTTTCATAGTAGTAACAGTCAACGCCGTTTTGCGCAGCTTTGACAGCGGCGTTGCTTTTGGAGACCTCGCCGGCATAATCGGTTATCATGCTGATAAGCGGAGCAAAGATAAAAACTACAATAATTATTGCTATGATAACAGCCGCAAGTATTATTATATGTCCGGTATTTATTTTCATTTTCATAGCTGCTCTCCGATTTTTAGGATTTGTTTAATTGTAGCATACTATTTCCGGAAATTCAATATAGAATGAAGTTAATTTGCCATAAAACAAACGGGGAAAATGCCTGACAGAAAAGAAAACAGCCGTTTTCCGTTTAGGAAACAGCTGTTATTTTGTACATAGCTTCTGCACTTGAATTATTTATAACGTTTTGATACGGAGCTTCTTCCCACAAGGTAGTCAATGCTCACATCATAATAATCGGCAAGTTTAATGATAAGATTTAAGGGGATCTCACGTTCGCCCCGTTCATATTTTGAATATAACGACTGGTCGCACATAAGATATTCCGAAATTTGCTTTTGGGTCAGATCATTGTCCTCTCTCAGATCACGGATTTTTAATCTCATTATAATATCACCTGAATTATTTTTGCAGCAATCCCTGTAAATATGCCTGCAGCTTGCCCTTCTGCATATCGTCAAGCCGCTTGAAATCAAATATGATCTCTTTTTCCGTGTCGGAAAGACCTGCGGCGGACGCATATTTATCATCGCTGAGTTCAAGCAGATAATCGGCTGATACGCCGAAATACCGTGCAATATTGCATATCATCTGTATGTCCGGTTCCGCCTGACCAAGCTCGTATTTGCTTATCATTGCCTGAGAAACGTTCAGTTCAATTGCTAATCTCTGCTGGCTCAGACCTCTTGCTTCACGCAAAATTTTGATTCGTTTCATTAATTATCACCAATTATATGATATAACTTTTAAGAATATTTATTATTCTTGTTCATTGTAACGATTAATCATATATGTTATAATTGATAAAACTTTTACGATTATGCAAGCAATAATACACAGAAGTAGGATTTACAATAAATTCAGAAAAGGGGGCGATATTTATGAAATGCTGCTTCACAGGACACAGAATAATAAAACTAACCGAACCGCTGAAACGGCTTGTTTACGATGAACTGACCGGCTTGATAAAAAGAGGGGTCACCGATTTTTACGCAGGCGGAGCAATCGGCTGGGACACGCTTTGTTCCGAAACCGTGATATGCCTGCGTGAAAAATATCCGCATATAAAGCTGCACCTTGTTCTGTCCTGCTCCGAAGCAGAACAGACGGCAAGGTGGAACGAACAGCAAAGGCAAACATATCGCAAAATACGCAAAGCCGCCGACAGCATTGAAATTCTATCCGATAATTACTATGACGGCTGTATGAAAGAGCTAAACAAACGGCTTGCAGAGCTTGCGGACGTTTGCTTTTGCTATTATGATGAAAGACAAAATAAAAGCGGAACGAAGCAAACTGTAACAATGGCGGAACGCAAGGGCATTCCTGTGATTAATATTTGGCGGATGGAGCAGGAGATCAATATGCAGGGATAAACCGCCGGAAATGTATTTTCTTGATTTTTCAAAAAATCCTTGACAAATCCCTTTTTATAAGCTATACTCAATTTGTGTTCCGTAAAAAGGACATATTTTTATTAAGATTTGATGCAAGAGGAATAGTGTTTTGAATTCTAACTTCTGACTTCTATCCTCTGACTTCTGAAAGGAGGCGGACAAAGTGTTCATCAGAATTAAAGCCGTTACAAGGGAATACTGTTGTTTAGGGAAGTCCGTCTGCCGCTGCGCCTGCTGACATTTTCAGGCTGAGGTATATATGGGTATGCTTCCTTGGGGGAGCTTTTTTTATGCCTTGATGATGTGCGGCTGACAAAGTTTTTGTTCTTAAAGTATATTATTTGTAATAATATACGGAAAGGAGTATATATGGAACTTACAGAAAATGTTATAAAGAAGCCGAGAGTTATCCTCGTAAGCGCCGACACGGGGGAATTTGACGCTGAACTTTCAATGAAGGAGCTTGAGGAGCTTGCAAAGACCGCAGGAGTTGAGGTGGCAGCCACCGTTACTCAGAAGCGCCCAAGCTACGATACCGCTACCTGCATCGGTTCGGGCAGGCTTGAAGAGCTTGCGGAAGAAGCTGCGGCGCTGGACATTGACCTTGTTATCTTTGACCACGAGCTTACCGCAAATCAGACCAAAAACATAGAAAAGATACTTGACATAAGGGTTATCGACCGCACAACGCTTATCCTTGATATTTTTGCACAGCGTGCGCTGACCAAAGAGGGCCGCATACAGGTTGAGCTTGCGCAGCAGAAATACCGTCTTGCACACCTTGCAGGAAAGGGGATCGAAATGTCCCGTCTTGGCGGCGGTATCGGCACAAGAGGTCCCGGCGAATCCAAGCTGGAAACGGACAAGCGCCACATTCACCGCCGCATTGAAGCGCTTACGGACGAATTAAAGGAGCTTGAACGCCGCCGTGAGCTGCACCGCACACGCCGCAGAAAGGACAATGTTATCGTTGGTGCTATCGTTGGCTATACGAATGTGGGAAAATCCACACTTATGAACGCCTTGACCGATGCAGGAGTGCTTGCGGAGGACAAGCTGTTCGCTACCCTTGATACGACTTCCCGTGCGCTGGCGCTGCCCGACGGAAGAAGCGTTTTGCTTGTTGACACGGTAGGGCTTGTGCGCCGTCTGCCCCATAATCTTGTGGAGGCGTTCAAAAGCACTCTTGAAGAAGCCGCAAACGCCGATATTATCATTAATCTTATCGACATAAGCGCAGACGACGGCTACGAACAGGCGCAGGTCACGGCGGAGCTGCTTAAGGAACTTGGCTGCGAGGGCATACCCCAGGTGAACGTTCTGAACAAGGCGGACAAGCTGCCCGAGGGTGCGAATATCACCTGCGATGACAGCACCGTTCTTATCTCCGCAAAGAACAAGACGGGCTTGGATGATCTGCTGGAATGTATTGCAAGAAACCTGCCCGAGACGGCTAAAAGGGGCAGATTTGTTATACCTTACGACAAAACAGCTGTAATTAATACTATTCGTATAGACGGAAAGGTGTTTTCCGAGGAATATACTGCCGAGGGAACGCTTATTGACGCACTTGTTGACAACAAGGTCTATTATCTTGTTGAGCCGTTTGCGGTGAAGTGAACAGTTCCGACAATTTCAATTTTGCATAATACACAAACCTATCCTGCAAAATTCACAAAATAATAATTGACAAGCGGCAGGCAGGGTGCTATACTTTAAGCAATATAAAGCATATAATTTTTAACAAGCAACAATGACGTTTCTTACGGGCGTTATTGCTGCTTGTTTTTTTGTGGGAGAAATCAATATGGATGAAACTATACTCAGCGCAGGCATAGATGTGGGCACCTCCACCACTCAGGTCATTTTCAGCCGCATGACGGTGAAAAACACGGGCGGCTTCGGCTCTGTTCCAAAGATAGAGATAGTGGGGAAGGAAGTTGTCTATGAAAGCGGTGTGCATTTTACGCCGCTGCTGTCGGAAAACGAGATAGACGGTGTATCGGTAAGAAATATAATTGAAAAGGAATATGAAAAGTCGGGCTTCCGTCCCGAGGATATAACAACTGGGGCTGTTATCATTACGGGGGAGACCTCACGGAAGAAAAACGCAGGCTCGGTGGCGGAGGCGCTTTCGGAAATTGCAGGCAGCTTTGTTGTTGCCGCCGCAGGTCCCGACCTTGAATCGGTGCTTGCAGGAAAAGGCTCGGGAGCGGCGAAGCTTTCCGCTGAAACGGGCAAGGTGGTTGCAAACTTTGACATAGGCGGAGGAACAACGAACATTTGCGTATTCAAAAACGGCGAAGTCACGGACACGGCTTGCCTTGACATAGGGGGAAGGCTGATAAAGGTCGGCGCTGACCGCAGGATAACCTACGCCGCAAAGAAGCTGACGGAGCTTATGAGGAGAAAGGGCGTTGATATTTCGGTCGGAACGGTGCTTATGGAGGAGCTTGGGGCGGCTGTATGCCGTGAAATGGTGGAAGTTATCGAACAGGCGGCAGGTTTACGGGAAAAGGACGGCAGGCTGGAACTTATGATAACAAATCACGGGCTAAAAGACAGCGAGCCGCCGGATATTATCACCTTTTCCGGCGGCGTTGCGGACTGCATTGCTTCTCACGGGGGAGATATGCTGCGGTACGGCGACATTGGTGTATATTTTGGCAAGGCTTTGGCTGATTCGGTGCTTCTTATGGGCAAGACCGCCGAGGGTGCGGAAGAGACCATACGGGCAACTGTCATAGGTGCAGGAAATTTCAGTATGGAGGTCTCGGGCAGCACCATTGAGTATACAGGCTGTGAGCTGCCAATGAAAAGCATACCTGCGGCGGCTGTTCGGCTTGAATACGGAGAGGACATACCGCTGCTGTCGGGGCGGATAAAGGACGGCTTGGGGCGGTTTGAAAGCAGGCTTACCGCTCTTGCCATGAAAGGTCTGCCCTGTCCTTCTTTTGACGAGATAGAAGCAATTGCGGAGGCGGTATGTGAGGGCGCAGCGGAAAGCATTGCTGCAGGCGAGCCGCTTATCATCGTGCTTGAATCGGACATCGGCAAGGCTCTGGGTCAGGCGCTTAAACGCAGGATAAAGGGAAAATGCGGATTTATCTGTATTGACGGAATATCCTGCGGTGACGGAGATTTTATTGACATAGGAGAACCACTTGCACACGGAAAGGTTCTTCCCGTTATTGTAAAAACGCTTATTTTCTCATAAAGGGAGGCTATATAAATGGCATATAAAGTAAGGCTTTACGGACGTACCTACGAATTCGGCAGCATCCGTGAGGTAATGGCAAAGGCAAATGAGCTTAAATCGGGTGATTGTCTTGCAGGAATTGCGGCAGAGGACACAAAGGAGCGCATTGCGGCAAAAATGGCTCTGAGCAACATCACCGTTCACGACCTTAGGGAGAATCCTGCCGTTCCCTATGAAAAGGATTCGGTAACAAGGATAATTCAGGACGACCTTAACATTCCCATTTACAACGAAATAAAGAATATGACCGTTGCGGAACTGAGGGAGTGGATACTTGACAGCAATACAACGGGGGATATGATACTCCGTGCAGGACGGGGCATGACAAGCGAGGTAATTGCCGCAGTTTGCAAGCTGATGGGCAACCTTGACCTTATGTATGCGGCTAAAAAAATTGAGATAGTTACCCACTGCAACACCTATCTGGGATTGCCGGGAACTATGTCTTCACGCTTGCAGCCCAATCACCCTACGGACGACCCCAAGGGTGTTGCGGCTTCGCTTCTTGAAGGGCTTTCCTACGGTATGGGTGACGCTGTTATAGGGCTTAATCCTGCGACGGACAGCGTGGATTCAACTGCGGCTATACTTACCCTGTTCAAAGAGGTAATGACAAAGTATGATATACCAACGCAGAACTGTGTGCTTTCCCACGTTACAACGCAGATGGAGGCTATACGCCGGGGAGCGCCTGCCGACCTTTGCTTTCAGTCAATAGCAGGCTCTCAGGTTTCAATGGACGCGTTCGGTGTGACGGTTGAAATGCTTGAAGAAGCAAATGAGCTTATGCGCACCGAGGGTACGGGCACGGGTCCCAACTATATGTATTTTGAAACGGGGCAGGCTTCGGAGCTTTCCTCGGACGGTCACAACGGCTGGGATCAGCAGACTATGGAGTCACGCTGCTACGGTCTTGCAAGGCATTATGACCCCTTTATCGTCAACACGGTTGTAGGCTTTATAGGCCCCGAATATCTTTACGGCGGAGAGCAGATACTCAGGGCAGGACTTGAAGATAATTTCTGCGGACATATGCACGGTCTTCCAATGGGCTGCGATGTGTGCTATACTAATCATAACACCTGCGATCAGAATTCTATGGATAATCTGCTTGTTATGCTTGGTGCTGCAGGGGTAAACTATGTTATGGCGATACCTCACGGCGATGATATTATGCTTATGTATCAGACAACGGGACATCACGATGTTAAGGCGGCAAGGGAGATACTTGGGCTTCGTGCAAATCCCGAGTTTGAAAAGTGGATGCTTAAATGGGGCATTGTTGACGAGAACGGAAGATACACCGACCGTGCAGGCGACCCCACAATTTTCGGGGATTAAGGAGGGAAAGTCATGCCTGTTTTTCCAAAATTTGATTATGAGAATAACGATATAACAACAATAAAAATGCAGGATCTCAGCCTTATACAAAAGGTCGAGGACAGGGAGCGTTATG
Organism: Oscillospiraceae bacterium; assembly: GCA_051881775.1. Taxonomy (GTDB): domain Bacteria; phylum Bacillota; class Clostridia; order Oscillospirales; family Ruminococcaceae; genus UMGS363. The sequence goes on along the minus strand of JBJEQN010000083.1, from coordinate 1,432 downwards.
CGCAGCTTAAAGAAAAAACGCCTGCAAGAATAGGTATGGGGCATACGGGGGCAAGGTACCCCACAGCTTCATATCTTAGGTTCAGAGCAGATCAGGCGGCTGCGGCGGACGCTGTTTTTTCCGAGGTGGACAGCGCTCTTGTGGAAAAGCTGGGGCTGTTCGAGGTGAGAACGCTGTGCGAGGATAAAAATATGATGCTTACACGCCCCGACCTTGGCAGGCTTTTCAGCGAAGAAACGCAGAAGATAATTTCGGACAGGTGCAAACATAACGTTGACGTTGAAATTTACGTTGGAGACGGTCTGTGTGCGCCAAGCGTGGGGGCAAACGTGCCGGATATTCTTCCTGCAATAACGAAGGGTCTTGAAGCGGAGGGGGTTACCGTGGGAACACCCTTCTTTGTACGGTACTGCCGTGTTAATACGGCGAGGACTATTGCGCCGCTGCTGGGGTCAAAGCTGACCTGTGTGCTTATCGGCGAACGTCCGGGTCTGCTTACTGCGGAAAGTATGTCGGCATATATGGCGTGGAACGCTCGTCCCGATATGCAGGAATCGGAATATACCGTTGTATCAAACATAAGCCATCATGGAATACCGCCCGTTGAAGCTGCCGCACACATTGTTGACCTTATGCTTGAAATTTTGAAGCAGGAAAAAAGCGGCGTTAATCTGTCTGTTTTATAAAGGAGAGGGCAATGGAAAAAGGACTTGTTCAGATTTACTGCGGAAACGGCAAGGGCAAGACCACAGCCGCCGCAGGGCAAAGCATAAGAGCCGCAGGACGTGGCTTCAAGGTGCTTTTTACCCAGTTTTTTAAGGACTATACTTCGGGTGAGATCTCCGTTCTTGAAAGCATAGAGAACATCGAGGTTTTCAAGGGTACACTCGTAACAAAATTCGTGTTTGCAATGACGGAAGAGGAGAAAAAGCAGCTTGCCGCAGAGGTTAAGGAGCAGTTTGCCGATGTTTGCCGAAAGGCTGCGGAGGAAGGCTTTGATATGCTCGTTATGGACGAGGTACTGGACGTTATCGGTATGGGATTTTTGACGGAGGATGAAGCGGCGGAGTTTCTTGCGGAACGTCCTAAGGGGCTTGAAGTGGTAATGACGGGCAGAAACCCCGGCGAAAGGCTCACCGCCGCAGCCGATTATATTTCGGAAATTGAACCCGTAAAGCACCCTTATGACAAGGGTGTGAAGTCTAGGATCGGGATAGAATACTGAGTGGTCTTTTTTTCGTACATTTTGTCATAATCAACCGCAATTAATGTAGGGGACGGGTCGCCCGTCCCGATTTTTTTAACAAATACAGCGCTATTTACACGATTTCTCCGTAGGGGGCTGTTGCACGTTAATTAAAAAATCATAAAATTGCTGGCGGATAATATCCGCCCCTACATTAAACTGCGTATTTTAGCGCATTTATCTTGT